>NZ_RAWG01000419.1 GCF_003611735.1 Corallococcus sicarius | reverse complement strand
GCCCCCCGCACGTCAGCCTCTCCCACATGGCCCGTCCCCCAGGGGATGACCCGTCCAGGAACTGCTGCGCCCGGCCCTCTTGTGGCATATACCCACACCATGCCTTCCGCCCTCACCGCCGCCCAGATCCGCGAGGCGTTCCTCCAGTTCTTCGAAGAGCGCGCCCACCGCCGTCTGGCGTCCTCCTCGCTGGTGCCCGCCAACGACCCGACCCTGCTCTTCACCAACGCGGGCATGGTCCAGTTCAAGGACGTCTTCACCGGCCGCGAGAAGCGCGACTACCGCCGCGCCACCACGTCCCAGAAGTGCGTGCGCGCCGGCGGCAAGCACAACGACCTCGACAACGTGGGCTACACGGCCCGTCACCACACGTTCTTCGAGATGCTCGGCAACTTCTCCTTCGGCGACTACTTCAAGGCGGAGGCCATCGCCTTCGGCTGGGAGTTCGTGACGAAGCGGCTCGGCCTCTCCACGGAGCGGCTCGCCGTCACCGTGTTCAACGGCGAGGGCGGCATCCCCTGGGACGAAGAGGCCTTCGAACTCTGGGAGAAGCAGGGCGTCGCGCGCGACCGCATCCTGAAGCTCGGCTACAAGGACAACTTCTGGGCCATGGGCGACACCGGCCCTTGCGGCCCCTGCTCCGAAATCCACTATCACCAGGGCAACGACATCCCGTGTGTCGAAGAGGCCGCGGGCCGTCCGTGCCAGGGCGTTGCCTGTGATTGCGACCGGTGGCTCGAAATCTGGAACCTCGTGTTCATGCAGTTCGAACGCAAGGAGAAGGACGCGCCCCTCATCCCCCTGCCCAAGCCGTCCATCGACACCGGCGCCGGCCTGGAGCGCATCGCGTCCGTCGTGCAGGGCAAGCGCTCCAACTACGACACCGACCTCTTCCAGGGCATCATCGGCACCATCAGCCAGCTGTGCGGCCAGCCCTACTCGCAGGAGACGGGCGCCTCGCAGCGCGTCGTCGCCGACCACGCCCGCGCCACCGCGTTCCTCGTGGCCGACGGCGTCCAGCCCTCCAACGAGGGCCGCGGCTACGTCCTGCGCCGCATCATGCGCCGCGCCATCCGCCACGGCACCCTCCTGGGCCTGAAGGAGCTGTTCTTCTTCAAGGTCGTGGACCGTGTCATCGAGCTCATGGGTGACGCCTACCCGGAGCTGCGCGAGAGCCGCAGCTTCCTGATGGAAGTGGCGAAGCACGAGGAGGAGGGCTTCCGCCGCACGCTCGACCGCGGCCTGAAGCTGATGGACGAGGAGCTGGCGCGGCTGCAGGGCCAGAAGGTCCTCTCCGGCGAGGTCGCCTTCCTGCTGCACGGCACCTACGGCTTCCCGTGGGACCTCACGCAGATCATCGCGCGCGAGCGCGGCTTCGACGTGGACCTGGAGCGCTTCAAGCAGCTCCTGGAGGACGAGGGCAACAAGGGCTTCGCCGGCTCCGGCCAGAAGGCCGTCGGGGAGATCTACCAGAAGGTCCTGGAGCGCACCGGCCTCACGGAGTTCCTCGGCTACGAGGGCGAGGGCCACGAGGGCGAAGGCAGCGTGCGCGCCATCGTGCAGGACGGCGTGGAAGTGCCGGAGGCCGCCGCGGGCACCACGGTGGAGGTGGTGCTGGACCGGACGCCCTTCTACGGCGAGTCCGGCGGCCAGCAGGGCGACACCGGCCGCATCGTCGCCCACGGCGGCAAGACGGTGGCGCAGGTGAAGGACGCGCAGCGCCCGGTGCAGGGGCTCATCGTCCACGCGGTGGAGGTGAAGGAAGGCACGCTGAAGGTCGGCGACATGGTGCAGACGTCCGTGAACGTGGAGCGCCGCAAGTCCATCCGCGCGAACCACTCCGCCACGCACCTGCTCCACAAGGCGCTCAAGCGCGTGCTCGGTGACCACGTGAAGCAGGCGGGCTCCGTCGTCGCGCCGGACTTCCTGCGCTTCGACTTCTCGCACTTCTCCCCCGCTACCCAGGAGCAGTTGGAGCAGGTGGAGGACATGGTCAACACCTGGGTGCGCGACAACGCGGGCGCGGAGACGCGCATCATGACGCTGGACGACGCGAAGAAATCCGGCGCGGTGGCCATGTTCGGTGAGAAGTACGGCGACACGGTGCGCGTCGTCACCGTGCACCCGGAGTCCACCGAGCTGTGCGGCGGCACGCACGTGAAGCGCAGCGGCGACATCGGCCTGTTCAAGGTGACGAGCGAGAGCGGCGTCGCGTCCGGCGTCCGTCGCATCGTGGCCGTCACCGGCCTGGGCGCGCTCCAGTACGTGCGCGAGCAGGAGCACGAGCTCAAGAAGGTCGCGGCCCTGCTGCGCACGACGCCGAAGGAGGCCGCCCTCCGCGTGGAGGCGACCCAGAAGCGCGTGAAGGAGCTGGAGCGCAAGGTGGAGGAGGTCGCGGTCAAGGCGCAGACGGCCTCGAACAAGGACCTCCTGGACCAGGCGCGCGACGTCAACGGCATGCGGGTGCTGGCGACGCGCGTGGACCCGGCGGACGACAAGGTGTTCCGCGGCATGGCGGATCAGCTCCGCGACCGCATCGGTTCGGGCGTGATTGCCATTGGCGGTGAGAAGGACGGCCGCGCGGTCATCCTCGTGGCGCTCACCAAGGACCTGGTCGCCAAGGGCATCAGCGCCGGCAACCTGGTGCGCGAGATGGCCAAGGAAGTGGGCGGCAAGGGCGGCGGCAAGGCGGACATGGCGCAGGCCGGCGGTCCGGACGCGGCCAACCTGCCCGCGGCGCTCGAGAAGCTCTATGAGCTGGTGAAGGGCGCGAGCCCGGCGTGAGTCCCCGCGTCCCGTCCCGCTCCCTGGCATTGCTGACGGCGGCCCTCCTCGCGGGGGGCTGCACGCAGGAGTCCGCCACGTCTGGGAGCGGACAGGACGCCGACATGCGCACGCTCCAGAAGCTGCGCGCGGAGGCGGACAGGGTGAAGCAGGGCGGCGCGGCCTCCGCGCGTCCGGAGACGCCCCGAGAGCCGGAGTCGCTACTGGCGGGACTGGCGGCGGGGATGAACGAGTCAGGTCCACGCAAGCTGCGGCTGCCCGCGCGCAATGACACCGTGCACGTGGACACGGTGGCGATGAAGGTCACCGGGCTGGAGTCGTCGCACTCGGTGAAGGGCTCCGGCAAGAGCGGGTTGGGGCTCACCACGGAGGACCTGTTCCTGCGCGTGGAGCTGATCACCCAGAACGTGGGGAAGACGCCCGCGCCACTGTCCCTGGCGGGCGCGCGGCTGACGGATGCGAAGGGGCAGGCCTACCCGCTGGCGCGTGATGCGCAGGCGGTGGCCGGCACGAAGCCCCTGCCCACCCTGTGGGCTCCCGAGCAGCGCACGGAGCTGGTGCTGCTGTTCGAGGTGACCGCGGAAGCCGTGCAAGACGATGGGCTGGCGCTCGTGGTGCAGGGCTCCGGCGGGGACGTGCGGATCCCCTTGCGATGACCGGGCCGGCTTCCAAGCTCCTGCCCCTGCGCATCCGCCTCCCGTACACCGCGGAGGAGGAGTTCATCGAGCGGTACGGCTCGAACGTGGGGCGCGGCGGAGTCTTCGTGGCCACCAAGGCCCCCAAGCCGGAAGGCACGGGCCTGGCGTTCGAGTTCGTCCTCGCGGACGGCACGCGGCTGTTGCGCGGTGAAGGCGTGGTGCTCAAGGCCCAACCGGACGCGGGGAACGCGCGGGCCGGGATGACGGTGCGCTTCACCCGGCTGGATGCCGCGAGCAAGGCGCTCGTGGACCGCATCGTCGCGAAGCGCACCGGGACAGACGCGGGACGTGAGGACACGGAGTCGGGGGTGACGGCCCCGCCCGCGACAGGCACCGACGCGGCGCCGCGTCCGCCGGGGCTGGTCCGCCGCACCCAGCCCGTAGGGCCTGCGCGGATCCGCACGGAGACGGTGCCGCCGGAGCGGGACTCGGACAGGCCCGCGACCGTGGCCGAAAGCGCGACGCTTCCGGACGCCCTGGTGCAGCCGTCCCGTGACGCCGAGGCGACGTCCGGGCACGTGCTGCCGGAGAAGGACACCGCACCGGAAGCACCCGTGGCGGAGCCGGTCGCGTCGGAAGTGCCTGCCGTCACGCCTCCGGTCCTCGCGGATCCCGATGAGCCGGTGTCGCTCTTCCCGGAGCAGGAGGTGGACGACGAGGAGGCCCCTGCGCCGCTGTCGGAGCTGTTCGGCCCGTCGCGCGATGCGCGGGGGAACACGTCCGTTCCGGGGATGCCGCAGCGGTCGACGCGGGAGATGTTCACCGTTCGCTCGACGCCGCCGGAGGCGAAGACCTGGGAGGCGCCTCCGGCCTCTTCCGGCACCTTCGCGGCCATCCAGGTGCCGCCGGTCGAAGCCAGGGGGACGGAGGCGGATCCGGATCCGTTCGAATCGGCTGCGAGCCCGGACGACGTTGGAGCGGATGCGGTCACCGAGCCGGAGACCTCCGAGGGGACGCCGCCCTGGGATGCCGCCTTCGCGGAGGAGCGGGTGCCGGGGTCGGGAGCACCTGGGACAGACGAAGGTCGCGATGCCCATGCGACCTCCGGCTTCGCGCCCGCGTCGGTCGAGGCGTTTGATCCGAACGTCGTCCTCGGGGATGCGCAGGCGCCGCGGTGGGAATCCGCGGCGCGCACTGACGGGGATGAGGCACCGGCCGAGTCGGCATCAACGCCAGACATGCAGGCGTTCCCCGAAGCGACGGCGGCGCCCCTGTCCCACGAGGATGAGCCGGCGACTGCTTCCGAGGCGTCCTCGTCCGAAGGCGAGCAGTCATTCGACGTCGATGTCGACCTCAGTGGGGATCCGGACGAGGGCGTTGCAGCCACTGCCGTGGGTGATGGCGGGGCGGGAGCAGAGTCCTCCGAGCAGGATGTGCCGACGCGCAGCCAGGAAGCGGAGCGCCTGCTCGCGTGGGGCATCGCCCCGGCGCCCATCCCGCACGATGAAGGCGCGGTGCCGGAGGACGTGGATCCGTTCGCGGCAGCACTGGAGCGGGCTGTCACCACGGCGGAGCCCGCGGACCTGACTGGCAGCGAAGAGGCCTCGGGTACGACGGCGCCCGGGTCCGCGGATGAAGGGAGCACGAAGGACGCATGGACCGCGCTCCTTGAGGCATCTGCATCGCCCGCTGCCGAAGCCTCCGCGGAGGCTTCGGAGGAAGGTGGGCTTCGGGTTTCAGAAGAGGGTTCGCCCACGAGGGAGCACGCGGAAGCAGCCCCCACGACTCCGGGATCCATCGAGTCCGTCACTTCAGCGGAAGCCACCCTCCCCGCCACGACACCTTCATCGCGCATCACGGAAGAGTCGCCTCAGTCCCCGACAACGCTTGCGTCGGGCACGGCCACAGCGGAAGCAGCATCGCTCGCGGAAACAGCGTCCTCGACGGCAATCCCTGTCACCGTCACCACCAGTACGGATGCGACGCCTACCGCGGAAGCGTCGCCAGACATGACGACTACGGCGGCCTCTGTCCCGACCACGACGGAGACAGCGCTCGACACAGAAGCGTCGTCTTCTTCGGCGGCAGCGCCTGCCTCCGCCGCAGCCACACCGGAAGCTGTGCTCCTTGCAGGAGCGTCGCCTTCCTCGGCAGCAACACTCGCCTCTACCGCGATCACGCCGGAGACAGCGCTCTTCGCTGAAGCAGCGTCCTCATCGGGGGAAGAGCCTGCCTCCGCAGCAACCACGCCGGAGACAGCGCTCTTCGCTGAAGCGGCATCCTCATCGGGGGAAGAGCCTGCCTCCGCAGCAAACACGCCGGAGACAGCGCTCTTCGCTGAAGCGGCGTCCTCATCGGAGGCACCACCCGCCTCCACCGCGACCACGACGGAGACAGCGTCCCTCGCCGGAGCGTCGTCCTCATCGGAGGCACCACCCGCCTCCACCGCGACCACGACGGAGCCTGCCCCCCTCGTAGAAGCGTCGTCCTCCTCGACGACCACACCTGCGGCCATCGTGATCACGAAGGATGCAGCGCTCCTCGTGGAAGCATCGCCCTCTCCGGAGGCACCACCCGCCTCCACCGCGACCACGACGGACGCAACGCTCCTCGTCGAAGCATCGCCCTCTCCGGAGGCACCACCCGCCTCCACCGCGACCACGACGGAGGCAGCGCTCCTCGTGGAAGCATCGCCCTCTCCGGAGGCACCACCCGCCTCCACCGCAACCACGACGGACGCAACGCTCCTCCCGGAACCGTCGCCCTCATCGACGCCAGCCCCTGGCTCCATCCCGGACGTGACGGCTGTTGCACCCATCGAAGAAGCAACGCCTCCGTCAACGCCGGTCTCCATCCCGCTCCAAGAGGCAGCGTCGGTCTCCCCGACGGAAACACCGGCATCCGTCGCCCCCTCGTTGGACGCAGCAGCGGCGTCTCCCTCCACGCCACCGGCACCCGGCGACACGGAGGCTGCGCCTGCCTCCGACCTGAAACCCACCGACACGGCGCCCGAAGCCAGTGCATCGGTACCGTCCCCGCTGCTCGCCACTCCGGTCGAAGCCGCTACACCCACCCCAGCCACCCAGCGCGAGTCGGAAGCACTCCGCACCCCGGAGAGCCCAACTCCCGCTGAGGCCTCGTCACCACCACGCCCGGACGAAGCCGCCGCCCAGCTCGCACCAGAAGCACTCCGCCCCCCGGAGAGCACGCCGCCGCGTCCGGACCCGGTCACCCCACC
>NZ_RAWG01000418.1 GCF_003611735.1 Corallococcus sicarius | reverse complement strand
GTCCACCACCTTGCCGGACATGTAGCCCTGCGGAGGCGGAGGCACCCAGCAGGGCTACATGTCCGGCAAGGTGGTGGACGCCCGCGGCCAGCCGATGCAGGGGGTGGTCGTCGTGGCGGACAACACGATGATCTACGACACCAACGCCCTGGGCACGACGGGCTCGGATGGCACCTACCGCATCGACGTCAGCTCTCCGGCGGGGACCTGGCACGCCAGCGCGACGCACAAGGTCCAGTACAACAGCCGCTCCTACACCTTCGACCTGGATCCGAACGACGACGCCGTCTTCGCCGGAAACGAAGGCGCGGTGCGCAACTTCACCTGGAAGCTTTCGGGCAAGCGCCCCGACCTGGGCTTCTACGGTGGGTTCGTCGCCGTGTACGTGGATCAGCTGCTCGACCCCGCGGACCCGGAGCAGCCCATCACCTCGGACGACATCGAGCTGACGCTGACCCCGAACGGGAAGCTGGTGGACGGCAGCGACGGCGCGCCCATCACGAAGAAGCTGGTGCGCACGCCGGATGGTGACGCGGTGGAGGACGTGCCCGTCGGCCGGTACACGGTGACCGCCCGGTACGCCCAGGCCGGCAAGGCAGTCCGGCCCATGCAGGTCCGCATCAAGGACACCGGCGACTACGCCAATTCCGTGACGGCGGACTTCGAGGTCCTCGTCACCACCCGGCATCAGATCCTGCTGAACGCCCAGCTTCCGACGCCCTGAGTCACAGCCATGCGCCGTGAGCTCCGGGGGCAGGGTGCCTGCTCCCGGGGCTTTCGCGCGCGTGCCATGCGTGGCCCGCAAAAGCGAAGAGCCGGCCTCCCGCGAAGGAGGACCGGCTCTTTCTGCCAGGAAGCGGCAGGATTACTTCAGGTTGCCGATGATCGACATCGCGATCTCGTTCAGCTTCTTCATGATGTTGGAGGCGAAGGCAACCGACTCCTGCTGCTTCTGGAGCATCAGCTGGGCCTCGGCGCGGGTACGGTCATCGCCCGTGAGGCCCTTCAGGGACGCCTGCTCGGTGGCGTTCAGGCCCTGGCTGGTGTTGAAGGCCTTCGAGATGGCGGCGCCGGCGACGGTAGCGTTGGACATGGGATGTCTCCAGGTTTTTGGTAGCGGGTGGGTGCGCTGCGAAGCTGCTTACAAAAGGATTATGGGGGATCGGGGTCCGGAAGTTTCCTCGGGATTTCCGATCCTGATTTTTCCCTCCATTTCCTGGTTTCGCGCGGTGCCCGCCGGTTCGCCCGCATAGGAGGTAGGGCCCTCCCGGGTGCGCGGATGGACCCTGGCTGGAAAATTCGCCCTCCTCCAAGCGAAACTCCCGGCTGCCCGCGAGCGACAATCCCACCAGTTGATCTATTTCTAGCGCTTTCCTGACCTCCAGTTCCCTTTCCCGGGGGATGCCCATGGCGACGAACATCAGCGGTCTGAACACCCAGACGCTCAGCGTGAAGAACCCTGCTCAAGGCGTCGTGAACGACGCGACCATCGCGAAGAACACGAAGCTCATCGAGACCACGCTGGGCCAGGTGGACAAGGCCATTGCCGGCGCGACCGCGAAGTCGGACAAGGCGAACGCCAAGGCCGATCAGATGGGCAAGTCGGTGACGACGAAGAGCGCCTCCGCCAGCTCGGGCGCCTTCCCCACGGAGACGCCGAACCCGCTGGACAACGCCAACGCGCGCTACTCCCTGGAGGTCGATGGCAACAAGATCAAGACCCCGGGTGGCTACACCATCGAACCGCTGGGCCAGTTCGAGTGGAAGGTGACGGGGCCGGACGGCAAGGAGACCCGCGTGTGGGGGGATCCGCACGTGGACGAGGGCGACGGCGGCAAGTGGGACTTCAAGAACGACACCACGTTCGTGCTCGGTGACGGCACCCGCATCAACGTCAACTGCGTGCCGTACGGCAACGGCATGACGGTGACGGGCTCGCTCGACATCATCATGGGCGACGACCACGTGTCGGTGAAGGACCTGGACAAGGGCAAGGGCACCATCAGCGCGGTGAAGCGCGACGCCGTCGACGAGGCGGTCCGCTTCGCGGGTCAGAACAAGACCGTGGACGTCGTGACCATGGGCGCCTCCACGGACGACTGGACCTTCGAGAGCGCGGAGATCGTCGGCTCGGAGAACGGCGGCGAGGTCCTGAAGAAGGGCGGCGACGTCAACGTGAGCCACACCTACGGTGGCTCGGCGAACCCGGCCCTGTCCGCGAGCAACAAGGAGCCGCTGGCCGCGCTGCAGAGCCGCCTCAACGCGGTGACGAACACCTTCGACTCGCTGTCGCAGACGCGCACGAAGGGCTTCAACCCGTTCACCCGCGTGGATGACTTCGGCGGCGCGTACGACAAGAGCAAGCACCGCAAGGGCCTGACGGAGGCCTTCGACTCGGTGACCACGATGCTGAAGGCCCTGAAGCAGATCCCGCGCATGAGTGATACCGTGCGTCCGCGCAACATCTTCTTCTAGTCGCCACACCCTCCAGCGAGCGGGGCGGTGTGGTGCCCCGCTCGTCAGGAGGTTCACGTTGAGTTCCAAGCCCCCATCCCCGGCCACGCCCGCCGAGTCCCGCCAGCAGGAAGAAGATGAGCGGTTGATTCGCGGAGAAGTGACGCTGGGTGAGTTCCTGAAGATGCCGCAGGCGACGCTCTACCGCTGGGCGACGACGGCACACCAGATCATGCAGGCGGGCAGGACGGCCCAGGCCCTGGACATCTTCAAGGGGCTCGTCGCCGCGTCGCCGTATGACAGCGTGCTGCACTGCCAGGTCGGCGCCGCGTACATGACGCTCGAGCGCTTCGACGAGGCGTTCAACGCCTTCGAGCAGTCGCTCAAGTTCAACGCCGACAACGGGGATGCGCTCGTGGGCCGCGGGGAGATCTTCCTGCGCCGCGGCAACGTCCCCGCCGCGCTCCAGGACTTCAGCCGCGCCATCCAGAACGACCCGTCCCTGCAGCGCCGCTCCACGCAGCGGGCGCGCGGCACGTTGCTCGCGCTCAAGCAGCAGGCGGAGCGGGTCCAGGGTTCGGGCGGGCCGTCCGCCCCTTCAAAGAAGTAGGCCGCGTGCCCCGTGCGTCCCTGGCGTGAAGCCAGGGGCGCCGCGCCATGCGTGGCCCGCAAAAGCGAAGAGCCGGCCTCCAGTGAAGGAGGACCGGCTCTTTCTGCCAGGAAGCGGCAGGATTACTTCAGGTTGCCGATGATCGACATCGCGATCTCGTTCAGCTTCTTCATGATGTTGGAGGCGAAGGCAACCGACTCCTGCTGCTTCTGGAGCATCAGCTGGGCCTCGGCGCGGGTACGGTCATCGCCCGTGAGGCCCTTCAGGGACGCCTGCTCGGTGGCGTTCAGGCCCTGGCTGGTGTTGAAGGCCTTCGAGATGGCGGCGCCGGCGACGGTAGCGTTGGACATGGGATGTCTCCAGGTTTTTGGTAGCGGGTGGGTGCGCTGCGAAGCTGCTTACAAAAGGATTATGGGGGATCGGGGTCCGGAAGTTTCCTCGGCATTTTCCGATCTTTTTCGCCGCCAGAAAAGAGGGCCCCGGAAAACCGCACCGCACGCGGGGACGCACCCTCTTTGGAGGTTGTGCCGATAACAGACTAAGCTGTCCGCGCCCGAAGCCACCCCCAGTCCCTCGGTGGTCGGTTGCGGGCCCACGTCCTCCTGTCCTCCCTGTGAGGGACCCGCGCTGATGACGACCGAATCCAAGGCTCCGGTGTCGAACGACAACGCCCGGCCGCTGTCCGGCCCGGAGATGCTCGAGCGGGCCACCGAAGGCTTCAACCTGTTCCAGGACGGGCAGTTCAACGAGTCGCTGGGGCTCTTCCAGCACCTGGCCTCGTTGGATCCGTCAGAGGCGTACTTCCAGACGGCCCTGGGGGCCTGCCACCTGGCACTGGAGGATCTGGACGCCGCGGTGGCCTGCTTCAACCGCGCCATCGAGCTGGACCCCTCCGACATCACCCCCTTCGTCAACCGGGGCGAGGCCTTCCTGCGGCAGGGCCGGGTGACGGACGCCGCCCGTGACTTCCAGCATGCCGTGTCGCTGGACCCGGAGGACAAGGACCCCCTGAGCCGCCGTGCGCGCATGCTCGCCGCCGCGGCCCTGGAGAGCTCCGACGAGGGCGCCGAGGCCGAAGCCCCCGAGGACCGCTCGTAGCTTCCCCGCAGGCCCCTCCCTCGCCAGGGGAGGGCACACCCCCCCTTGGGAACCGGGGCGGGCACGGACTAGGATGGCGCCCCGAGAATGGCAACCGGCGATCCGAACAGCTTCCTGAACAAGTACTCCGATATCGTCCTGGCGGTGGTCGTCGTGGCCATTGTCGGGATGATGATCGTCCCGCTGCCGACGTTCCTGCTGGACATCCTGCTGACGCTGAACATCAGCATCTCGGTGGTACTGCTCCTCATCTCTCTCTACGTGCCAGGCGCGCTGCAGCTGTCGGTGTTCCCGACGGTGCTGCTCATCACGACGATGTTCCGCCTGTCGCTCACCATCTCCACCACGCGACTCATCCTGCTCACCGGCGACCCGGGCGAGGTCGTCGTCGCGTTCGGCAACTTCGTGGTGCAGGGCAACTTCGTCGTCGGCGCCATCCTCTTCCTCATCCTGGTGGTGGTGAACTTCATCGTCATCTCCAAGGGCTCGGAGCGCGTCGCGGAAGTGGCCGCGCGCTTCACCCTGGACGCGATGCCCGGCAAGCAGATGTCCATCGACGCGGACATGCGCGCCGGCTCCATTGATCAGGAGCAGGGCAAGAAGAAGCGCCGCGACCTGGAGCGCGAAAGCCAGCTCTTCGGCGCCATGGACGGCGCCATGAAGTTCGTGAAGGGCGACGCCATCGCGTCCATCATCATCACGGTCATCAACATCGTGGGCGGCCTCATCATCGGCGTGACCCAGAAGGGGATGGCCGCGGGCGACGCGGCGCAGAAGTACACGCTGCTCACCATCGGTGACGGCCTCGTCGGCATGATCCCCGCCATCCTCATCTCCACCTGCGCCGGCATCCTGGTGACGCGCGTGGGCGGCGAGGAGGAGGGCGCGCACCTGGGCAAGGACGTGGGCACCCAGCTCACCGCCTACCCGAAGGCCATCGCCATCGCGTCGGCCATGCTCGTGGGCCTGGGCCTCATCCCCGGCCTGCCCAAGATTCCCTTCTTCCTCCTCGGCGCGGGCGCGGGCTTCGGCGCGTACACGATGATGAAGAAGAAGGACGCGGATCAGGCCGCGGAGGACGCGGGCCCCGCGACGGAGTCCAGCTTCGGCACGCCGGTGTCTTCAGAGCCGGCGCCCAAGGAGCAGCTCAACCCGGACTCGGAGCTGTTCATCCCCGTCGTCACCCCCATCGTGTTGGAGGTGTCCGACGCGCTGGTGCCCTTCGTGGACTCGCGGCAGGACGGCGGCAAGTTCCTCTTCGAGCTCATCCCGTTCATGCGCGACGGCCTCTTCGTGGAGCTGGGCGTGCGCTTCCCCGGCGTGCGCGCGCGCGGCAACGGCGGCCTGCCGCCCGGGGCCTACCAGATTCAAATCAACGAGGTCCCCGTCGTCACCGGCCAGGCCACCCTGGGCCACATCCTGGTGAACGACACGGTGGAGCGCCTCAAGCTGATGAACATCCCGGGCTTCGAGGCCATCAACCCCGCGACGCGCCAGCCGGCCGCGTGGGTGCCGGAGCAGTACCGGGAGACGCTGGAGGCCGCCAGCCTCACCACCTGGGACGTGCCCGGCTACATCATCCTGCACACCGCCGCCGTGCTCCGGAAGAACGCCCGCGAGTTCGTGGGCGTGCAGGAGACGCAGACGATGCTGGAGCAGCTGGAGAAGGCGTTCCCGGCCATCGTGAAGGAAGTGGTCCCGAAGATCGTCAACGTGCTGAAGCTGACGGACATCCTCGGGCGGCTCGTGGAGGAGGAGATCTCCATCCGCGACCTGCGCGGCATCCTCCAGGCCCTGTCGGAGTACGGCCAGGTGGAGGCGGACAACGTCATGCTCACCGAGCATGTGCGCGCCTCGCTGCGCCGGTACATCTCCCACAAGTACGCGCGCGGCACCGGCACGCTGGTGGTGTACCTGCTGGATCCGAACATCGAGGAGGCCATCCGCAGCTCCATCAAGCGGACCTCCGCGGGCGCCCACCTGGCGCTGGAGCCGGACATCGCCCAGGAGATCGTCGGCGCGGTGCGCTCCGAGTGCGGCCACCTGCCGCCCAGCGCCCAGCGCCCCGTCATCCTCACGGCGATGGACATCCGCCGCTACGTGCGCAAGCTGCTGGAGTACGAGTTCAACCCCTCGTTCTCCATCCTCAGCTACCAGGAGCTGTCGCCCGAGCTGAACATCCAGCCGGTCGCGCGCATCTCCTCCGGCCGCTAGTCCCGCGGTCGGAAGTTCGGGAGTCTGGAAGCAGTCCGACGGCCCCGCGAGGGGCCGTTTTCGTTCAGGCGCCTGCGAGCACGGCGATCATCAGCGCGAGGAACGTCAGTCCCACCACGCCCATGACGATGAGCGGGACGAACTTCTTCTTGTCCGCGAGCCCCTCCATCACGCCACCGCTGTCGGCCTCGGGCTCGGGCATGGACTCGCCCTGGCCCTCGTCGGGCGGCGGCTCCTCGGAGGACGCCTCGGAAGACTCTTCGGAGGACGCGGGGGCCTCTTCGGCGGCCGCGGGGGCGGGCTCCGGCTCGGGTTCCGGTTCGGGCGCTGGCGGAGGC
>NZ_RAWG01000417.1 GCF_003611735.1 Corallococcus sicarius | reverse complement strand
TCCTGGCGCGTCAGCTCCCCACCACCCCGTCCGAGTCCCCGCGCGAGCGCACGGCCACGGACGGACGGGCGCCGGACACCGCGAAGCAGGCCCTGGAGGGCCGCGCGAAGCTGCGCCTGGCGCTGATCAACCGGCTCCACCGCGGGCTCACCGAGGTGACGACGAAGCTGGCCAACTTCCTCGCGAACCCCGGCCGCCAGGGCGTCGTCACCCTGCCCGTGGTCCTGAGCGAGAGCTCCGTCGCCCACGAGTGGTGGAAGTCCGCGAGCGCCGTCCCCGACGACCGGCAGTACCTGGCCACCTCGCTGGGCGAACCCCCATCCGTCGATGATGCCTCGCTCCTGCGCGCGCTCCGGGCCGAGGTGCACGCCGCCTTCGCGGAGTTCCAGCGCACCCCGCCCGGCGTCGAAGCCCGGAAGGGCTACGACGAGGTGCTCCAGAAGTACGAGGCCGCCCGCATCCAGCCCGTCATCTCCGGCCACGACGCCGGCCCGCTGGTGCAGGAGTGCGCGCGGCTGGGGCTGCCCTGTGAGCGGGAGTTCACCCGCTCCCTGCTCGTGTCGCCGTGGATGCTGGCCATCAGCCAGAGCCCGGACGAGGGCTCCGCGAAAGAGGTGATGGTCGCGGGCCTGTCACTGGCGCAGCTGGGGGCGCTCGTGGGCCACCTGCGGCGCCTCAACCCGCTGCTCACCAACGCCCAGCTGCGCACGCTGCTCCTGAATGCCTCCACGGACCTGAAGCAGGCCCTGCGCAAGGCGATGGGGCAGCAGGAGGTGGAGCGCGTGCAGGAGCTGGCGCGTCAGCTCCTGCGGCTGCGGGCCATGGAGCACCTGGTCGTCTGAGGCTCAGGCCCGGAAGACGGTGGGGCGCAGCGCCAGCTCCGCCGTCGAGTCCAACGACACGGAGGCCAGCATCGCCTCCGCCACGGACCGCGTCGCGGCCAGCCGGTTCGCCTGCTGCGTGTACGTGAAGGTGAAGGCCACCTGCTCGCGCAGCACGTAGAACTGGAGCTGCGCGAGGACGAGGGACTCCATCCGGAAGGTGTACTCGCGCAGCACGCCCGCGTTCGCGCCGAAGGTGGCCCCCTTCTTCTCCGACACGAGGCGGAAGTCGGTGGCGGAGCGCATGCCGTCCAGCATCCGCGCGGCGTACTGCTCCAGCGACTCACCGGGGACGGCCGGCTCCAGCGACACGACGAGGTTCGAGCGGAAGCCGTCCTCTTCCGGCCCCACGGCGACGACCTGGCTGGCGTCGAACCAGCCTTCGGGCAGGACGACGCGCAGCGGACCGTGACGGATGGACTTGGGGAGCGCCATGAGGAGAGGCGGACCTTGCTAGGAGGACTCGCGACCGAAGTTGGCCTGGGCGCGGGAGCCGACACCGTCGGTGTTGCCCATCGAGGCCACCTTCTGCCCGCTCTCCGCCGCAGCCTGCGGCTCCCCGATCCCGTTGGCGCTCTCCACGAGCATCATCCCGCCGCCCTTATGCTTCGCCCAGCTGATCTCCATCGAGTCCGCCAGCCGCTGCGCGTCCACCGGGATGCGCGTGCCCGTGCTGGGGTCCTTCAGCAGGTAGCGGCCCTGGTCGTCCTTGCCCTCCACGGAGACCCAGTGCGCGAGGCCCGTCTCGCCTTCCTTCGTCGTGGGGTCCACCAGGCAGGAGTCCACCATCACCGCGGCCTTGCCGCCGCGGGCGAGGGTCGCATCCAGGCTGTCCTTGTCGAGCCCGGCCGACGTCTGCGTCACCTTGAGGCCCTGGTTGGCCAGCATGTTGGACAGCTCATGCGGCGACGTGCCCTTGCCGTCGGTGAAGCGCGACTCCAGCGCGTCCATCTTCTGCGTGTCCGACACGGACTGCGTCTTGCCGGTGCCCAGGTCATTGCCCAGCATCACCGCCACCGCGGCGCCGCAGTTGGTCTGCTTGGTCTGCTTGAGCACGGAGGCGTCAGAGCCCTCCGTCTCCCAGCCGCCAATCTCCGGCGCCGGCTCCGGGTTCGCGCCCAACGCGCCTGGCCCCTCCTGGGGCGACACGCCCGCGCCCTGCGCGAACCGGTTCGCCCACAGCTGCTGGACCGCCTGCTCCACCGCGTAGGCGTCCGCGGCCTGCTCGGCCTGGAGGGCCGTGGGCTTGGACTCCGCCACGGCGGCGACCTTCTCCGGGGCGGGAGCCGTCCGCTGCGCATCCCGGGCAGGGTGCATCGCGTCCGCGCGCGGAGGGGGGGTCCTGGAATGGTGCGAGGGGAGGGTCACGCTCAAGAGGAGGTCTCCTGAAGGGGGATGGGGGATGTCATCCTACCCCGATTGCCGCCCCGTGTTAAGGGTCGCCGGACGGATCCAGGTCGTGCTTCCTCAGAAGTTTCCGAAGGTAGACACGGTCGATGTCCGCCTCGCGGGCCGCCCGGGAGATGTTGCCCTCGCAGCGCTCGATGAGGTTCTTCAGGTAGTCGCGCTCGAAGCCCTCGATGAGGTGCTCCTTGGCTTCCTTGAAGGGCAGGTCCAACTCCGGCCCCTTGCGCGTCCCGTCCTGGGGCGGCTCCAGGTCCGGGAGCGCCTCTTCGCCCAGGTTCACCACCTGCTCCACCACGTTGCGCAGCTCGCGCACGTTGCCGGGCCAGGGGTACTGGAGGAGCAGCGCGCGCGTCTGGTCCGACAGGGCGCTGGGCGGACGGCCCATCCCCGTGAGCATCGCGTTGATGAGCAGCGGGATGTCATCCGGCCGCTCGCGCAGCGGGGGCAGCGTGACGCGCAGCACGGCGAGCCGGTGGAAGAGGTCGCGGCGGAACTTCCCCTGCTGGACGGCCTGCTCCAGGTTCACGTGCGAGGCGGCCACCACGCGCATGTTCACCGTGAAGTAGTCGTTGCCGCCCACGCGCTTGACCTGCCGGCGCTCCAGCACGCGCAGCAGGCGCGGCTGCAACTCCAGGGGCAGTTCGCCAATCTCGTCCAGGAAGACGGTGCCGTTCTGGGCGCGCTCGAAGGCGCCGGCGCGGTCGCCCTGGGCGCCGGTGAAGGAGCCCTTCACGTGGCCGAAGAGCTCCGACTCGATGAGCGTGGGGGGCACGCCCGCCAGGTCCACGATGACGAAGGGCCCCTTCGCGCGCGGGCTCTGCTGGTGGATGGCCTCCGCGCACAAATCCTTGCCGGTGCCCGTCTCGCCGTGGATGAGCACGTCCGCGCCGCCGGGCGCCAGGCGCTCCAGCAGCGTGAAGGCCTCGCGCATCTTGCGGCTGTTGCCGACGAGCGCCCCGAAGCGGTCCTTCGAGGAGAGCGGCACCGAGCGCTCGCGCGTGTCCTCCGGCACCAGCTTCAGCTCCGTGGTGCCCAGGGTGATGACGCTGCCGGGGCGCAGCTCCATGGCGCTGAAGCGCAGGCCCTCCACGAAGGAGCCGTTGTGCGAGCCCAGGTCCGTCGCGAGCACGTGCTCGTCGTGCACCTCCAGCCGCAGGTGCTGGCGGGAGATGGCCTTGTCGGAGAGGACGATGTCGCACGTGGGCGCCTTGCCCAGCACGTACGTGCCCTGCTTGAGCGCGTGGACCTTGCCGGCCTCCGCGCCGGACAGGACCCGGAGCACCATCCGCACCTGGCCTGCCCGCCCCCGGTTCAGGGTGGCCGTGGCATCCAGGAGCGCCTCATCCTCGTCGGGTGGCAGCGACACGGCGGCGGACGCTAGCACGACCCACGGGCCTGGGGGCCGTCACCGCCGCCGCGGACGTGAAGGCGTGCGGGCAGGCGGGCGGGAGGGCTCCGCCGGGAGGGCCTTCAACCACGAGTCCACCTCCCCCACGCGCGCGTCCATCCCGGCTTCGGTGAAGCGTCCCCGGGCGCGGGTGGCCTCGCCCCGGGCCTCCGGTGGGCGGCCCGTCTCATACAGCGCGCGGGCCAGCGCGAAGCCGGACTCCCCCAGGTCTTCCGCGGGCGCGGAGGCGAAGGACACCGCCAGCGTCAGCGGCTCCACGGAGTCGCGCGCCCGGCCCAGCCCCAGCAGCGCCTGCCCCACCCCGTCATAGGAGGGCTGGAGCTTCTCATCGTCCGCGGGCAGCGCCTTGCGCTTGAGCGCCAGCGCCCGCTCGTACGTCTTCAGCGCGTCCTCGTAGCGCTTCAACCCGAGCTGGCTCATGCCCACCTCGTCCAGCGCCTCCGCGAACTGGGGGCTCTGTTCGCCGTAGAGGACCTTGAAGATGTCCACCACCGCCTGGGCATGGGCCAGCGCCCGCTCCTCCTGCTTCAGCTGGCGCAGGGACCAGGACAGGAGGCCGTGCCGGCGCGCCACGTCCGGATGCAGGGGGCCCACCACCGCCTCGGTCTGCTTCAGCGCCTCCTCCATCATCGCGAGCGCCTGCGTGGGGTCTCCCAGCTCGCGCATCACGCGCCCCAGGAGGAAGAGCGTCCGCGCGCGCTTGGGGTGCTGCGCCGGCAGGGCCTTGTCGTAGAGGGCGCGCGCCTGCACCAGCCGGTCGCGGGCCTCCTCGAAGCGCGCCTGGGAGACCGCGAGGTTCGCCTGGTTCACCTTGACGTCCGCCTCCAGCACGGGCTCGCCGCCCAGCCGTTGCAGCGTGGCCTCCGCGAGCTCGCCCCAGTTCGCCGCCGGGCCGAAGTGCTTCTGTCCGTCCTCCACGTAGAGCAGCTTGTTGAGGATGGAGACCTTCAGCCGGTCCGCGCGACCGGCCTCCGCGTCGAACACGGCGCGCGACAGCAGCTGGGAGGCTGCGGGCGAGTCCCCCAGCTGTTCCTGGAGCCAGCCCAGGTGGAAGCGCAGCTCCGCCCGCAGCGGCAGGTAGCCCGTGGCCACCACCGGGGCCTCCAGGGGCTTGAGCGCCGCGAGCGCCGCCTTGTAGCGGCCCGCGTCCACCTGCGCGCGGACCTCCGACAGGCCTCCCTCCAGCTTCTCGATCTGCTCGCGCAGGGCGGGGTCGGAGGGCCTGCGCTGCTGTTCGGCGAGCGCCTCCACGTCCTGGCACTCGTGCAGCGTGGGCAGCGCGTGCGCCACGTCCACGGCCTTCTCCACCACGCCAGCGTCCGCGCCGGCCAGCAGCTCCACCGTGGCGCGCAGGTCCTTGCGGCGCCGCTCCAGGCACACGCCCTGCCGGTCGAACTGCTCCTCCGTGATGACGCCCTGCACGCGCGTGGCCTCGCACGCCTGGACGCGCTGGTGCTTCCAGCCCTCCGCGTACTGCTCCAGCACCAGCACCGTGCGCTGGGCCATTCCTTCCGCGAAGGGCTTGCCGGTGGCGCGGAAGGCGGACTCCAGCCGCGCCTTCGCCTCCGGCGTCCAGACATCGTCCATCAGCGCCCCGGCGTCCACGCACACCCGCGACTGCTGCCACGCCGCGCCCGCCGCCACCGCCAGCGTGGCGGCCACCGCGCCCGTCGCCGCCACCCAGCGCCTGCGCTGTCCCAGGCGCTGCTCCTGGGAGAGCGCGTCCAGCAGGGCCTGCATCGAAGGGAAGCGTCCGGCCGCGTCCAGCGACAGGCCGCGCATCACCGCCTGCCGCACCCACGCGGGCACCTTCACGTCGCGGGGCGGCTCGCGGATCAGCGTGGGCGGCGGCGCGGCGGGGCGCGGGGGCGTCAGCGGCTGCGTGCCTCCCAGGGACTGCGTGCCCTCCGCCTCCACGCCCTGGTTGGAGACGTAGGCCTTGATGCTGCCCGGGTCGAACGGGCGCGTGCCGAAGAGGGCCCCGTAGAGCGCCGCGCAGAAGCTGAATTGATCCGTGCGCGCGTCCAGCGCCGTGCCCCGGAACTGCTCCGGGGACATGTAGTTGGGCGTGCCCACGAGGAGCCCCGCCTCCGTGAGCGTGGTCTCCAGCATCCGCCGGTCCGCGGCCTGGAGGATCTCCACCTCCTCCGGGGACGCCGCTTCGGAGGACGTGTCCCCCACCTGCCGCGCCAGCCCGAAGTCCGTCACGTAGACGCGGCCCGCGCGGCTCACCAGCACGTTGGCGGGCTTGAAGTCGCGGTGCACCAGCCCCGCGTCGTGCGCGGCCTGGAGCCCGCGTCCCGCCGCCAGATAGCGCTCCAGCACCTCGCGCCAGGGCCGCTTCTCCGCCTTCAGCCAGGTGCCCAGCGTGCCGCCGTCGTCCACCAGCTCCATCGCGACGAAGACCTGGTCGCCCCACATGCCCACGTCGAAGACGGGGATGACGTTGGGATGGGAGACGCGCGCCATGGCCTGCGCCTCCCGCAGCAGCCGCGAGCGCGCCTCCTCGGCGTTCTCCTGCGTGTTCGGGTGCAGGAGCTTGAGGGCCACCTTGCGGTCCAGGTCCGGATCATAGGCGGCGTACACCACGCCCATGCCGCCCTGCCCCAGCCGCCGCAGCAGCAGGTAGCGGCCCACCTGCGGAACGGGCGGCACGTCCTCCGGAGCACGCGGCGCCCCGCGGCCCGTCCCCCGGCCCGTGCCCGCGCCCGCGCGCGCCGAGTCCAACGGGCCCGTGCCTGCGCCTCCCCTGCCGGTGTCTCTCTTTGTCATGGGCGGTCCACCTGATCCGAAACTCTACCCTCGGGTCTCGTGGGCGCCGCATGTTCTGCCGCGGCGCGCCGTCAGGCCGCCTGCCTGGTGACAGCCGTCATCAGGGACCGGAACGCTGTCATCAGCGGGCGGGGGCAAGGTGGGAGTCAAACCCCTGGAAACAGACATGGGGCGCGGTGGCACGACAGCCGCAATGGGTCCGTACATCGCGGTTCTCACTTTCCCCCTCCTGGTGCGCACATGCCCGTCCCTCCCATCGGCCGCAGGCCCATCG
>NZ_RAWG01000416.1 GCF_003611735.1 Corallococcus sicarius | reverse complement strand
GGGGGCATCCGGGGCATCACCACGGCGGGCATCGCCCCGCTGTCGCGGATGAACTTCGAGGCGGAGGGCATCTCCTGCCAGGCCTCGTCCTCCATGCAGGCGGCGCGGCTCGGTGAGTTCATGCAGCCGGAGTTCTTCCGGGTGTCCACCCGGCGCGCCACGCGGCCGTTCACCGTGTGCGCCGCGGGCCGCGCGGGCAACGACGGCGTGTGCGACGGCCAGTTCGCGATGCTGCTGGATGACTGGGGCCTGTCGAGTCTCGCGGAAGGCCGCTCGTGCGCGCTCAACATCGACAACGGCGTGCGCTGCCAGAACACGGATTACTACCAGTGGGCGGAGGACGTGTTCGAGGCCAACGGCGGCGCGGGCAACGCGGGCACCGCGCTGGCGGGCGTCGTGGGCGCGACGGTCGCCATCGACGAGGGCCAGTTCTTCATGAGCTTCCGGGGCGAGGAGGACCGCTACGAGGAGAACCTCGGCGCCACGCACGCGGGCGGACAGACGCGCTGGGAGGTGACGCCCTTCCTGGTGCCCCCCGGCGGCCCGGCCTACAACACGCCCCGGCAGGGGCAGTGGCTGGGAGGCGTGCCGCATTGAGCCGCGGGGCCGTGTCCGCGCTGCCCGCCAGGGTGCTGCTGCTGGCGCTGGTGCTGGCGTCGCCGGTCCTCGCGCAGCCGAAGCCCCGGGCCCCGGCCTTGGCCCCCGACGCCGGGACACGGCCGGAGCCGCCGCGCTTCGCGTGGCCGAAGCTCCAGGTGCTGGAGCACGTGGAGTCCAACGACATCGTGGAGGCGGGCGGCGTGCCGGTGGCGCTGCGCGCGGTGCACGTGAAGGAGTCCGCGCGGGAGCTGGTGCAGCGCTTCGCGGACGCGTTTCGGGCCGGCGGGCTCTACGTGCCGCCCGGCAAGGAGCAGCCGCAGCTGGCGAACAACGCGGCCATGCTCACCGCGTTGGATCCGCGCCGCCGCATCACCTACACGGTCATCCTGATGGCGCAGCCGGACGGCACCACCACGCTGTACCTGGGCGAGGCCAACCACGCCCTGGCGCGCGCGCCCGGTACGGAGAACGACTTCGCGCCCATGCCTCTCGGGGCGCAGGGCGCGCTGCGCGTCAACGCGGAGGGCTCGCGCACGCTGTCCTTCCAGGTGCCCCTGTCCGGCGCGCAGGTGCAGGCCTTCTACGACGACGCGCTGCTGAAGGCCGGGTGGAAGCGCGGCGACGAGGCCGGCGTCTACACGCGGCCTGGCGCGGAGCTGCGGCTCACGCACCAGGCCGGCGACGGGGGCCGGCGCGCGGTGGTGCTGCTCCACCAGTCCCGCGCGCGCTGACGGCTCAGGCGCGCAGCTTCTCGCGCAGCGTCTTCGCGCGGCCCTGCATGTCGGGATCCAGGCCGGTGAGTTCGATGGACTTCAGGCGCTGATCCAGGCTCTTGGGCACCTTCTTCTGCAGCGTGCCCGCCTCCTGGAGCGCCTCCAGCTTCGCCAGCGCCTGGTCGACGATGCGGTCGCGCGGGTGGTCCAGCAGGCTGTCGAGGAAGTACGCGTCCTCGGGCAGCTCCGGGTACTTCTCCAGGTACTCCACCACGCCCTTCACCCAGTCCGCGCGCGTCTCCGAATCCTGCACCTTCTGCAGGGCGGCCTTCTGGGCCTTGCGCTTGCCTTCGGGGTCGAACGTCTTGGCGAGCCCCTCCGGCAGCTCCCCGCCGGTGAAGAGGGCGTCCGCGGCCGTCTTGTATTTCTGGTAGCTGGCGCTGCGCTCCAGCTTCTGCTGCGCCGGGTCGTCCTGGCGCGAGTGGTACTTGCTCTTGCCGCGCTGCGCGTCCAGCTCGCGGTAGGACTTGTTGCGCTTGCCGGTGAAGCCACCACCGTCGTTGTCGTCTCGGCCCATCTTCATCTCCCCTTGCGGGCGCGCCACAGCGCCGCCAGTCCCCGCCGGACGAGGGTGCGCACCTGCGCCAGCTCCTCGGGAGCGAGGGGGTGCTCCTCGTCATGCTCCGCCTCGAACAACGCTTCCGTCACGTAGGCCTGGAGGGTGTCCGGCGCGGGCGGCGCATCCGAATCCCTGTCCAGGGCCGCCGCATCCGCGGCTGTCAGCCCTGGCGGCCAGCCCAGCTCCAGCATGGCGTGCAGCTCGAAGAGCAGGTGCCGGGCGACCCCGTAACCTTCGTCCGTGAGCCCAGCGGCGTCAAGCGCACCCAGCAGGCCATCCTGCCGGTTCTCGTAGGCATGCATCAGCCGCGTGCGCGCCTTGTCGTCGTCCTCCAGGTAACGCCAGGCGGCCTCCACGAATTCGCTCGAAGGCTCGCCGGGGTGGAAGGGGGCCGGCGGTTGCAGCCGCTCCCGCTTCGGCCGGGGCGGGCGGGGGCCTTCGTCCGCCTCCAGCCGCACCGCCTTGCCCTCCTGCACGAGGTCCCAGAGGCCCAGCAGGTTCTGGTACAGCCGGCGCGCCAGCTCCGGGTCCTTGAAGCGGGGCTCCTCGGCGAAGAGGGTGGGGATGACGTCGCTGGAGGAGCCTCCGTCCGCGCGCGCCTCGCGCATGCGCTCGAGCACCTCGGCGGTGTCACAGGGGCTGCCAGCCAGCTCCAGCAATCCGTCGAGCGTCTGTACACCCTCGAACTGACGGACGAAGTCGGGGCCTCGGTCTTTGGAACGGCTCATCGTGAGGGGACGGTAGCCACAATGCGGGGGTCCACGCACGGGCCATTCACGCCCCGTCGCACCCGTCGCGCCCGTCGCACCCGGCTGACGGGAGGCGGACGGGCGGGGAACGGGCTGGCTTCCGTTTCCGACCGGGCGCCCCTACTGTGCGCCATTCATGGCCGTGGAAACCTCGTCCGACACCCTGAAGTCCGCGATGCAGGAACTCTACCGGGCGCGGGCGGTGGAGGGGCCTCCGGGTGAGAACGGCCTGCGCACCGTCTGGCACCTGAGCCCCCAGGGCGCGGAGCTGCTGTCGCTGGTGGACGACGAGGGCCGCGTCCGGCGCCAGGAACTCACGCTACTGGACGAGCACTGCATCTGGGCCAGCGGCCAGGGCGTGCGCACCGGGCGGGTGGAGTCCGGCGAGGCGCGCAGGCCGCCGGTGTCCACGGAGGTGCGCGCGGATCCAGAGCTCGTGCCCCAGCGGCTGGTGCGCGCCGCGCAGGCGCTGGCCACCTACGCGGGTCAGGACCGCTACATCCTCCACATGCAGCGCGTGCTGGCGCTGGCGCGCGAGGGGCTGGAGATGTCCAGCCTCTCGGCGGCGCCGGAGTCGCTCGGCAGGACCGTGGCCTTCGCGCCCGTGACGCCGCCGCCGCGCGTGGCCGCCCCCGCCGTGCCAGTGCCTGCACCCGCGCCAGAACCGGAGGCGCTCCCGGCGCCACCGCCGGAGCCGGTGCTGCTGCGCTACGGCGAGGCGCTGCCCGGCGAGCTGCCGCCCCCGGTGGTGCGCCGCTCGGAGGGGCTGGTGCTGGTGGCCGTCTTCGGCGTGGCCCTGGTGGTGGCGATGATCATGCTCTTCGTGCTGACGCGAGGAGGCTGAAGCGCGCGGGCGAGCGCCTTCCCAGCGCGTGGAGCACGTCCGCGTCGGTGGGCACCGGGAAGGAGCTTTCGCCCTCGGCATCGGCGGTGATGCGCTCCGGCCCCAGCGTGGTGTGCAGCGGGTGCGCGTCCAGCAGCAGCAGGCCGGCCACCGCGATGGTGAGCACCAGGCCGCCGGCCCACTCCAGCGTGCGCGCGCGCCGGGCCTCCCGCGCGCGGTACGTCAGCCAGGTGAAGCTCAGCACCGCCAGACACCCCAGGCAGCTCCAGCGCACCGTGCGCAGCCGCGCCGCCTGCGCCATGCCCTCCGACATCAGGTCCGGCCGCAGCGTGCCGGGGGCCCGCGACAGCCGGGACAACAGGGTGAACAGGTGGTGCGCCTCCAGCGCGCCCACCACCGCCATGCCCGCGAGCGCCGCCGACACCAGGCTGCCCAGGAGCAGCCCGCGCCGCGTGCCCCGGCTGATGCTCGCGTGGCTGAAGCGCGCCACCCCCAGCGCCACCGACAGCGAGCCCAGCAGCACGGCGCTCGTCCACGCGCCCAGCAGCCGGGGCGCCATCGCCTTGCCCATGCCCGCCGTCAGCGCGACGCCCGCGTCCGCCGCGCCCACCTGCGGCAGCGCCGCCTGCATCCGCTCCAGCAGCACCTCCGTGCCCAGCAGCCCCAGCGTCCAGGGCACCGTCGCCATGCCCACCATCACCGCCAGGGGCACCGCCCGCCCCAGCAGCGTGGAGCCCGCCGCCCACGTCAAGAGCGGCACCTCCACCACCAGCGCCAGCCCCACCAGCAGCGCGAAGGGGCCCGCGGAGGCCACCACGCTCACAATGCCGGCCGGACCTCCCAGGAGCAGGGGCAGCGTGCCGCCCAGCACGCACACCGTGGCGGGAACGGCCAACGCCACGAACAAGCCGGGCGCGAGGTGTGGTCTGACGGGAACAAGCATTTCCCGTAAGAATAGGCTCCCGGGCATCCCCGGTAATTCAGACGGGAGGACGACCCACGAGCCAGTAGAGGACACTGCAGAGGGCGCCGGCCACGGGGGCGAGGACGATGCCCAGGAGAATCGTCTGGCCGCAGTCCGCGGGCTCACACCCGATGCGGCCGTAGGCGAGCGCGCCGCCGACGAGCATGGGCAGGTGCATGCCGGCGATGAACAGGCCCAGCCCGCGCAGCACGAGGCCCCGGTACCAGGTGCGCGTCCACAAGCGGAAGACGAGCGGGACGAGCACGAGGGTGACGGTGGCCGCGGCGGCCAGCGCGAAGTGCCGGACGGCCACCGCGACGCAGGCGCCCCCGGCCAGCATGAGGGCGGGGACGATGAGGAGCGCGTCGAGTGACAGCGGCTCTCGTTCGCGGGGCGGCGTCGGACGCATGGGACGGCGTCGCAGGCTGGCAGGGCGGGCCCACCCGCGCAAGGCCATGCGCCAGGGCTCGGGGATGGCGTGGGCAGTGGGGCACGGCCCCAGGGTCCCGCATCCGACAGCGGAGCGCGGCTGGACCCCGGTACAGGTTCAGGCCGCGACAGCGCCCTCGCCCAAGAGCCGCGCGTAGCGGCCCCGGAGCGCGAGCAGTTCCGCGTGGGTGCCGGACTCCACCACCCGGCCGCCCTCCACCACTGCGATGAGGTCCGCGTCGCGCACGGTGGCCAGCCGGTGGGCGATGACGAGCACCGTGCGCCCCTTCATCAGCGCCGCGAGCCCCGCGCCCACCGCCGCCTCGCTGGTGGCGTCCAGGGCGCTGGTGGGTTCGTCCAACAGCAGCAGCGACGGGCGGCACAGGAAGGCGCGCGCCAGGGCGATGCGCTGGCGCTGGCCTCCGGAGAGCCGGCCGCCGCGCTCGCCCACCGGTTCATCCAGGCCGCCGGGCAGCGCGCGCACGAAGTCCTCCGCGTGCGCCAGCCGCAGCGCCTCCCACAGCGCGTCATCCGGCGCGTCCGGCTGTCCCAGGCGCAGGTTGTGGCGCACGGTGCCGGAGAAGAGCACCGGCTCCTGCGGCACCCACGCCACCTGGCCGCGCACGCTGGAGGACTTGAGCGACGACAGGGGCACGCCGTCCCACTTCACCTCGCCGCCGCTCGGGGGCAGGAAGCCCAGCAGCACGGAGAAGAGCGTCGTCTTGCCCGCGCCGGACGGCCCCACCAGCGCCACGCGCGCGCCCGCGGGCACCGTCAGGTCCACGCCCTGGAGGGCCTCGCGGCCGTCCGCGTAGGTGGCGCGCAGGCCGGACAGCTCCAGCGCGCGCGACAGCGGCCGGGCCTCTTCGCCCACGTCCGGCGGCACCGGCGCGTCCGCGAGCGTGAACAGCCGCTCCGCCGCCGCCAGCCCCGTGAGCACCTGGGACAGTGTGCCGCTCAGCGACTTCACCGGCTGGTAGAGCAGCAGCGCCGCCGCCATGAAGGAGAGCAGCCGTCCGGCCAACGTCGGATCCAACGACACCGCCCGAGCGCCCCACGCCACCGCCGCCGCCACGCCCACGATGCCCAGCAGCTCCACCGTGGGGCTGAAGGCGCCCCGGATGAAGAGCGAGCGGCGCATCTCCCCCAGGTACGCGTCCGCCTCCGCGTCGAAGGACTCCAGCGCGCGCGGCACGGTGCCGTACGCCTGCACCACGGGCAGGTTCTGGAGCTGTTCAGCGGTGATCGCGCTGAGCGCGCCCAGGCTCGCCTGCGAGCGGGTCGCCACCTTCTTGAGCGAACGGGCGAAGCGGTTGACCGGCAGCACGGTCACCGGCACCACCACGAACGTGAAGAGAAAGAGTTTCGCGTCGATGAGGAAGCACGTCGCCAGCAGTGCGACGATCTGCAGCCCATCCCTTACGTACGATGACAACGCCTGGGTGACGGAGAACTCCACCAAGGGAACATCCGAGGTGAAGCGCGCCACCAGCTCTCCCGAGTGACGCTGTTCGAAGAACGCGGGGGGCTGGGCAAGCAGGCGACCGTAGAGGAAGCCCCGCAGGTCGGACATCACGCGCTGGCCCAACCGCTGCATCAGGCCCCCCTGGAGGAACTGCGCGGTGGCCTTCACCACGGCCACGCCGACGACGAGCAGCGGCAGCCGCGACAGCAGCGCCTCCGGAGACAGCGTCAGCCCCGCGACGGAGACGGGGGCGCCGGTGAGGACGGCGCGCAGCAGGGGGCCCACGATCCACGCATACGCGGCGGTGGCGCCCGCGGCGGTGAGCGAGGCCAGCGAGCCCGCCAGCAGCAGCCGACGGTAGGGGGCGAGGTAGCCCAGGAGCCGGCGGTAGACGTGAGCGGAGGGACGAGGGCGGGGGGCCACGGG
>NZ_RAWG01000415.1 GCF_003611735.1 Corallococcus sicarius | reverse complement strand
CTGTGGTGGGAGGCTTGGGAACCGCGAGCGGCCTGGAGGGCGCCGGGGCGGGCTCCGCCACGGGGGCGTCGCCGTCATCCAGCAAATCCTTGAGGTCCGCGAACGGATCCGCCTCATCCGGAGGGGACGGCATGTGCCTTCCCAGGTTACCGGCCGAAGGGGGTTTCCACCAGTTACGCGACGCGCACGGCGTCGCTTCGCCTGCCTGGCGGGAGGGAGGCGGCACGGTCCGCTCGACGCGGGAGGGGCGGGACGTTAGCCAATGGGGCAAACATCACACCTCGCACACCTCGCCTTGCCTCCCAGGGGGGGCGGTGACAGCTTCGGACGCTCCCTATGGCCATTCGCTACGCCCTGCCCAACGGTCTCACCGTCGTCTTCGAAGAGCAGCACGCCGCCAAGGTCGCGGCCTTCCAGGTCTGGGTCAAGGCCGGGAGCGCCGACGAGCGGCCAGACCAGGCGGGACTCGCCCACCTGCACGAACACATGCTCTTCAAGGGCACGGAGCGCCGGGGCCCCGGTGAAATCGCCCGGGACATCGAGGCGCACGGCGGAGAGATCAACGCCTGGACGTCCTTCGACCAGACCGTCTACCACATCGTCATCGCCAGCCAGTTCGCCCGCACGGGCCTGGACATCCTCGGGGACGCGGTGCGCCGCTCCGCGTTCGAGAAGGAGGAGCTGGCGCGTGAAATCGAGGTGGTGTGCGAGGAGATCAAGCGCAGCTCCGACTCGCCGTCGCGCCGGGCCTCGCGCGCGCTGTTCTCCACCGCGTTCCAGACGCACCCGTACCGGCTGCCCGTCATCGGCACCGAGGAGAGCGTGCGCAGCTTCACCCGCGAGAAGGTGCTGGAGTTCTACCACCGGCACTACACGCCCCAGAACCTGGTGCTGTCGGTGGCGGGCGACCTGCGCGAGCCCGAGCTGCGCCAGTGGGTGGACGAAATCTTCGGCGGTGACTGGGGCCGGCCCTACGCGGGCCCGGTGCCGCGTCCCCGCGACCCCGCCCCCACGGGCCGGCGCATCGTCGTGCAGGCCGAGGACGTGAAGGAGGCCTACGTGCACCTGGCCTTCGCCATCCCCCAGCTGGAGCACCCGGACGTGCCCGCGCTGGACGTGCTGGCGATGATCGCCGGCCAGGGGGATTCGTCGTGGCTGGTGCGCGAGGTGAAGCGCCGCCAGCACCTGGTCAACGACGTGCACGCCTCCGCGTACACGCCCAAGGACCCGGGCATCTTCTCCGTGAGCCTGACGCTGCCGCCCGCGCAGGCGCTCAAGGCGCTGACGCAGACGGCGCGCGTGCTGGAGGCGATGCGCGCCACGGCCGTGACGGAGGAGGAGCTGCGCACGGTCAAGGCGGTGGTGGAGGCGGAGGCCATCTTCCGCAAGGAGACGGTGCAGGGCACCGCGCGCAACCAGGGCTCGTACCAGACGAGCCCCGGCGGCCTGGAGTCCGAGGCCCGCTACATGGAGGACATCCGCAACCTCAAGCCGGAGGACCTGCGCCGCGTGGCGCACCAGTACCTGCGGCTGGAGCACGCCGTCGTCACCGCGCTCGTGCCCGCGTCCGTGGAGATCACCGAGGCCCAGGTGCACGCCGCGCTGGACGAAGCCGCCAAGGGCCCCGTGCTGATGCCGCCCGAGCGCACCGCCCGTCAGGCGCCGCCCGAGGCCCCGGCGCGTCCGGCCCGGAGCACCGTGGGCGCCGCGCGCTCGGAGGTGTTCCAGGAGAAGCTGCCCTCCGGCGCGACGCTGGTGGTGCGCGTGGAGCCGCACGTGCCGCTGTTCGCGATGCGCGCGGCCTTCACCGGCGGCGTGCGCTACGAGACGCCCGCCGACAACGGCATCTCCACGCTGCTCAGCCGCACCCTCACGCGGGGCACCACCACGCTCAGCGCGGATGACGTCTCCCAGCTGGGGGACCTGTACGCGGGCAGCCTGAGCGCGCAGGGCGGCCGCAACTCCGTGAGCCTGCGGGCGGAGTTCCTGTCGCGCTACTTCGAGCCGGGCTTCCGGCTGTTCGCCGACTGCCTCCTCAACCCCGCCTTCCGCGAGGAGGAGGTGGCCCGCGAGCGCGCGCTCTTGCTCCAGGACATCCTCACGCGCGAGGACAAGCCGTCCGGCGTGGCGTTCGAGCTGTTCTCGAAGACGCTGTTCCGCGAGCACCCGTACCGGCTGTCGCTCGCGGGCGAGCAGGCGTCGGTGGAGCAGCTGGGGCCGGACCACCTGCGCGCCTATCACCGCGCGCACATGGATCCGTCGCAGATGACGCTCAGCGTGGTGGGCGACGTGCGCGTGGAGGAGGTGCTGGCGCTGGCGCGCGAGTACTTCGGCACGTCGCGCGGCGGCGCGGTGCCCCCGAAGCAGGTGGTGCCGGAGGCGCCGCCGGAGTCCCCGCGCGTGGAGAAGAAGGTGCTCTCTCGCGCGCAGACGCACCTGGTGATGGGCTTCCAGGCCGCGCGGCTGACGGACCCGTGGCGCATCCCGCTGGACGTGCTGTCCACGGTGCTGTCGGGCCAGGGCGGGCGGCTCTTCGTCGAGCTGCGCGACAAGCGCTCCATGGCCTACAGCGTGAGCAGCTTCGCCATGGACGGGTTGGACCCGGGCTACTTCGCCGTCTACATGGGCACGAGCCCGGAGAAGGTGGAGGCGGCGTTGGCGGGCATGCGCGCGGAGCTGGAGCGCGTGCGCGACGAGCCCATTCCGGAGGCCGAGCTGGAGCGCGCCAAGCAGCACATCATCGGCTCGTATGAGATCGACCTTCAGCGCAACAGCTCGCGCGCGATGCTGCTGGCGCTGGACACCTGCTACGGCGTGGGGCTGGACAACTTCCTGCACTACTCCGAGCACGTGGCGAAGGTGACGGCGGCGGACGTGCAGGCGGTGGCCCGGCGGGTCATCGACTTCAACCGCATGGCCATGGCCGTCGTCGGGCCGTGACAGTCGGGTGGGGAAGCGCTGTCGGCGCTTCCCCATCGCACCGGCTGGGGTAGAAGGGGCGCCATGTCCCAGACCTATTTGTCACTCACCGTGGATATCGCGGAGGAAGCCTCCGAGATCCTCCAGGACCTCCTCCACGAAGCCGGCGCCCTGGGCCTGGAGGTCCGCGACCACGAGATGCCCATCATGCCGGGCATGCGCATCCCCGCCACGGGTGAGTCCATCGTCGTCGCCTACTTCGAGGACCGGGAGACGGCGGAGAGCGCCCGCGACGCGGTGGCCGAGTCCCACCCCAAGGCGCGCATCACCCTGGACGAGCAGCCCCAGCAGGACTGGAGCAATGAGTGGAAGTCGCTCATCAAGTCCGTGCAGGTGGGCCGCCTCTGGGTGGGCCCGCCCTGGGAGGCGGAGAGCGCGCCCCAGGACAAGGTGCGCATCGTCATTGAACCGAAGATGGCCTTCGGCACGGGGGACCACCCCACCACGTCGCTGTGCCTCGCGGCGGTGGATGAGTTCATGGCCGCGCACCCGGGCGCGAGCGTGCTGGACGTGGGCACCGGCACGGGCGTGCTCGCCATCGCCGCGAAGAAGCTGGGCGCGGGCACCGTCGTCGGCACCGACAACGACCCCGTCTGCGTGGAACTGGCGCGGGAGAACTGCACCGACAACGCGACGCCGGACCTGGACATCTCCGAGCGCGAGCTGACGCAGGTAGCGGGCACCTTCGACCTGGTGCTCGCCAACATCCTGGCCAACACGCTGATTGAACTGGCGCCCCTCATCGTCGCCAAGGCGAAGGACCGGCTGGTGCTGGCCGGCGTGCTCGCGCACCAGCGCCTGGACGTGGAGGCCGCGTTCCGGAAGCTCGGGTGCACGGTGCTCGCGGGCGCGCAGCAGGGCGAGTGGGTGCGCATCGACTTGAAGCGCTGACGCGCTGACGGTCGCCAGAAACAAAGGGGGGTCGGGCCGCGAACCCGTGGTCCGCCAACCCGACCCCATCCTTGGACTCGCGAGGCTTTCCCCCTGTACCTCAGGACCTCGCGACTCCCGCCGTGTGCCGGGAGTCATTGCAGTCCGCGTGCCTTCCCTTCGCGCGGCTCCGAGCCCGGGGCCCGGAGGTGGAGGGCTCCGGATTGTAGCGGAACGGGTTACGGGCGGCCCGGCGCGTGTGACCTTCCGCGCTACAAGCGCCCGGCCTCGGCTTCCTGTTCGGCTTCAGGGCTTCAGGGCTTCAAGCGAAGCCGAGCTCGCCGACCGCGCGCAGGGTGCCTGTGACTTCACCCCGGGTGTTGAGGAGGCGCGGCTCCGCGTGGTGTTCCAGCCCCGCGAGGGACAGCGGGAGGCCCTTCTGTGCGGCCACGGCCTGGAGCACCGCGAGGAGCGCGGGCGCGGCGCACCTCGCGTCGCCGTCCTCCACCTTGAGGGCCACGCCCAGCCGGGCCTGGGGCAGCGCGGCGCAGTAGACGCCTTCAGCGCCAATCTTCACCACGGCCTCGCCCCGGAAGGCCGTCATCATGTCGGTGCACGCGCGCCCCTTGCCTGCCACCAGCTCCGGGTGCGCCAGCATCGCTTCGCGCAGGCGGCGCGCGGACGGGTCCTCGGAGATGCCGAAGCGGGCCCACGCGGTGGCCATGGCGCGCAGGGGCAGCGCGAAAGCCACCGCGACGCAGCCGTCCACGCCCTTCACGAACGCGTCACGCGGCAGGCCCGTCCACTTCGCCACCTCATCCTGGATGCGCTCCTGCACCGGGTGGCCCGCGCTGGCGTAGCCCTTCGGGTCCCAGCCGTGGTGACGGGCGAGCGCGAGCATGCCGGCGTGCTTGCCGGAGCAGTTGTTCCAGCGGGGCGTGAGCACCACGCCCGTGCGCTGCGCTTCTTCCGCGACGGCGGGCGACAGCGGCGGATGCGGGCCGCACGCGAGCTGGTGCTCCTCGCAGCCGCACGCGCGCAGCATCTGCATGGCGAGCGCGCGGTGCATGGGTTCGCTGGAGTGGGACGCGCACGCCAGCGCCAGCTCGCGCGGGCCGAAGCCGTAGCGGTCCGCCGCGCCGTCCTGCACGAGCGGCAGCGACTGGAAGGGCTTGGCCGCCGAGCGCCAGAAGGTGACGCGGTCCGGGTCTCCCGACGCCGCGACGAGCGCGCCCTCCGCGTCCACCACCGCGACGGAGACGACGTGGAAGGACTCGACGAAGCCGGAGCGGGTGGACTCGATGGTGAAGGTGGACATGGCAGTCGCGGCCATAGCAGGAGCGTTGGTCGTGTGTCCCTTGTGTCCGGGCGGGGCCTGCTGAATCCTTCGCGCCCCTCCTCCAAGGAAGTCGCCGTGGTCCGCCTCTTCGTCCCCCTGCCCGAGCCTGCCCCCTCCGACGTGACGCTCACGGGCGAGCGCCGCCACTACCTCGTGCACGTGCTGCGGCTCGAGGACGGCGACGCGCTGGAGGTGTTCGACGGCAAGGGCCGCGCCTTCGAGGCGCGCGTCAGTGGCCTGGGCGCGGAGGAGGTGCGGCTGGTGCTGGGCACGGTGCGCGTGACGCCGCCCGCGCGCGAGATGAGCGTGCTGCAGGGACTGCCCAAGGGCGACAAGCTGGAGTGGGTGCTGCAGAAGGGCACCGAGCTGGGGGCCACGGCGTTCCATCCGGTGGCCACGGCGCGCAGCGTGGTGAAGCTGGAGCCGAAGCGCGCGGAGGAGCGCACCCAGCGGTGGGCGAAGATCGTCGAGGAGGCCGCGCGCCAGTGTCGTCGTGACGACGTGCCGCGCGTGCACGTGCCGTGTCCCCTGCTGGACGCGGCGCGCTCACTGACGCCGGGCACGCTGCTGCTGGTGTTGGATGAAGAGGAGTCCGCGGTACCGCTGGGCGAGGCCTTCCGGGGCGCGGGGCCGGGCACGCCGGTGGCGCTCGTGATTGGCCCCGAGGGGGGGCTTGCGCGCGAGGAGGTCGCGGGGCTGCGCGAACTGGGCGCGCGCCCTGTGACGCTGGGGACGCGCATCCTGAGGACGGAGACGGCGGCGCTCGCGGCGCTCGCGGTGATGCAGCACCTGGACGGGTCGCTCGGGTAGCAGGCGGGCGGGCAGACTCTCCCTCCATCCCGGGTCACAGATCCGCGTCCCCATTCCTACGTTTCTGCCATTCGGGACCTCGCGGGTCCCTCAAAAGGAGAGACTCTCATGGGGATCATTGCATTCATCATCATCGGCCTCATCGCGGGACTCATCGCTCGGGCCATCCTGCCGGGCAAGCAGAGCATGGGCCTGATGGCCACCACCCTGCTGGGCATGGTGGGTTCGCTGGTGGGCGGCCTCGTCGGCTCGCTGTTCCAGCGCGATGGCAAGCTCTTCGACCTGCATGCTTCCGGCATCATCATGTCCGTGGTGGGATCGATCGTCGTGCTACTCCTCGTGGGAGCCGCAGGACGGCGCCGCGTCCACGCCTAGCGTGAGACGCCCCATACGCGCCGTCCCCTGAAGGACGGTCGCCGCAGGGCTGATGAGCCCCTGACGGTTCCTCGGGCGAGGGACCATCAGGGGCTTGTCCTTTTCTTGCTACAGGCCTGAATGCGGCCTTTCATGGCGCCGGTTGTCCGCATCGCCAGGAGGATCCGTTGTCCAAGTGCCTGAAGTGCGGCGCCTCGCTGCCGCCGGTCGGAGATTGCACTGCTTGCGCCGCCGCCGCCGCGCGTCCACCCAGGGTCGCTTCCGTTCCGAGCCTGCTCGATCGCGACATCCACATCGACCGACGCAAGCTGGGGGAGCGCAACGGTCCGGAAGCAGGCGGCGAGGCCGCCACCCTGAACGGCGAGCCACTGGAGCCGGAGACCCTGCGGGGCACCCCCGCGTTCGCGATGGAGCCTCCGCGTGGCCCCATCACCCCGCCGGGCATGCCCCCGACGGTCCGGCAGGCCCCCG
>NZ_RAWG01000414.1 GCF_003611735.1 Corallococcus sicarius | reverse complement strand
CCCACGGCCCACCGAAGCCGCAGGCCCTTCCGAACGCCGTCTGGATCAACAACCCCGCGCGGCTTGCCTCTTCACATCAGGCTGCGCAGTAATCTCTCGAATCCACTGTCTCATTCACGTTGACAGGCTCCGCGAATCCGCGATGGTAGCCTTCCCATTCGGGAGGTCACGCATCCTTGCTCCAACCCTTCAGATTGGCTCTTCCCCTGATGCTGGCGCTCGCGTGGGGAACTGCTGCGCAGGCTCAGCGGCCCACGGGAGCGCGCGGTGAGCGTAAGCGCTCCGTGACCATCGCCGGCACGTCCGCCGACCCGCTGCCCGTCGTCCGGGTTGCGCAGGACACGATGACGCTGCTGTTCTTTCCCTCTCCGATTCAGCGGAAGTCCCTCACCTTCGACGATTCGCGGATTCGCGTCCTGGATGCGGGGGAGCGGTCGGTCATCGTCCAGGCCGTGTCCGACCTCAGGAAGGACGAGCAGCAGGAGATGGGGGTCTTCTTTGCGGACGGCAAAGCACCCGCGAGGGCCGCCTTCTCGCTGGTGACCGACCCGGCGGAAGTGGACACGCGGATCGACGTGCAGCGCCCCGCGCCGCCGAACGAGACTTGTCCGACGGACGCTCAATCCAAGGTGCCGCAGCCGGAGGACTTCGTATTGCTGGGCTACGTGGACGAGATGGGAGTCACGACCTCCAAGGTCAACATCATTGAGCCCGGCGCCCAGGGGCTTTCGTCAAGCAAGGTCGTGTCCTTCCGGGGCAAGGGGTGGGTGCTGGTGGATCTCCTGATCTTCAACGAGCCGGACCGGCCAGCATGGACGCCGCGGGAGGCACGGCTGGTGGGCCGGGTGGGGGGACCTTTGAGCGCACGGCTCGTGAACGTCCAGGGGGTAGCGATTCCTCCAGGGGAGGAGCGGCGGATGCTTGTGGTGGCTAACACGCAAGGATTGGAGGTCAGCCCCAGCTTCACCCTGGAGGTGCGCGGGGATGGGGGACGAAGCCTCACGATCCAGAAGGTGCGCTTCCCCACGCACACTCCAGAGAGAACCCGATGACCGCGACCTTGCTCAGACTGCCGTCAGGGGCCGTCGTGGACGGATGGCGCGTCACTGGAGAGCTTGGCAACGGCGGCTTCGCTGTCGTCTACCGCGTGGAGAAGAACGGGATTCAATGCGCGCTCAAGATCGCGCGTCACCGTGAAACCAGCGGGGACTTCAAGAAGACTCATGCCCGCACACTGCGCGAGCTGACGGTGCTGCTCCTGCTGGACCATCCCAACATCGTCGGGCACCGGGGGTACGGCTACGCGGAGAGTGGCAACGCCTACCTTGCACTCGACTACGTAGAGGGCTGGACGCTGGCGGAATGGAAGGAGCGCAAACACCCCACGGTGCGCGAGATCCTGCGGGTCTTCGACAAGCTATGCGCCGCACTGGCCTACATGCACGGGCGGGGCGTGCTTCATCGCGACTTGAAGCCGAGCAATGTCCTCATCCGCAAGAGTGACGGCGAGCCCGTCATCATCGACTTCAGTTGTGCGATCCACACGCTCGCTGAAGAGCTGACGGATGGCGGGTTGCCCCCAGGGACAGATCGCTTCCGTGCCCCCGAGCAGTTCCAATTCCTGCGGGAGCATAAGGACGAGCACCGGGTGCGGTACGCCTTCAAGGTGGCGGACGAGATCTTCGCGGTCGGCGCCATGCTCTATGAGCTGCTGACGGATCCACGCCCCACGGAGTTCAACGGGCGCTTTGCCTTGAACAGCCCGGTCGCGCCGCCGCCCGCTGCTCGCGCGGTCAATGCCCGCGTTCCCGAAGCGCTAAGTGATCTCGTTGACGACATCCTCTCTCGTGACCCCAAGCGGCGTCCGGTCGATACCGAAGCGCTACGTCGCGAGTTCTCGGAGCTGCTCGCCGCTCCCGGGAGCGACTACGACGTGCCGGTGCATGCCCCCTCTGAACAGCGGCAGGTTGAACCGGCTGGCAGCGTGCTCCCTGCCGCACTGGTGCCGTCGCTTCATCCCTCCCCGCTCAAACGGCACGTCAGCCTGATGCCACGCCCCCGCGATACGCGGCGCTGGCTCGCGGGCGTCGTCGCTGTCGTCGCGCTTGTCGCCGTCGCGGCCTTCTGGTTTCGCCCTGGGGCGTCGCCCCCGCAGGCACCGCCTGTGCTGGCCTCGCCGACCCCACCCGGCACCGCTCGTTCCGCGCCGTCCACGCTCCCAGCCCCTGGTATGTCACCCACTGGCCCGGCGCCTGTATCCACTCCGGGACCCGAAATCGTCGCCGCCCCCAAGGAAGGTTCACCCGTGAAGACCCCGTCTCTCGAAGCGCCCCCCCAGGCCGCGACCCGCATGCAGAAGCGAACCCCTGGTGCCGTCGGGTGCGCTTCGCTGTCCCTGGTGGCGGCGCTGGCGGCGGGCTGCCCCGGCTCCCAGATTCGCCCCGAGGCGTTCACGTGCCCAGCCGGTGCGGAACGGGCCATGCGGGAAGAGCTTCACTGGGAAGTGGGCACGCCCTGGGAAGCGGGCGACTCCTTCCTGGTCATTCCGGATGACCGTTACGGTACGAGTGAGGCACCCTGGCTTACCGCAGGTGGGGCGGTGGTGGCGGTTGTTCCCAAGGGCGCAACCGATCCACGACAGAAGCAGGTGGCTCCTCCCGGAACGCGCTTCTATGGCACGGCCTACTACACCCCTGACACGAGGGGTCGCGTTGAAGGGCCGGCGGCCGTCATTCGATATGACCGCGCGAAGCTTCCTGGACAGGACGAGCAGCCGGTTTGCTTCGTGGTGGAGATCCCCGCCAAGGATTTCAAGGATGGCCGGGTGAAGGCCCAACAGAACATCGTTCGCGGACACGTTGTGGACCGCTGGCCCTGAGCGGGACGGGGAGACGTCCTGGGTAGGTGGTCGGTTTCGCCGGACCCCGCTCGCTGCGGGACACGACCTCCTGGGGTGTTTCCATTCCTTCGCATCCCACAGGTAACATGCCGCCGACCGCGTCGGGATGTTGCCCGGGCGAGAGGAGACGGCGGATGACGGCAGTCGAGTTCAAGGCTCCAAGAGGGTCCATCCTCTTCACGAAGGATGGCTTCCAGTACGAGTTCCGCGATGACCTGGGCGAGGCACATCACGGAATCAGTCTCTTGGTGGCGCGGCGTCGCACGGAAGAGGGGCAGATCAAGGGCCGGGTGTTGCTCAAGGCGATTGGCGTTTCGAGCGACCAGGGAATGACGCGCGTGAAGCGGGCGCGAGCGAAGCTGGAGGAGCAGGTGCGCCTTGCCTCCTTCCTGGATCACCCGGGCATCTTCCGCGTCGAGGGGATGCAGAAGGCGGAAGGCTACTGGTACGTGATCACGGAGCATCCCTCCGGTCACAGCCTGTGCGACCTGCTCACCATCGTCTCGGAGTGCCGTCGTTGGTTCTCTCCGCTCTTCGTGCTGCACGTCGGTGCGCGGGTCGCGGAAGCGCTGGCGCACGCGCACGAGGCGCAGGACGCGAACGGCAACCCCTTGAACATCGTTCACCGTGCCATCGACCTGGACCACGTCTTCGTTGATTGGAAGGGCAACGTGCGGGTCTCTGACTTCGGCCTCGCGCTGTCCTCGCTGCCCGGGCGTGTTTCCTCCACCGTGCACCGGCCGCAGGGGGACACCTATTACGCGTCCCCGGAGATGCTCCTGTCCGGTCGTGTCGATGCGCGCTCAGACCTGTTCAACCTGGGCGTGGTGATGCTCGAACTGGCCACGGGTCGGAACCTGCTGGATGCCCCGGACGACGTGACGGAAGAGGTGAAGGCTTCGCTGTCGAAGCGGAAGCTCGTGCGCGTCCGGCGTGCGATTCGTCGGGCCCGGCTGGCGGGATGCGACGTCCGGACGGAGGCGGCAATCTGGCGCGCGGCGACCTACACACAGGCGGACCTGGAGGCGTTGACCGCGAAGCTCCCCGAGCCCCTGCGCCTGCCGCTTCGCAAGCTGCTTCAGCCGTCGCCCGCTGACCGCTACCCGTCGGCGCGGGCGTTGGCGACGGAGCTGAACGGCTGGCTCGGGAAGGGTGTCCTCTTCGGACAGGAGGAAGCCGCTGCGGAACTGGAGAAGGCCGTGACGGAAGCGGGGCAAGCCCTGGTTGAGCTGGGACTCCGGAGCCACCGCCCTTCGTCGGTGCGTTTGGACGACATCACCACGAGGTAGCGGAAGGCCGGGCGCATGTGCCCCCCAGTGTGCCCTCCAGCGGGGATGAGAACGGGACAAGACGGGGCAAGACGGGATAGGGCGGCACAACGAACCGACGTGAGATCAAGGCGATGGTGGGTAACAGCGCGTCCTGCTTGGGGTTTCCTATCGCCTTGCCCGTGGGTTCGATTCCCTCCGCCTCCCTTGCCGGAGTTTGCGGATCGCCCTCCCCTACCCGACCGCCGCGTGTGACACAGGCGCATCCATCGCCGGCAGGTAGAGCGATTCCACGTAGCGCTGCGCCATCCGCTCCGGCGCATGGTGGGCCACCACGTACTCGCGGGCGGCGCTCGCCATCCGCTCACGCCAGCCGGGCGCCGACAGCAGCCCCGCGAGCGCGGAAGCCAGCGTGTTCGCGTCGCCCGGAGGCACCACCAGCCCGCGCCCCGTGCCCAGCACGTGCGGCAATTCACCGACGCCCGAAGCGACCAGCGGACGTCCCGCCGCCATCGCCTCCAGCGCGACCAGGGGCATGCCTTCGCGCAGCGACGGCATCACCACCGCGTCCGCCGCCGCGTACACGTCCCGCACGTCCGAACGGAACCCCAGGAAGTGCACCGGCAACCCCTGCGCCTGGGCCTCCAGCGACTCCCTCAAGGGACCATCCCCCACGAGCAGCAGCGTGGGCACCGTGGCGCCGGGCGTCCGGTCCAGGATCCGCAGGGCCTCCAGGAGCACCTGGGGACCCTTCTCCACCGACAGGCGCCCGACCAGCGCAATCACAGACACGTTCGGCGACAGGCCCAGCGCCTCACGGGCCTGGAGGCGTTCTGCCTCCGTGCAGGCCTTCGCGAGCGGCAGCGCGTTGGGGATGTACACCACCGGCGAGCGGTGGACGTACCGGCGCAGGCGCGAAGCCAGCTCCCGGGACACCGCCGCCACCGCGCTCGTGCAGTTGCCCAGCACGCGCGCCAATCCCTCATAGGCAATCAACGCGGGCGTGGCGCCGGTGTCCCCATGGTACGTCGCCACCAGGGGTACCCCGGCCAGCGCGCTCGCGGCGGCGCCCAGCGTGAGCGACTTGTAGTCATGCGCGTGGATGACACCCACGCCCCGGCGACGGACCTCCGAAGCCAGCGTGGCCACGGCCATCGCGCTGAAGCGGCCGGGCACCTCCAGCGTCAGGGCCTCCAGCCCCTGCTCGCGCGCGGCGCCTGACAGCACGTCCGCGCGCCCCGGAGACACCAGGCTGCACACCTGCGCCCTCCACGGGGACGGTGTCGCTCCGGCCAGCGACAGCAACGCCCGCTCGGCGCCGTACAGGCCGCACGTACTGCGCACATGGAGGATGGAAGGTGTCACCTGGAGCTTCGTCGCGCTCACGCCTGGGCGCGAGCCGCGGCCCCCCGGTAGAGCTGCGCGTACGTGTCCACCATGGTGGAGAGCGAGTAGCGCTGCGCCTCGCGCTTCGCGGCCTCGCCCAGGCGCGCACGCAGATCCGCGTCATTGGCCAGGCGCTTCACCGCGCCCGCGAGCGCGTCCACGTCACCCGACGGCACCAGGAGCGCCGTCTGGCCATCGCGGTGCACCTCCTGGATGGCGGGGATGGCGTGCGACACCGTGGGGAGCCCTACCGCCATCGCCTCCAGCAGCGACAGCGAGCGGCCCTCGCGACGGGAGGGCTGCACGTAGACATCAAAGGCAGGCAGCAGCTTGCTGGCCTCCAGCAGGGCGCCCGTGAAGTGCACCCGACCGGCGAGCGGAGACGCAGCGGCGCGAGCGCGCAGCGCGGCCTCCATCGGGCCGGGCCCGATCATCACCAGGTGCGTGCCCGGCGCGTCCGCGAAGTGGCGCAGGAACGCGTCCACCAGCAGGTCCGGGCCCTTCTCCTCGGACAGGCGGCCCAGGTAGCCCACCACGGTGGCGTCCTGCGGCAGCCCCAGGCGCTCGCGCGCGTCACGGCGGGCCTCGGCGCCCGTGGACACGGTGAGCGGCACGCCGTTCTCGATGGTGACCACGTTGGAGAGCAGCTTCGGGCTCCAGCGCTCCAGGCTGGCGCGGACTTCACTGCCGCACGCCACCAGCGACTGGGTGAAGACCGCCGCGGCCATGGCGGCGGGGCGCAGCTTTCCCTGCGGCTCCACGGTCTGATGGAAGGTGCCCAGGACCGGCGTGCGCGGACGCAGCGTCCTCGTGGCGACGGCGTTGAGCCAGGGGCCCACGTCATGGCCATGGACCACGTCGGCGCCGAAGGCGTCCACCTCCTGGGCCAGCCGGCGGATGGCCGTGGGCGTCATGCCTGCCAGCCCGCCCAGCCACACGGTGGGGATGTTCGCGCGCTGGAGCAGCTCGCGCACCGGGCCGTCGGGCCCCAGCGCCAGCACCACCGAGTCGATGCCCCGGGAGCGGCCATGGTCCGACAGTCGAACCACCAGCTGTTCCAGCCCGCCCATCTCCAGGCCATACATCACATGCGCTACGCGGACGGGCTTCGCTGCCTTCGGGTGCAGTTCATTCTTCATGGGCGCCGCCAAGCTAGGCACGCACCCGGAGCCCACAACCCCCAGCCAGGCCTCCGCGTCCCGGCGGGTGTCGGCCAGTGAAAACCCCCGCCGTGTAACCCGCCCCCGAAGCCCGGCGTATGGAGGGGCACCCTGGCGCACACCACCCCGCGCCCCTCCC
>NZ_RAWG01000413.1 GCF_003611735.1 Corallococcus sicarius | reverse complement strand
GGGAGGGGTCTTCTCCTCGCGCACCTGGGCCAGCTCCTGGGCGACCGTGTAGTAGCCGCACGTCTGGCGCTGGGCCGCGAGCGAGGGCGCCACGCCGCGCAGGATGTCCACCACCGCGAAGGGGCCCAGCGGAGAGGTCTCCGGTTCACCGTCCGTGAGGGCGCGGACCCGGAAGTCCTCCTCTTCGGTGAGGAGCGCGAGCGCCTCACGCACCTCTTGTGCGGGGGCGGGGGCCTTCGCGCGTCGGCAGAAGTCCGACACCGCCACGGCCACCGGCGTGGGTACGTCGTCAGGCTGCCGTCTTCTCTGCCAGGGACTGATCATGGAAAGGTTCGGAAAAATGCTCGTTTACGAGGGCGGATGCCTCTATCTTCGCCGCCAGACAGGTGTCAATGAGCCAGTCCGACCCCAATGTAAACAGCCCAGGCGCGGCGCAAGTCGAAGGCCGTGGTAGTCAGGGGAGCGGGCGCATCCTGAAATCGGCAGGCGATATTGGCTTGCGGGGGCGGGCATCCCAGCCTCAACACATGTGGTGCTCCAGAGATTGCAGATGACGACCCATAGCCACGCCCACCATTCCCACGAAGAGAAGGACAAGGATGACGTGCTGGCCCGCTACATGGCCCAGCATGGCCTGAAGAGCACGCGCCAGCGCAGCCTCATCATCGACACGTTCTTCGCCGTGGGCGGACACCTGTCGGTGGAGGAGCTGTGGAACAAGGTGCGTGAACAGGACACCAAGGTGTCCGTGGCCACCGTCTACCGGACGATGAAGCTGCTCAACGAGTGTGGGCTGGCGCATGCCCGCAACTTCGGCGACGGGCAGACGCGCTACGAGGCGGCGGCGGGGCGCGAGCACCACGACCACCTCATCTGCACGAGCTGCGGCACCATCGTGGAGTTCGAGAACGACCGCATCGAGACGCTCCAGGACGCGGTCGCGCGCAAGCACGGCTTCACGGTGACGTCGCACAAGATGGAGCTGTACGGCCTGTGCCGTGAGTGCCAGCTGCGGGGCGGCCCCCCGACGACGGAGGCGTGAGCCCGGTGCGGTGGCGCGCGCTGGCGGCGGCCGTGGCGGTGGGCGTGCTGTCCCTGTCCGGCTGTCACCGGGGCGGGCCGGTGGACGCGGGCCCCGCGTTCCTCCGCGCGCTGGCGCTGCCGTCCGTGGGGCCCACCCGCTACGACCCGCGCCAGCTCTCCGGCCGGGTGGTGCTGGTGTCGTTCCTGGCCACGTGGTGCTTCCCGTGCCTGACGGACCTGCCCACGCTGGAGAACCTCCAGAAGGCGTACGGCGCCCAGGGCTTCCAGGTGGTGGCGGTGGGGATGGACATCGACGAGGGCCGGGTGCTGGCGCCGTTCGCGGACCACTACGCCTTCCCGTACCCGGTGCTGGTGTCGGATGAGCGGATGCGCGCGGGGCAGAGCGCCTTTGGCCGCATCCGCGCGCTGCCCAGCACGGTGCTCCTGGACAAGCGCGGTCGCGCGGTGGCCGCGTGGCAGGGCGTGGAAGGCCAGGCGGACGTGGCGAAGGCGATTGAAAAGCTGCTGAAAGAGGACTGAGTCCCCGGCTGCGTTTCCGTGCCGTTTGCCGGGGCCTCCCCGGTGCGTCGCCGGGGCTTCCCTGGTGCTACAGGGCTGGAGCGGAATTCTTGCGGGCAGGGGGGCCGCTGGTACCTTCGCCGGCGTTCATGACGCCTCGGCGAAAGCTCTTGATGGTGGCGGCGGTGGTGGCGGTGGCCTTGAGCCTGGCCTCGGTGGCGGACGCCAAGGGCTTCCGACGCTACCTGCGCCTGCGGCAGGACGTGGAGGTGCTCGATGAGCGCAACCGCGCGCTGGCCGCGCAGAACGACGCGCTCCGCAAGGAGATCGCCGCGCTCCGCAAGGATCCGGCGACGCTGGAGCAGTCCGTGCGTGAGGAGCTTGGCTACGTGAAGCCGGGCGAAATCGTCATCCACCTGGAGTCACCATGAACTCGCTGTCCTCGGTGCCCTCTCCGGCGAAGCTCGTGCGCGCGTTCTTCCGCGCCATTCCCGCGGCCGTGGCCCTGGCGACCTTCGTGCACCTGGCGCGGGGCGGCTTCCGGGGCCTGCACACGCTGGGGTGGACGGAAGCGGCGCTGGTGGTGGGGCTGCTCGTCGGCATTGGCATGGCGGCGTGGCGCCGGGCGATGCGCTCCTCGGTGGGCGCCATCATCGACCTGCGCGACGACCTGGAGCTGGGCGGCGCGCTCATCTCCGCGGCCTTCATCGTGGTGGCGATTGGCGGCACGGAGCTGTTCCCCATCGTCTACTTGCTGATGGCGTTCCTGGTGGCATTCCTGCCGCGCAACGCGGGCATGACGCTCCTGGGCGTGGCGCTGGTGTACGACGGGCTGGTGACGCTGGGCGGGCCGGTGGTGAACCTCACCGGCTTCCTGACGCACACGATGTTCCTGGCGCTGTTCGCGGGGCTCTACCACCTGGTGCTGTCCGCGCGGATGGCGGTGGCGAAGCGGGCGGAGACGGACGCGGTGCAGAAGCGCATCCGCGAGGTGGAGGAGCGCGCGCGCACCTTCCGGCTGGTGAGCTCCGGGACGCAGGACAGCTTCAGCGGGATGAGCTCCGATGAGAAGTGGCTCGTCGCGTCGGTGAAGGAGATTGAAGGCGCGGTGCACGCGGCGCTGGAGATCGCGGAGACGGGGCTGCGCACGGACACCTGCGCGGCGTTCCTGCTGACGTCGGATGACCGGAGCCTGAAGCTGTACGACTGCCGCTCGCCCACGGAGCGGGTGCAGCGTGAGAAGTTCAACGCGGGCGAGGGCATCATCGGCGGCGTGTTGAAGCGCCGCGCGCCGGTGCGGATGAACTCGCCGCAGGGGCTGAAGGGCGTCACGTACTACGAGAGCGGCGGTCCCACGGTGCAGGCGCTCCTGGCGGTGCCCATCCTGGAGGGCAGCGGGCTGGTGCGTGGCGTGCTGGTGGCGGACAAGCAGAAGAACGAGCCGTTCACGGACCAGGACGAGAAGCTGCTGACGACCATCGCCGGCGAGGTGCTGCGCTCCATCGAGGTGGAGCGGGTGATGAGCTACATCCGCAAGACGCGCGACGAGAAGGACCGGTTCTTCCGGGCCATCGAGGAGCTGAACCGCGCGGGCAGTCCGGACCAGGTGTTCGTGGCGGTGCTGGAGTCGACGCGGCAGCTGGCCGGGTTGGACTTCTGCGCGGTGACGCTGGTGTCGGAGCAGGAGGGCAAGCGGGTGCACCGCGTGGTGCGGATGTCGGGCGTGACGGCGCAGGGCAAGGCGATGGAGGGCCGCACGTTCCCGGACAACAACGGCCTGGTGGCGAACGTGGTGCGCTACGGGGCGCCGTTGCCGGGGCGGGACATCAAGGCGATGGACCGCCAGGTCATCTTCGATGAGGAGACGCAGGTGCGCGGCCTGGGCGCGCTGAAGATCTTCCCGCTGGTGGCGGGGGACCGCATCCTGGGCACGCTGGTGGCGGGGTCGCGCAAGAAGGCGGCGTTCGAGCAGGACGTGCTGCGGATGATCGAGGTCATCGCCATCCAGGCGGCGCAGGCGGTGTTGCGTGCGCAGCTCTACGAGCAGATGGAGAAGATGGCGACGACGGACGGCCTCACGGGGCTGCTCAACCACCGCACGTTCCAGTCGCGGGCGGACGAGATTCTGGCGCAGGCGCGCCGGTACAACCGCAAGTGCTCCATCGTGTTGACGGACGTGGACCACTTCAAGAGCGTGAACGACACGTACGGGCACCCGACGGGCGACCAGGTGCTCAAGGGCGTGGCGCGCATCATCAAGACGCTGGCGCGGGACACGGACGTGGTGGCGCGCTACGGCGGCGAGGAGTTCGTGATGGTGATGCCGGAGACGGACGCGCACGGCGCGAAGGTCATCGCCGAGCGGATCCGCGAGGCGGTGATGGCGGAGGTGTTCCAGACGGAGATGGGCCCGCTGCGCATCACGATGTCGCTGGGCATCGCCACTTTCCCGGACAACGGGCAGGAGAAGCAGCAGCTCATCGACCTGTCGGACCAGTGCCTGTACCACTCGAAGCGCAATGGCCGGAACCAGGCCGTGACGGTGGCGCAGATGCAGGGCGGCCGGAAGCTCCAGGCGGTCGCGGAGTAGGGCGGCGGTATCGATGCCGCCGATTCCCCTCGCCGTCACCACCAGCACGAAGACCGACGTGCCCACGGTGCGCGAGGCGCGGGCCGTGGCGCAGCGGTGGAACCTTCCGTTCCTCCCGCGCCGCTCCAGCGAGGGCATTGCCCCGTGGCTCGGCACCAAGGTCGACGCCCTGCTCGTCGTCGGCGGTGACGGCGTGACGCTGTGGGAGCCCGAGGGTTCCTTCGCCTTCCACGCGGGCATGGCGCACCTGCGGCGCATGCGGCTGCGGCAGGGCCAGCGCGACGACACGTTCCTCAAGCTCGCGGAAATTGTCCCCGGGGATGCCGTGCTCGACTGCACCCTGGGCCTGGGCCAGGACGCGCTGGTGGCGTCGCTCGCCGTGGGGCCGCAGGGCAGGGTGGTGGGCCTGGAGAAGAGCCTGCCCCTGTGCGTCGTCGCCGCCGAAGGGCTCCGGCGCTATGAGCGGGGCGAGGACTCCTGCGCCATCGAGGTCCACCACGCGGATGCGCACGCGTACCTGAAGACCCTGCCCGCCAAGTCCTTCGACGTCGTCTTCTTCGACCCGATGTTCGCCAAGCCCAAGAAGGCCCAGCCCGCGTTCGACGTCCTGCGCCGCTTCGCGGAGCACGCGCCCCTCACCCCCGAAACCCTGGAGGAGGGGAGGCGCGTCGCCCGCCGCTGGGTCGTCGTGAAGGGCGCCCGACACACCGACGACCTGCACAAGCTGGGCATCGAACCCGCCCCCACCTCACGCTTCAGCGAAGTCATCTGGGGACGACTGCCCGCGACCCCGTGAGCCCCACCGCCTGCTACTGATCCGAACCCTTCGCCGGCCCTTCACTCCCCAGCGGGGACAGCTTGCTCGACAGCGCACCGGCCTGCTCGTGCGCCATCAAGTCCCGCGGTGAGCGGTAGTACTGCATCGGCGAGTGGTGCAGGAAGTTCGACACGCGGCTCGTGTACAGACACGCGTACTGCTCCACCTGATAGCCGAAGCGGCTGTTCTCGTTGCCTTCCTTGAACAGCAGGCCCCAGTACGGATTGAAGCCCTCCTCCACGTCGCGCTCCAACGTGTCCGCGATGCCGTTCGTCGCCTTCAACGACTTGCGCAGCTTCTCCAGCTCCGCCTTCGTCCTCTTGCGCAGCTCCTCCGCCTCCAGCCGCTCCGCCTCTGGCAGCTCCCCGCGCTCCAGCCTGCGCTCCAGCGAGTTCAACACCGTCTTGCGGTGGTTCACCTCGTCGTCCAGCCGCGCGCGCGTCAGCTCCACCTCCGACAACGTGTCGATGTCCGTGCGCCGCCCGTCCGTGTAGTTGATCTCGTCCTCAATCTCCTGCACCACCATGCACGTGCGCCACAGCGACGACTTCTTCGACTTCAGGATGTCGCCGAAGATGTGGTCGCCCACGTAGAGGATGTTCTCGCCCCGGTAGCCCGTCATCTCCTCGAACTGGACCAGGTTGCCGCCGGAGTACACCGTGCCGCGCTCCAGCGACTTCGCCTCCCCGACGACCCGGCCTTCCTCCGTCGTCGAGTCCAGCTCCAGGAACGGCCGGCTGTCTGTGAAGAACGCCGGCTTGGCCGCCGCCGTCACCGTGAAGTCGAAGTAGTTGCGCCAGCTGGGGTACTCCGGAAGCTGCCCGTCCAGCAGGTAGCGCATCACCGCGTTCGTGTAGTCCCACGCGGAGTTCGTCAGCAGGAACAGCCGCTTCCCACCCGAGCGCAGCTTGTGCAACGCCGGCCCCAGCTCCGGATCCAGGAACACGTAGCGCGCCAGGTCCTTGCGGATCTCCCGCTTGAGCGAGTTGTCCCGGTGCACCGTGTCGATGGCCTCCCGGATGTCGTCGTAGAGCTTGCCGTAGTTCACGACGTGCCCCAGCGACTCCATCAGCTCGATGATGCCGGAGAACAGGCACGTCTCCGGCAACGCGAAGAGGGTGTCGTTCCACGCGAACTGCGGGTTGCGCAGCCGCACCCGCTTGTTGCGGTACAGCGCCTTCCACGCGTCCCGCTTCAGCGGCCGCAGGCCGTGGTACGCGCGCCCCACGTGCCCGAAGCGATCCATCTTCAGGACGTTGCCGTTCACCCGGTCCACCGCCAGCCCGCGCATCACGAAGTGGTGGTCGTAGATGAGCCCGCCCACGAACGGCGGATAGCCGTACTCGCTGATCAGCTTCGCGATCGTCATGTCGAACGACAGCTGCTCCAACCGGCGCATGTGGTAGATGGCCAGCGTGTAGTCCATGTCGAAGCCAATCAGCTCGACGTGGTCCATGCGCAGGTTGCGGTTGACGAACACCTCCCTCGCGCGCGGCACCTGGACCGTGGGCTGGCGCGGCGCACTCAGCAACCGGCCGAGGACCTCGTCGGTGAGCAGCTCCCGGGCGCGCTGCGAGGCTTCGGCGGCGCGCTCCTGGTTCATGGAGGAACGGAAGCTCCCGTGCAGCGGATCCACGGAGGGTCCGCCCGGGATGGGCAGGGCAGGAGAGAGAATGGGCGACACGGGACCGCAAGACATAACACGCGGCGCCCCCTGCCGCCGCGTCCTTGCGGGCTTCCCACGGGGCTGGCACGCTCTCTCCCTGATGCGCTCCCCACGTCCATCCCCGGCCTCCGCCGAGGAGCTTCACGCGCGCCTGTCCGCTCGGATCGCCGCGCTGGAGGACCGGGTGCGGCGCCTGGAAGCCCGCCTGCTCCTGTCTCTTCTACACATCTGACGCTGCCGACGACGACTCGG
>NZ_RAWG01000412.1 GCF_003611735.1 Corallococcus sicarius | reverse complement strand
ATCTCGCCTACCTCATCTACACGTCGGGCAGCACGGGCCGTCCCAAGGGCGTTGCCATCACCCAGGGCAATGCCGTCGCCTTCCTGCACTGGGCCCTGGCGACGTACTCGCCTGAAGAGCTCAAGGGTGTGCTCGCCGCGACGAGCCTCAACTTCGACCTCTCGGTGTTCGAGCTGTTCGCGCCGCTCTCCAGCGGAGGCGCCGTAGTGGTGGCACGCAATGCCTTGCACCTGGCGGAGCTGCCCACCGCGTGGGAGGTGACGCTCATCAACACCGTGCCCTCCGCCATGGCTCAACTGGTGCGGCTGGGCGCGGTGCCGGTGGGAGTGCGTGTCATCAACCTCGCGGGCGAAGCGCTGCCGGACACGTTGGCGAAGCAGGTCTACGCCGTGCCTTCGGTGCGCAAGCTCTACAACCTCTACGGCCCGTCCGAGGACACGACGTACTCGACAGGCTCGCTGGTGGGGCGCGAGGAAGCGCCGCTCATCGGCCGGCCCCTTCCTGCCACGCGCGCCTACGTCCTCGACGCCGCCTTGCAGCCCGTGCCCGTAGGTGTCGCCGGTGAGCTGTACCTCGCGGGCGAAGGTCAGGCGCGCGGCTACCTGCTGCGCCCCGACCTCACCGCGGAGCGTTTCGTCCCGGAGCCCTACGGCCCGCCGGGTGGCCGCATGTACCGCACGGGAGACCGTGTCCGGTACCGCGAGGACGGCCGGCTGGAATACCTCGGCCGCGTCGACTTCCAGGTGAAGGTGCGCGGCTTCCGCATCGAGCTGGGTGAAGTCGAAGCCGCCCTCCGTCGGGTTGCTGCCCTCAAGGATGCGGTGGTGGTGGCGAAGGGTGAAGCCGCCGACAAGCGCCTCGTCGCCTATGTCGTCGCGAAGGCCGGTGAGTCGCTTGAGGTGGAGTCCCTCAAGGCGCAGCTGCGTCAGGGCCTCCCCGAGTACATGGTGCCCGGCACGGTGGTGGTGCTGGACGCACTACCGCTCAACGCCAACGGCAAGGTGGACCGCAAGGCCCTGCCGGAACCCGAGGTGCCCCAGTCGGGCAGCACCTACCTCGCACCGCGCACGACGACGGAAGCGAGGCTCGCGGCCATTTGGGCCGAAGTGCTCCGGCTGCCGCAGGTGGGCGTGCGGGACTCCTTCTTCGAGCTGGGCGGCCACTCACTGCTCGCCACCCAGGTGGTCTCGCGCGTCCGCGCGGAGTTGAGCGTGGAGTTGCCCCTGCGCGCGCTCTTCGAGTCACCCACCGTGGAGGGGCTGGCCGGGCGTCTGGCCGGGCTCACCAGTTCCAGCGCCCCGGCCCTCACGCGCATCTCGCATGAGGGCCCGCTGCCACTGTCCTTCGCGCAGCAACGTCTCTGGCTGATTGATCAGCTCGAACCGGGCAGCCCCCTCTACAACATGCCCGTGGCGGTGCGGCTGGACGGCACCCTGCGCACGGACGTGCTGGAGCACGCGTTGCAGGAAGTCGTGCGCCGCCATGACGCCCTGCGCACCACGTTCGCCCAAGTGGACGGCGAGCCCGTGCAGGTCATCCACCCGGAAGCCGTCCTGCCGCTGGAACTCGTTGACCTGACCAGCGTGGACGCAACACAGCGGGAGGCCGAAGCGCGGGGGCGAATGGAGCAGGAGATGCGCGGGTCCTTCGACCTGCGCGTGGGCCCCCTCGTGCGCACGCTGCTCTTCAAGCTGGCGGAGCGGGAGCACATCCTCGTCGTCAACATGCACCACATCATCTCCGATGGCTGGTCGCTCGGGGTGCTGGTGCGAGAGGTGAGCGCGCTCTACGACGCGTTCGCCAACAGCCTGCCGTCTCCCTTGCGGGAGCTGCCGGTGCAGTACGCCGACTACGCCACCTGGCAGCGCCAGTGGCTCCAGGGGGAGGTCCTGGATGCACAACTTGGCTATTGGAAGCACCAGCTCTCTGGCGCTCCGGCCGTGCTGGAGCTGCCCATCGACAAGCCACGACCGGCGGTCCGCAGCACCGCGGGCTCGACGCTCGGCTTCTCGCTTCCGCGCGAGTTGACGGAGAAGCTGCGGAGCCTGGGCCATCACGAAGGCGGCTCGCTCTTCATGGTGCTGCTCGCCGGCTGGCAGGCCCTGCTGTCCCGCTACACGGGCCAGGACGACCTCAGCGTGGGCTCCCCCATCGCGGGCCGCACGCGCGCGGAGACGGAAGGCCTCATCGGCTTCTTCGTCAACACGCTCGTGCTCCGCGCGAAGGTGGAGGACAGCCAGTCCTTCCGCTCGCTGCTCCAGCAGGTGCGCGGCACGGTGCTCGAAGCCTATGAGCACCAGGACGTGCCCTTCGAGAAGCTCGTGGAGGTGCTCCAGCCCGCGCGCAGCCTCAGCCACACGCCCCTCTTCCAGACGCTGCTGGCACTCCAGAATGTCCCCACCGAGGACGTGCGTCTGCCGGGCCTGCGCCTGCGAGGCCTGGACTTCCAGCACGCGACCTCGAAGTTCGACTTGAGCATCTTCTTCTCGGAGACGCCGGACGGATTGCAGGGCGAGCTGGAGTACAGCACCGCGTTGTTCAATCGGAGCACCGCGGAGCGGATGGCCACCCATCTGCGCACGCTGCTGGAGGCCGTGGCCGCGAAGCCCGAGCAGTCCGTGGCGGAGCTGCCCCTGCTGGGAGCCGAAGAGCGTCAGCGCCTGCTGCTGGACTGGAACGACACCACGGTGGACAGCCCCACCGATGTTCCCGTCCATGTCCACTTCGCGCGCCAGGCCCGCCGCACGCCCGACGCCGTGGCCCTCGTCCAAGGCGAGGCCACGCTCACGTACGCCCAGCTCGACGCGCGCGCCAACCAACTGGCCAATCACCTGCGCGCGCTCGGCATCACGCCTGGCGCACGCGTCGGCCTCGCCGTCGAGCGCTCCTTCGAGCTGGTGGTCGCACTCCTCGCCATCCTCAAAGCCGGCGCGGCCTTCGTCCCGGTGGACCGCAATGCCCCCGTGGAGCGCATCGCCATGCTCCTGGAGGATGCCGACGTCGAGGTGGTCCTCACGCACCAGCCCTTCGCCTCACTGCTGCCCACCACCGGCACCCGTGTCTGGCTGGACGCGCAGCAAGACGTCCTCTCCGCGTTGCCCACGCATGCGCCTGACGTCGATGTGGACGGCGAGTCGCTCGCCTACGTCATGTTCACCTCTGGCAGCACGGGCCGTCCCAAGGGCGTCTGCGTGCCCCACCGGGGCATCACCCGACTGGTGCTGGGCAGCAGCTGGATGCGCTTCGGGTCCGACGAGGTCTGGAGCCAGGTCGCTCCCATTGCCTTCGACGCCTCCACGCTCGAAATCTGGGGCGCGCTGCTGCATGGCGCGAAGCTCGTCCTTGCTCCGCCCCATGCCCTCTCCCTGGAAGAGTTGGCCATGCTGCTGCGTCAGCACCGCGTGACGACGTCGTTCATGACGACCGCGCTCTTCGAGCAGATGGTCCTGCACCAGGGGGAAGCCGTGGCGGCGGTGCCGCAGGTCCTCACAGGGGGTGATGTCATGCCCTGGGCTCGCGTGAGCGCGCACCTGCCTCGTCTCTCCGCGGGCTCGACGCTGGTGCATGCCTATGGCCCCACGGAGAACACGACGATCTCCACCACGCTGGCCCTGCACCGCGACACGGTGGTGGAGGGCCCGGTGCCCATCGGCCGTCCCATCTCCAACGCCACGGCGTACGTGCTGGATGTGCACCTGCGCCCCGTTCCCGTGGGCGTCGCGGGCGAGGTGTACGTCGGTGGCCCCGGCCTTGCCTGGGGCTACCTCCACCGCCCCGACCTCACCGCGGAGCGCTTCGTCCCCCACCCCTTCGCCACCAGCCCTGGGGAGCGCCTCTACCGCACGGGTGACAAGGCCCGCTGGTGGGACGACGGCACGCTCGACTTCCTCGGTCGCGTCGACTTCCAGGTGAAGGTGCGCGGCTTCCGCATCGAACTGGGTGAAATCGAAACGGCCCTGCGTGCGGCCCCCGGCGTCAACGAGGCCGTTGTCATCGCGAAGGGAACCGACGGGGACAAGCGCCTCATCGGTTACGTCACCGCGCTCGAAGGCCACACCCTCGACGTTGACACCCTCAAGCGAGGCCTGAAGCAACACCTGCCCGAGTACATGGTGCCCTCCGCACTGCGGGTATTGGAGGCCCTGCCCCTCAATGCCAACGGCAAGGTGGACCGCAAGGTCCTGCCCGAGCCAGGCGATGCTCCGCGCACCTCCGCCTTCGCGGCCCCACGCAACGCCACCGAGGAACAGCTCGCGGCCCTCTTCACGCAGGTGCTCCATGTGGAGCGCGTCGGAGTGCAGGACGACTTCTTCGCGCTCGGCGGCCACTCCCTGCTGGCCACGCAGCTCGTCTCGCGCGTGCGTGCTGCCTTCGGCGTGGAGCTTCCCCTCCGGGCCCTCTTCGAGGCCCCCACGGTGGAAGCGCTCGCGAAGCGGCTCGAAGGGGTCCAGCGCACGCCGCACCAGGCGCCGCCGCTGCGGCCCACCTCGCGCGAGGGGGCCATTCCCCTCTCCTTCGCGCAGCAACGCCTGTGGCTGCTGGATCAGCTCCAGCCGGGAGACATCTCATACAACATCCCCGCGGCGCTCCGGCTGACGGGGCACGTGGACGTGGAGTCCCTGCGTCGTGCCTTCGAGGCGCTCGTCCAGCGCCATGAATCCCTGCGCACCACGCTCTCCGACGCCCACGAGGAACCGTCGCAGCGCATCCAGGACCCGTCGGTGTGGGACCTGCCTGGCATTGATGTGTCGTCCCTTCCCGAATCGCAGCGTGAGGAGGAGGCGCAGCGCGTCGCGGCCACGGAAGCGCGCCGCCCGTTCCACCTCGCCACGGGTCCACTCCTGCGCACCACCCTCGTGCGCCTGGGCGAGGAGGAGCACCTGCTGCTGGTGACGATGCACCACATCGTCTCCGACGGCTGGTCCATGGGCGTCTTCGTCCGCGAGCTGGCCGCCTTCTACGCGGCGTTCAGCACGGGCAGTACGCCGGCCCTTGCGCCCCTGCCCGTGCAGTACGCGGACTTCGCGACGTGGCAGCGCGAATGGCTCCAGGGTGAGGCCCTGGAAGCACAGATGGGCTACTGGAAGCAGCAGCTCACGGGAGCACCGGCCGCGCTGGAGCTGCCCACCGACCGGCCGCGCCCGCCCGTGCAGTCGCACCGAGGCTCGACCGTGCCTGTGCGGCTCTCGCGGCCTGTCTCAGAAGCGCTCAAGGCTCTCTCCCACCGTGAGGGCGCGACGCCCTTCATGACCTTGCTGGCCACCTTCCAGGTGCTCCTGTCGCGCTACTCCGGCCAGGATGACATCAACGTGGGCTCGCCCATCGCGGGGCGCACCCAGGCGGAGACGGAGGGCCTCATCGGCTTCTTCGTCAACACGCTGGTGCTGCGCGCTCACGTGAAGCCCCATGCGACGTTCCGGGAGCTGCTGGCCCAGGTGCGCGGCACCACGCTCGCCGCCTACGAGCACCAGCACCTGCCCTTCGAGAAGCTCGTCGAAGCAGTGCAGCCCGCGCGCGACCTGAGCCGCAGTGCGCTCTTCCAGGCGATGTTCTCACTCCAGAATGCGGCCACCGAAACACTGCGCGTCCCCGGTCTTTCCTTCCAGCCCGTTGACGTGGCCGCGAGTTCCGCCAAGTTCGACCTGACGCTCACCTTGCAGGAGTCGCCCCAGGGCTTCGTCGGCTCGCTGACGTACGCCACGGACCTCTTCGACGCCTCGACCGTTCAGCGCATGGCCGGCCACCTGGGCGTGCTGCTGGAGGCCATCGCCACGACGCCGGACACGACGCTCGCGAACCTGCCCCTGCTCACCGACACCGAGCGCCAGCGGTTGCTCGTGGATTGGAACGGCCCGCGCGTCGACTTCCCGCGCGACACCTGCATCCACGATGCCTTCGCGGCCCAGGCCCGCCTCACGCCCGACGCCCTGGCCGTCGTGTGCCGTGAGGAGCAGCTCACCTTCCGGGAACTCGATGCGCGCGCCAATCAACTGGCCCATCGCCTGACGTCACTCGGCGTTGGCCCGGACGTGCGCGTGGTGCTCTGCGTGGAGCGCTCGGTGGAAGCCCTCGTGGGCCTCCTCGGCACGCTCAAGGCCGGCGGCGCCTACGTGCCCATCGACCCGAGCTACCCGCGTGAATGGCTCGCCCACGTCCTCCAGGACACCGGCGCACCGGTGGTGCTCACGCAAAAGCACCTTCTCGGCACCCTGCCGCCACACTCCGCGCACGACCTCTGCCTGGATTCGCACGTGGCGGACCTTGCCCACGAATCACGAGAAGCGCCCGCGAGCGGCGTGTCTCCGGAGCACCTGGCCTACATCATCTACACCTCGGGCAGCACCGGCCGCCCCAAGGGCGTGATGATCCAGCACCGCTCCGTGCTGAACCTGCGCCTGGCGCTGGCGAGCACCGTGCACACTGACGCCAAGAAGGCGGAGCGGGTCAGCGTCAACGCGCCGCTGTCCTTCGACGCCTCCGTGAAGCAGCTCATCCAGGTGCTGGATGGCCACACGCTCTGCATCGTCCCGGACGAGGCCCGTACCGACGTGGGCGAGCTGGTGAAGCGCATCGGCCAGGACGCGCTGGATGTCCTCGACTGCTCGCCCGCGCACCTGCGCCTCCTCCTGGAGGAAGGCCTGCTGGCGCGCGAGTCCGTGCCCCGCCGTGTCCTCGTGGGCGGTGAGGCCGTGGACCCCGCGACGTGGAGTCACCTCGCGGCGAATGAGCGCATGCGGGTCTTCAACGTCTACGGCCCTACCGAGTGCACGGTGGACGCCACGGCGTGCGCATTCGACGCCTCGCCCACGCCCACCATCGGCCGGCCGTTGCCCAACGTCCGTGTCTACGTGCTCGACCGCAACCTCCACCCGGTGCCCACGGGTG
>NZ_RAWG01000411.1 GCF_003611735.1 Corallococcus sicarius | reverse complement strand
GCAGCATCGCCTGGCTGAGCGTGGCGGTGGTGGTGGGCATCTTCCTGCTGCTGGTGGTGGCCTTCGGTTCGGTGCGCAACGCGCTGCTCACGCTCATCAACCTGCCCCTGGCGCTCATCGGCGGAGTCCTTGGCTGGCTTCTTGGTGGAGGCCTTGGAGGACGCCTTGGTGGCGGGCCGGGGCGCGGCGTGGACGACGGCCACGGGCGCGAGGGCCATGAGGAGGGCGAGCAGGGGGCGGCGCATGACGCTCAGTCCTCCCCTTCCGGCGACAGGACGTCCTTGAACTCGGTGTCCAGCGCGCGCAGCGCTTCGCTCTTCTGCTTCGCGACCTTCTGGATGTTCACCGCGTTGTCCTGCGTGCGGCTGAAGGCCACGTCCACGGTGCCGGTGTCCGCCTTGAGCACCAGCTCGTAGAACTGCTGGCGCACGCGCCGGAAGCTGTCGTAGGCGATGCGGCCCACGAGGTTGCGCGCGTCGCCGGAGGCGCTGGACACCTCCTGCTCGTAGCCCTGGAGCAGCGCCTGTTCGGCGCGCACCTTGGCGCGGATGGACTGCACGCGGTGCTCCAGTCGCGCCTGGAGCGCCACCCGGGCCACCGCCACGCGGCCGCGCAGCATGTCCGTGCGCGAGCGCACCGCGTGCATGCGCAGGAGCACGCGCGTGTCCTCGCCGGACAGCCGGGCTTCCCCCGCGGCCAGCACCGCGTGCTCGTGTTGGAGCGCGGCGGAGTACCGGGTGCGGATGGCGGCCTCGCCCTCCAGCGACGTGTCCGTGGACTGGCGCTCGGTCGCGAGCCGGGCGCGGGTGTGGTCCAACTCCGACTGCAGGTCGCGCAGCGTGGCGATCTCCGCCTGGAGCTGCACCAGGAACTCGCGCTCCTCGGCGGGGTCCGCCTGCCGGTCCTCGCGGGTGTCCTCCACCCACTTGCGCACGGCGGCGGCGTTGGCGTGCAGGCTCTGCAGTTCGTACCCCAGTCGGAAGGCGTCGCGGTCCACCGCGTCCACGCGCGTCTGCATGCGGTGGCGGCGCTCCACCAGCTCGCGGGTGGTGGTGGGCAGCGTCTCGAAGCGGAGGCGCTGGGCCTCGCGCACGCCCTGGGCGACGAGCAGCTTCTCGCGCTCGGCGGGCGTCAGCTTCTCCTCCACCAGCTCCGTCTCCGCGCGCACCAGCGCCTGCTCCACCACCGTGAGCGCGGTGTCCACGGTCTCCACGCGGGTGTAGCCCTCCTGCAGCTCCGGGAAGGCCTCCGGCCCTCTGGCGTCCAGCGCCTCCAGGATGCGCGCCGCGATGGCCTTCGCCTCGCCCGCGCCCTGCCGTCCGCTGTCCAGGTCGCCCACCATCCGCACCGCGTTGGCGACCTCCTTCTGCGTGGACGCGTACTTGAGCGCCAGGGGCGGCAGCAGCGTGCTCACGTCGAGCGACTTCTCGTTCCGCGCCAGCAGGTTGTCGAAGTACGCGACGGGGTCCTGGTTCACGCGCAGCAGCGCGTCCACCTTGTCGCGCGCGGGCGCGAACGTGCGCACCACGCCGTCGTAGGTCTCCAGCGCCTCGTCGTACTGGCGCAGCTTCTGGAGCAGGTGGCCCTGGAGGATCTGCGCCTCGGGCGCGAGCTGCGAATCCGGAGAGACGAGCAGCAGGATGTCCGTGGCGTTCTTCGCCTGCACGAAGTCCTGCTTGCGGACATACGTCGCCGCCACTTCCAGCAGCGTCTCCGGGAAGCGCTCGCTCTCACGCGGCACCTGGCTGTACTGATCCAGCGCCTCGTCGTAGCGGCCCGTCTCGTAGAGGAGCCGGCCCAGCGACAGCCGCGCCAGCTCCCGGAAGCGCTGCGCCTCCGGCTCCGGCATCCCCGTGGACACCACCGCGTCCGGCCCGGTGGCGACGATGCGCTGGAACTGCGCGATGGCGGCGGGAAGGTCCCCCGCCTGCACGCTCAGGACTCCCAGGTGGTAGACGGCCTGCACGCGGAAGCGGCCAGGCGTCTGCGCCAGCGGGGCGAACAGCGCGCGCGAGCGCTGCTGGTGCTCCTCCGCAGACAGGTCCGCGCGCTTGAAGGTGCCGCGCGCGTGCACGTAGGCGATGTCCGGGGACAGCACGCCGCCGGACAGCTCGCGCGCCTTGTCCACGTACGCGTCGATGCCTTCGAACTGCTGGAGCCGCCCGGCCACCGCGAGGTAGCGGCTCACGGCTTCCTTGTAGCGCTGTGGCGTCAGGGGCAGCGCCAGCACGTCCCGCAGGTACACCCGCGCGCCAATGTCGTTCTTCTGCTGGTAGAGCGCGTCCGCCAGGTAGAAGACCGCTTCGGGGTAGCGCGGGTTGGACTTGAAGTCCGGGTCGCTCACCAGGTCGTAGAAGAGGACGGACGCGGCGGCCCAGTCTCCCAGGAGCGAGTGCAGCTCCCCCTCGGAGAAGCGCTTCAGCTGCGAGTCGGTGTTGCTCGGCTCGGGGCGCTCGGTGAACTGAGACTCCACGAAGCGCAGGCCTGCTTCGGCGGCGTGCAGCTGCGCTTCCACGGCCTCCACGGACGCGGCGCGCGTGCTCAGGGATGCGGGGAGCGCCGGCAGCGCGTCCCCGGGCTGGGGGGCCGGGGAGGGCGCGGGCGCGGCCCCGAGGGACAGGGCAAGGGCCAGGGCGTGCAGCGTCGCGGTCACGGCGGCTCCCGCTCCTACTTCGTCTCGCTGGAGGTGGAGGCCGGCACGGGCACCGCACCCGGCGCTGCTTCCGTCCCCGCTTTCGGCTCGGTGACGGGCGGCCTGGGCGTGCGCGTGTCCTTGGCCACTTCAATGTCGTATCTCACCGCGGGCCGGTCCTTCAGGTCCGTGGTGAGGCCACCCTTCTCCACGCCCACCACGTTCACCGTGGTGACCTTTCCGGACTCCGCGTTGAAGGTGTAACTGGATTGCACCTTGAACTTGTAGCCCTCCAGGTAGCTGAACACGCCGTAGCCGCTGCCCCGGTACACGAGCCGCACCGCGAGCTGGTGCTGGCCCGGCACGATGCGGCCGTTGAAGACCTCCAGCGACTGGTGCCGGTTCAGGTCTCCCTGCGTGTCCACCTGGGTGAAGATGGGCGCGCCATCCAGCGCGTACACCACGGACTCGAGCTGGAACGCGTTGCCCATCTCGTTCTTGTGCACGAGCACCGCGCGGGCCCCCGTGGACAGCTCGCCGCCCATCACCGTCTCCTGCAACAGCAGGAGGCGCGCCTTGGAGCGGTAGATCTTCTCCTTCAGGTCGACGACCTGCTCCTCCAGCGTCTTCACCCGCGCGGTGAAGGCCTCGTCCGCCGTCTTCTCCCCGGAAGGAGCGGTGGGCGTGGCGCCAGCCGCCGGTGCGGCCGTGGCGGGAGGGGTGGGGGATGGAGATGCACCCTGCGCGAACACCGGCCCACAAAGGCCAGCGCTCAGGAGCGCGAGGAGACGGAAGGTGGCGGATGCGACGCGCACGGTACGACCTCGGAAGGCGGCTCTGCCCGACGGCACGAGGTCATACCATCCTTTGCCGGGGGCTGCCCGATAGGGGGCACGCCTACCCGGCAGGGGAGCAGGCGTTGGATCAACCGCCCTTGCGCAGCTCCGTGAGGACCAGCTTGGCCACGGCCTTGAGCGTGTCGAACACGCCCACACCGGTGGGGGCCACGGCCTGGTACTCCGGCATGTTCCGGGGGTTGAGCGTCTTGTGCATCTCTTCGGTCGTCACCGCGTTGGGCAGGTCGCGCTTGTTGTACTGCATGACGGCCGGAATCTTGTTCAGGTCGTAGCCCTGCTCGGCCAGGTTGATGCGCAGGTTCTCGAACGATTCCATGTTCGCCTCCATGCGCTCGATCTGGCTGTCGGCGACGAACACCACGCCGTCCACGCCCTTCAAGATGAGCTTGCGGCTGGCGTCGTAGAACACCTGACCGGGCACCGTGTAGAGGTGGAAGCGCGTCTTGAAGCCGCGGATCTCACCGAGCGACAGCGGCAGGAAGTCGAAGAAGAGCGTGCGGTCCGTCTCCGTGGAGAGCGAGATGAGCTTGCCCTTCGTGTCCGCCGCGGTCTTGTTGTAGATGTACTGGAGGTTCGTGGTCTTCCCGCAGAGCCCCGGCCCGTAATAGACAATCTTGCAGTTGATTTCGCGGGATGAGTAATTGATGAAGGACATGGCTTCCCGGGTTACTCGCTGAAGAGGTTGTCGATATCGTCGTCGGAGATCTCGGCGAACGGCGAACCGGCTCCGGGGCTGTCGGTCTTCTTCACGAGGCTTTCGAAGATCTTCGTCAGCTCGTCGCTGGCCTTCTTGATGCGAAGGCGCACCAGACCCAGGCTCGTGCGGTTGTCGAAGATGACGACCAGCACCACCCGGCTGCCGACGATGGTCATGTAGAGGCTGTCCTTCGCCCCTTCATGGAACTGGTTGGGGAACTCGTTCTCCCCGATGAGCTTCGCCAGTCCGCCCATGGCGGCCACGTTGCCGGCCGTCAGCGACGCGAGCGACGTGGTGTCGATGTTCTGCGTCTGGCCCGCGGAGGAGATGAGCTGGCCGTTCTTGTCGACGAGGAAGACCACCTTCGCGTTCGCGTCCTTCGTGAGCCGGTCGCAAACGGCGTTGATCTTGGTGAACTCCTCTTCGTACATCACCAGTTGCGTGCCCATGGGCGTATGCGCTCCTCAGCGTTCGCTCGCCCCGCTCACGGCGGCGCTCCGATGTTTCTGGAGTGAATCCCGGAGGTTAGACGAGGCGCTACCGACCGTCGTCATGCTTAGCAAAGCAGTTCCACTCCAGCAAGAAGCCAGCCGTGATCCGCGCCGCTTCTTGATCGAATGACGGTATCGCGGGTTGGGCGACCTGCCCTCCTTCTCTATACTCCGCCGGGCCTTGCGCCGCTCTATCCCCCTCACCGACATCCTTCCGCGCCTGCTCGTCCTCCTCCTGGCGCTCGTCTGCTCCCGGGTCTCCGGGGCGCAGCCGCTCGAGCCGGAGCGGGCCTCGCTGCGCCTGCGCTACGGCCTGGCCCAGCGCGAAGGTCAGCAGGTGGATGTAGGGCCCGGGCTCACCTATGCCGGGCTGACGCCGAACGATGGCGCGCTGACGTTGACGGGCTGGATGGCGGGTGGGGTGGGGACGTGGCTGGGCGGCCAGGTGGATCTCCAGCGCGAGGCGTTCGACTTGAAGGACGCGCAGTCCGTGCGGGTGACGGGCGGCAGCCTCGCGCGCGGCTCGGTGGGGCCGCGCGGGCGCCTGTTCCTGGGGCCGGTGCGGCTGGAGCTGGGCGCGGGGTACGGCTTCGCGCAGCTGCCGCTGTTCGGCGGGTTCACGTCCGCGCCGGTGTTGCAGCGGGGCGTGCGGCACGCGGCGCTGGTGTCGGGCCGGGTGCTGGTGGCGCTGCCGGCGGGCTTCCGGCTGGAGGCGCGGGGCGAGGTGCCGCTGACGCTCTCCGCGCACGCGGCGGGAGGCCTGAAGGCGTCCTCTACGGGCTACGTCGTCGGGGCGGCGCTGCTCTACCCGGTGGTGCGCCGGGAGCGGTGGACCGGGACGCTGATGCTGGAGGCGCAGCAGGCGCGCGACACGATGACCTTGGAGGAGACGGGCCTGCGCTCCGAGCAGCGGCTGCGGCGCATGGGCCTGGCGCTGGAGCTTGCGTGGCGGGAGGACGTGCGGGCGTCGAGGCCCGTGGAGGGGCCGCGTCAGGGCTTCGTCCCGCTGCGGGTGGTGGACGCGGAGACGGGCGCGCCACTGGCCGGGGCCCGGGTCCTGGTGCCCTCCTTGAGGACCCCCGGCACGAGCGAGGAGCTGGTGACGGACGCACAGGGGCAGGTGCGGGCGCTCCTGCCGTCGGGCACGCAGTCCGCGCGGGTGAGCGTGGAGGGCTATGAGGAGGTGACGGAGAACGCCACCGTCAGCGACTCGGAGGAGAACGCCCCCGTCCAGGTCCGGCTGCGCAAGAAGGTGGCGCCTCCCACCACGGGCTCCCTGAAGGTGACGGTGGTGCAGGGCAAGGGCGGCGGCGTGCCCCTGCCCGGTGTGCGCGTCACCGCGGGCGCTGCCGGGCTGCGCACGGACATGCGGGGTGAGGCGCTGCTGGAGGCGCTGGAGCCCGGGCCGGTGGCCGTCTCCGTGGAGGCCCCGGGCTTCCGTCCGGCGGAGGAGGCCGCGGTGGTGGTGGTGGGGCAGGTGTCGGAGCTGCGGGTGGTGCTGTCCCCCGTGCGCAGCCGGCCCGAGCTGGCCACGCTGCTGGGGCAGGTGCGCAGCGCCCGGAGCGGACGGCCCCTGGTGGCGACGGTGTCCATCCCGCAGGCGAAGCTGCGCACGCGCACGGACAAGGCGGGCGGCTTCACCGCGCGCGTCCGGGGCGGCACGTACCGCATCACGCTCTCCGCGCCCGGGCACGTGTCGCAGACGAAAACCGTCACCGTGCGCGACGGCGAGCAGGCCATCTTCAACGTCGATTTGTTCCCGAGGGGCCGGTGAGTCGCGAGGCCGTCCGCCCGCGACTCCCGTCCGCTGCCGAGGTTTCAGTGAGTCCTGTCCGCATCCTGGCGCTGTCGCTGCTCGTCCTCGTCGGTGGCTGCTCGGGCTGCTCGGGCTGTGCGCGCGAAGAGGCGCCGAAGCCCGCGCCGGTGGCCGAAGTGGACGCGGGGGCCGCGGCGCCGCTCGCGCAGTTGGAGGGCCTGTCCGGCGACGTGCGCCTGGAGCGCGCGGGCAAGGTGGGGCCAGCCGTGGCGGGGCCGTTGCTCGCGGGCGACGCAGTGGAGACGGGCGAGCAGGGCTCCGCGGTGGTGCGCTTCCCGGGCGGACGGACGGTGGAGGTGGGGCGCGAGGGCCGCTTCGCGCTGGGCTCGGACGCGACAGGCGTGGTGATGAAGGTGGAGCGCGGCATCGTGCTGTCGCGCGTGCCGGCGGGT
>NZ_RAWG01000410.1 GCF_003611735.1 Corallococcus sicarius | reverse complement strand
CGGCGGTGGTGGCGGCCGTGGCGGGGGTTACGGCGGCTTCGGCAGTCCGCCGGACGACGGCGAGATTCCGCCCCCCGGCGACGACGACAACATCCCCTTCTGAGCGGCGCGCTGAAATCCGATGTTTCCTGCCCTCCGTAGAAGGAGGGCAGGGCGCCGAGGGCCCGCAATCGGTTGACAGCGCGGGTCCAATGGCAGACACCCTGCGTGCATCTTCAGGGGACCCAGCGTGAAGCCCACCCCGCGTGTGGTTCATTCCACGTGGAATGCTTCACTCCTGAAGCGTCCTCTATCTCACGGATTTCCCAGGCCCCAGGACCTCTTTCCACTCACCGTGTGCTTCACTGGTGATGCGGATTCAGGGCGGAAGACCGTCTTTCCAGGGGTTTAGCAGCTGGCCTGAAACGTGCTGTGGAATCAGCCCTGCCCGGGAGTTCCTCCCGACCAGCAAGGCAGTGTGACCACGAGGCCACGAGAGATGACCGAACGGGTTTGTGTGGTGGGGGCGGGGGCTTTTGTTCCAGCGCGGACCATCAGCAACGAGCGCATTGCCCGTGCCATCCCCGGCTGGTCCGCGGAGCGAATCGAGGAGAAGATCGGCATCCGCGAGCGTCGGTTCCTCTGGGACTTCGACGACGAGACGGGCCGGGCGATTCCGCCTCCGGACGACGTGGCGGGCCGCTTCTACCCGGCGACGAACACGGACATGTGCGAACTCTCGCTGCGCCAGGCCCTGTCGCGGGGCGGGGTGGACGCGAAGGAGCTGGACGCGCTCTTCGTGGTGACGTGCACGCCGGACGCGCCGCACTTCAACCACGACGCCATGGCGCTGCACGAGCGGCTGGGGATGCGCGAGGACGCGTTCGCGCTGGTGGTGGACGACGGCTGTGGCGGCACGCCGTACGTGTTGGACCTGGCGCGCAAGATGATGGAGGGCGGCCGCTTCCGCACGGTGGCGGTGGTGGCCTCGGCGTTCACCTCGCCCCTGCTCAACCGCGAGGTCTACACGGACGAGCTGCCGCCCACGCCGGGCCGGCCCAAGGCGCTCAACGCCTACCTGTCCATGTATGTCTTCGGGGATGGCGCCGGCGCGGTGGTGTTGCGCTCACAGCCGGGTGACGAGGACGGCCCGGGCATCCTCTCCTCCTTCTCCGGCAATGCGTACGCGGAGCTGGTGTCGCGCCGGGGCGGCGGGATGCTGAAGCTGCCGTATCAGCCGGGGCGGACGCGCCCGTCGGACATGGCCTTCGTGGTGGATGGCTTCAAGGTGGCGCGCAGCTACCCGGAGTACATGCAGAAGTGCCTGGACGCGGTGAGCACGCCGGCCGTGCGCGCCCAGGTGAAGCGCTACTACTTCCACCAGCCGAACAAGCGCGTGATGGACTCGTTCGTGAGTCGGGCGGGCCTGGCGAAGGAGGCCGTGGCCTGCAACGTGGATCGCATCGGCAATACCTCGGCGGCCGGCATGCTCATCCTCCTGTCCGAGGACCTGGAGGCGGGTCGCGTAGCACTCGGCAGTGGAGATCTGGTGATGGTGGCGGCGGTCGGCGCCAACGTTCATTATGGCGCTCAGCTCGTGCGCCTCTAGCGCGGGCGTTCATCTCCTCCCCCCCGGAGATTCCCCCCTCTATGAGTGAACAGCGCAAGGATGCGGTCCTGGATGCGGTACGGGCCCAGGACCTGGAGAAACGTCTCGCCCTGACGACCCCCGACGACACGGCCCGAGGCATGTTCTTCAACGGAGCGCTCAACGCGGTGCGCATCCTGGGCGGTGACCCGGCGGTGGAGCGGTGTCTGGCTTCGGTGCCGGAGAAGAAGTTCGTGGACTTCTTCAACTACCCCGTGTCGGGCTTCCTGAAGCTGGCCTTCACGGGCGCGCAGTTGATGGGCCCGCAGCTGGGCGGCTTCGACGCGATGATGCGCAAGATGGGCACGCAGGCGACGACGGACTTCCTGTCGTCCGCGGCGGGCAAGACGCTGCTGCTGCTCGCGGGAGACAGCCCGAAGCGCCTGGTGACGAACCTGCCGACGGGCTACCGCGCGGCGGTGAGCTACGGCGAGCGCCACGTGGACTGGACGGGCGAGCGCACGGGCCGGCTCATCATGAAGCGCGACTTCATGCCCCCGCCGTACCACGAGGGCGTGCTTCAAGCGGTCATCGAGGCCCTGGGCGCCCGGAGCGTGCAGGTGCACGGAAAGCAGACCGGTACGGTGGACACCGAATACACGGTGTCCTGGCAGTAGCCGCCGCACGCGGTCTCCAACTCGGGGAGGGCCACATGTCGCAGGAGCTGGCAGGGACCGCGGCGCGACTGCAGTCAGGCAACGAGTGGGTGTATGCATTCCGCTCGCAGGAGGACGCCGCGTCGCCCCCGGATGCGGCGGTGTGCGCGGCGGCGCCCTTCGAGCCCACGGTGAAGCTGGGGGCAGGCCTGTACGTGCCCCTGCACCGGGTGGTGGAGGGCCGGTCCGTGGTGGACGGCTACGAGCAGGTGGGGACGGCGACGGCCTGTTTCCGGCTGACGGACCGGACGTTCGCCCCGGGCACGCGGGTGCCCTTCTACGCGCGCTTCCTGCTGCCGGTGGGCGCCTTCACGGCCTCGGGTGAGTGCACGCTGGTGAGCAACGACCAGCCCCAGGCGGGTGTGGTGCTCGCGGGCGGCGCGCTGAAGCTGGTGGAGGTGCCCCCGGGCTTCGTGGGCGGAGTGCTGTCGAACCTGAGTGTGTTCAACCCGCTCAAGCTGCCCGGCTTCGCGACGGGCTCCTACTACACGCTCTACGCCTTCCGGAGTGAAGGCACCGCCCGTCCCTGAAGCGCGCTTCCGGGGCGGAAAAGGCATGTCGGGGATGCCTGGGAGGATGCGTCCCTGGGACGGCATCCGAAGCCGTCACGAGGGGGACGTATGGAAGGCAGGTGGAAGCAGCTCTACGAGTCGCTGGGCTACCGACCGCCCCGAAGCGCGCCGCCCACGCAGCCCGCGTCGCCCGACACGGACCTCCCGGTCCTCGGCCCCGAGGAACTGGAGGCTCTCCGGGCCGCCTTCCTGCAAGAGCCGGAGGACGTGCTGCGCTGGACGGAGACCGGGCTGGGGGCGAGGGTGACGGTGGGCGCGTTCGTGGAGGTGCTGCAAGAGCTCGAGTTGCTATTCACGGACCCCGGCCAGTTGCAGGAGCGCCTCGACACCACGGAACGCCACGCGCGGAGGGGCACGGCAGGGCTGCCCACCGACTTCACGTTCCCGTTGATGACGGAGGAGATCCCCATCGACCCCACGCGCACGCGCTTCGAGCCCCAGTCGGACCTGCGCGGCTGGCTGCTCTTCAGCGGGCCGCTCTGGCTGGAGCAGGGGGCGGCGTCGAGGCAGGCCCCGTTCCGCTGGCACTTCGGCGCGAAGAGCCGTTTTCTCTATCCGCTGCGGGAGCCGGCCCCGGGGCACCCGGTGGAGGTGGCGCTCTTCGGGGACTTCGGCACGGGCGAGTACGCCTCGAAGTACCTCGCCCGCCAGCTCGTGATGCGGGGCGAGCGCCTGGACTGCGCGGTGCATCTGGGAGGCGTCTTCTACGCGGGCCGGCAGGGAGAGTTCGACGCGCACGTGGCGGAGCCCCTGGAGCCGCTGCTCGCGACGACGACGCTGCTGACGTTGAACGCGGCACCGGAGATGCGTTCGGGCGCGGGCGCCTACCTGCGCTACCTGGACGAGCGGCGGGGCGCGGGCCGCCGCCATCCCCAGGAGGGCAGCTACTTCTGCCTCGCCGCGGAGCGCTTCCAGCTCATCGGCCTGGACACCGCCTGGTTCGAAGCCGGCCGTCACCGGGAGCCCGCGCTGCTCCAATGGCTGGAGCAGCGGCTGTCGGAGGGGCGCAGGAGGGGTGCGATGAACATCCTCCTGAGCCACGCCGCTCCCTACGGACCGGACCCGCGCCAGCGGTCCCCCCTGCTCTCGCAAGACCTGGCCTCGCTCGTCCTGGAGCGCGAGTGGGTGGACCTGTGGTGCTGGGCAGGAGCCCAGGGCGGAGCGCTCTACGACCGGGCCCCCGGGCTGCCCTTCCTGGGGGCGAGCCTGGGCCACGGAGGCTTCCCCTACGAGAGGAGGGACGCCCCGGAGCACCCGGTGGCGCCGGTCCGCTTCTTCGAATCCCGGCCGCGCTTCCCTGAATGGACGGGCGTGCGCCAGGACCGGGGCAATCACGGCCACGCGACGCTGTGGCTGCACGCCGACGGCACGGCGGTGCTGCGCTACACGGACTGGATGGGCGAGGTGCGCTGTGAAGCCACCTTGGAGCGCCAGGGCCCCAAGGGCCCCGTGACGCTGAAGCAGCTCGACGTGGGCGGGTGACTCAATCGCCCTGGATGCCGCGCTCGCGCATGTACTTGCGCAGGCCCGCGGCGCCCTGGGCGCGCACCTTGTTGTGCAGGAGCGGCGTCCACCCGAGCGCGAACCCCACGGGCCCGAGCGCCTGCCGCGCCCACGTCCAGAAGGGGAAGTGGTCGGTGTGGCGGACGATCTTCCCATCGGCGAACTCGAACGTCGCGTCGATGCGGTTCAGGACCTTCCGGCCCGTCTGGCTGAACGTGTAGCGCGCGTCCCAGTGGGCGCGGCCGGTGCGGTCATCGGCCTGGACGTCACTGAAGGTGAGCTCCAGGTCCTTCCCGCGCTCCAGCAGCATGCGCCACATGGAGGTGGCGCCCGCGTAGCGCAGGCCCTGGAAGACCGCGTCGTTGAACTCCACGTTCGGGTGGTAGCAGGCGGCCATGCCGTCCGCGTCGCGCCGTTGGAAGGCCGAATAGAAGTCGGTGATGAGCTGGGAGTGCGGGTGCATGGCCGGGGTGTAGCAGACCGGCCATGCTTCGCGCGCGGTGTGGGCCGTCAGACCGTCGGTACGCGGGAAGTGCTGAGCAACGGGGCGGCGCGTGGCAAGATGCGGGCGCATGGCTCGCGACATCGTCATCTGGCCCCACAAGGTTCTCACCACGTCCACCCAGCCCGTGACCGATTTCGGCCCGGCGCTCGAAAAGCTCCTCGAGGAGATGGCGGAGGCCATGGCGGAAGCCAAGGGCATCGGCATCGCGGCCAACCAGGTCGGTGAGCCCCTCCGGGTCGCCATCGTCGGGAGGGAGGACGGCACCTCCTTCGAGATCGTGAACCCGCAGATGCTGTCGAAGCAGGGGGACACGAAGCTGGAGGAGGGCTGCCTGTCGGTCCCGGACGTGTGGGAGAAGTGCCCCCGCGTCGAGCGCGTGAAGGTCCGCTACCAGGACAAGAAGGGCGAGTGGCACGAGCTGGAGGCGGAAGGCCGGCTCGCGCACGTCCTCCAGCATGAGATCGACCACCTGGACGGCCACGTCTTCGTGGACCACCTCTCCAGCCTCAAGCGCGGCCTCATCCTGGAGCGCATGCGCAAGTTGCAGAAGTCCATGGCCCGCCGGAAGGAAGAAGCCCCGGCCTCAGGGCGGGACGACAAGGGCTCGAAGCGCTCCTAGCCGGACGCGGAAGGCGGCGGACCCACGGGGCAGGCTACGCTCGAGCGCATGGAACCGAGCGCCGTGCCCCGGCAGGTCCACACCTTCCGGGAGGAGTACCGGGCCCAGGCCATCGGCCCGGGCTACCGGGGCTGGGCCCACTTCGCCTTCACGAGCCTCGTCTGCCTGGGGGGAATCACCCTGGCGCTGGGAAGGGTGGAAGGGGTCCGAGCCTGGGAGCTGCTGGGAGTCCCCTGCATGGTCGTGCTCGCGAACGGGGTCGAGTTCCTCGGTCACCGTGGCCCCATGCATCACTCCAGAAGAGGCCTGCGCCGCCTCTTCGAGCGCCACACCGCGCAGCACCACCGTTTCTTCACGCACGAAGCAATGGCCTACGAGTCCAGCCGGGACTTCAAGATGGTGCTCTTCCCGCCGGTGCTGCTCCTCTTCTTCCTGGGAGCCATCGCCACACCCCTGGCGGCCCTCTGCTTCCTCCTCATCTCCGCCAACGCGGGCTGGCTCTTCCTGGCCACCGCCCTGGGCTACTACCTCGCGTACGAGTGGGTGCACTTCAGCACGCACCTGCCGAGAGACCATTGGAGCGCCAGGTTGCCCTTCGTGAGGTTCCTGAGGAGGCATCATCAGGTGCACCACGACCAGAGCCGCATGGGGCGCCACAACTTCAACATCACTTTTCCCCTCGGGGACGCGCTCTGCGGCACGTGGTGGAGGGAGAAGCGCGAGCAGCGCCGCCCTGCTGGATGAGGGGCAGGCAGCGTTCCTGGAGGAAAGGGCACGGAAAGAAGAAACGAGGTTCTGGGGGTTTTCCCCAAGGAACGCGGTGCTCATATCCTGGGCGCCTCCGACGGAATGATCAGGCCGGATCAATCAGGGTTTGACGTCTCCGAATCGAAGCGTTAGAGACTCCTTCCCCGCGCAACGGACCGGTGCCCCAGGGCTTCGGAGCGCTGCACGGGGAAGGAAGAAAAGGGTCGACGAAGGTTGTTGACCCTGAACGCGGCGGAGAGATAGAAGCCGCGCCCCGCCCAAACGGATCCGACGGAAGAGAGTCGGACGAGTGAGCGGGCGGCAGTAAGGGTCGACACTAAAAATGTTGATCAGCAGGACGGCGGTGGTAGAAGCCGCCTCCCTCGACGAAAGCGGGCAGCAGACGCGGACGTCGGAAGGAACAAGAGTCGAACCGAAAGGGTTGACTCTGAAGTGCGCGGTGGTAGAAGCCGCGCCCCCGACGAAAGCGAGCAGTCAGCGCGAACGTCGGACGGAGCAAAGAGTCGAACCGAAAGGGTTGACTCTGAAGTGCGCGGTGGTAGAAGCCGCGCCCCTCACCCGGAAGCCCGCGCACTGGCGCGGAAGGTACTTCTGGATGAGGTGTAGCGTCGACAAGAAAATAGGGCAGTCAACAAGCGAGTTGACAGCGAGCGC
>NZ_RAWG01000040.1 GCF_003611735.1 Corallococcus sicarius | reverse complement strand
CCCACGGCCCACCGAAGCCGCAGGCCCTTCCGAACGCCGTCTGGATCAACAACCCCGCGCGGCTTGCCTCTTCACATCAGGCTGCGCAGTAATCTCTCGAATCCACTGTCTCATTCACGTTGACAGGCTCCGTGGGTCCGGCCCGTACGCAGGCAGGCGGTGAGCTCTTTGCGTAGCGCGCCTCGCGCCTGCACGAAGAGTGAGCGGTCAATGGTTTCGTGCGACACGCGCATGTGGGGCTGCTCGGGAAAGTCCGAGTGCAGTCTGGCGGCAATCTGCTGGGGGCTCCAGCGCCGGGCCAGGCCTTGCTCCACCTCGTCCCTCAGCGGACTGCTCCCGATGACCAGATTTCCGCGCTCCCCGATGACCGCCAACACTCGGCACGCCACGCCCGGTACTTCCTCCTGCCGCCCGTCGCGGCCACGTCGCGCGACACGGTGGACGCGGAGCGTCCCAAACGACGCGCGATGGCGCGCATCGACTCGCCCGCCTGTACGCCGCGCGAGACTTCCTCGCGCTCCTGCAGCGACAGGCGCAAGGGCGAGCGCGGGCGCGCGCGCGGCGCCACTCCGCCTGTCTTCGCCAGGAGCCGCTGAATGGATTTCTTCGAGCAGCCGATGGCCAGCGCCGCTTGCTCGAAGGTCTCGCCAGCGATGACACGACGCCGAATCTCCAGCCTGTCCTCACCCGTCAGCCTTGCTGCTTTCCCTCGGCCTCGCACCCAGTGCCTCCCGTCAAGCAGGGTGCCATGGTGAGCACCCACGTGGTGCGTTCACCGCTTGAGACCGCCAGGTTGAGGAGTGATGAGCACCGGCTTCGTTTCTCCCCCAGCGCCTTCTCGTATCGCTCACCCTGGCCTGGCTTGCTCCGGGAGGAATACCGCCAGCCAGGACTCTGCGTTCTGGAGGGCAGGCACGGAAACTTGTGTGGGGTTGGGGTGTCAGCTGCCATGCCTGGGCGGCGGCCCGCAGGGCGCCCTTGAGATCAGCGGGGACAGGCGCGTGCAAGTCATGCCAGAGCGGCATGGCGAGGGCCGCATCTGGCCCGGGCCGCTCCGGGCCGAAAGGCTCGTCCTCGGCTGAAGAGAGCCCAGCGAGTATCAGCATTCGAGCCCAAGCGCCTCACCGTGGCCGCGTTGGCATTCAAGGCCTTCTTCCAGGGGCCGGCCGCGATGGTCAGCTGGTTTCGCAATGGCCACCGGTACAACTGGGGGCGCTGAACAGGCAGGCAGCCAGGGTTCGGAACGACGTGGAACCAGAACGAGTGGGCGGAGGCTGGCAGCTTCTGGATCTGGGATGTGGAGGCCCAGGGAACGCGAACGCCACCCGCACCACGCTAACGCGCCCAACAAGCGAACGGCCAAGGCGACTCATCCCCAGCCGCCCTGAAACGAAAAAAGCCCCCGAGTCTTTCGACTCGGAGGCTCTTTTTCGGAGTGCCCAGGGCGGGACTCGAACCCGCACGCCTCACGGCGCCACCACCTCAAGATGGTGTGTCTACCAATTCCACCACCTGGGCCTGCTCGCGGGGCTCATTTATCGAACCCCGCTGACTCGCGCAACGACTAAATCACCGACGCGCGAGGCTGCTGCGGACTGACGATTACGGCGCGGGCGTCGTCGGCGCGGGAGCCGGCTGGCCCTCGGCCGGCGGGGTCGCCGTGCGCTCCTGCTCGACACTGCCCGGAGCCGCGGGCGCGGGAGTCGTCGCCGGAGCCGCACCCGTCGTGGGTGCCGCACCCGGCGTCGCGGGCGCCGTGGCCGCCGGAGGAGGCGATGCAACCGAGCCCCCCGCCGCCACGGAACCGCGCAGGCCCACGAACGACAGGCCCAGCGACGTCAGGAAGAACAAGCCGGCGCAGATGCCCGTCAGCTTGCTCAGGAAGGTCACCGCTCCGCGCCCACCGAAGGCACTCGTCGCGGCGCCGCCACCCAGGGCGGAACCCATGCCGGCGTCCTTCCCCGGCTGTAGCAAGATGACGAAGATCATGAACACGCAGAGAAGAACGTGCACGATCGTGAAGAAGGTCAGCATGGGGCTTCCAGACGCTCCGTGAGAAGAGGGCGCACCCTACACAAAGTGGTCAACGGGTGACAACTTCCAACTGGGATAACTTCCTCTAGCCCGCCGCCTTCACGATGGCCACGAAGTCGGCCGCCTTGAGGCTCGCTCCCCCGACGAGCGCCCCGTCCACGTCCGGCTGGCCCAGCAATTCCGCCGCGTTGTCCGGCTTCACGCTGCCGCCGTACTGGATGCGCACCCGCCCCGCCGTCCCCTCGTCGTACAGCCGGGAGAGCAGCCCCCGGATGGCCGCGTGGACCTCCTGGGCCTGCGCCGTCGTCGCCGTCCGGCCCGTCCCAATCGCCCACACCGGCTCGTAGGCCATCACGAACGTCGCCACGTCCGCGCCGGAGAACCCCTCCAGCGCGCCCCGCACCTGGCGCTCCACCACCGCCAGGGTCTGGTTCGCCTCGCGTTCCGCCAGCGTCTCACCCACGCAGATGATGGGCGTCATGCCCGCGGCCTTCACGGCCTTGGCCCGCTTGTTCACCGTGGCGTCCGTCTCCCCGAAGAACTGCCGGCGCTCCGAGTGCCCCACGATGACGTAGGCGCACCCCAGCTCCACCAGCATGGGCGCGGAGATCTCCCCGGTGAACGCGCCGGAGGCCTCCCAGTGACAGTTCTGCGCCGCCAGCTGGAGGGGCGCGCCCTCCAGCGCGACGTGCACGGGCTGCAACGCCACGAAGGGAGGCGCGATCACCACCTCCACCTTGTCGCCCAGCGCCGCCACCGCGCCGCGAAGCTCCCGCACCAGCGCGAGCGCCTCCGGCACCGCCTTGTTCATCTTCCAGTTGCCAGCGATGATCTTCCGACGAGCCTGGGCCGCCATGGTGTCTCCCCCGAGGTACCGCGCGTTGACCTACTTGGTTTCCAGCGCCTTGATGCCGGGCAGCTCCCGGCCCTCCAGGAACTCCAGCGACGCGCCGCCACCCGTGGACACGTGGCTCATCTTGTCCGCGTAGCCCATCTGCTCCACCGCCGCGGCGCTGTCGCCACCGCCGATGACCGTCGTGGCCTGCGTGTTGATGGACATGGCCGCGGCCACCGACCGCGTGCCCTCCGCGAACTTGGAGACCTCGAAGAGGCCCACGGGCCCGTTCCACACCACCGTCTTCGCGTCGCGGATGCGCTGCGTGAACATCGCGCGCGTCTTGGGCCCGATGTCCAGGCCCATCATGTCCGGCGGGATGACCTGGTCCGGCGTCTCCTTCGCGATGCTCTTCTCCGACGGCTCCGTGCCCACGATGTGGTCGATGGGCAGCACCAGCGGCGTCTTCAGCCGCTTCGCCGTGTCCAGCAGCTTGGCGGCGAGGGCCAGCTTGTCGCCCTCCTCCACCCGGCTCTTGCCCACTTCAATGCCCTGCGCCTTGAGGAAGGTGTACGCCATCGCGCCGCCCACGAGCAGCGCGTCCACCTTGGGCAGCAAGCTCTCGATGACCTTGATCTTGTCGCTCACCTTGGAGCCGCCCAGGATGGCCACGAAGGGCTTCTCCGGGTTCTTGAGCACCTTGCCCAGGTACTCGATCTCCTTCTTCATCAGGAAGCCGGCGGCCTTCTCCTTCACGAAGGGCACCATGCCGGCCGTCGACGCGTGCGCGCGGTGCGCGGTGCCGAACGCGTCGTTGACGTAGACGTCCGCCAGCGCCGCCAGCTCGCGCGAGAAGGCCTCGTCGTTCGCCTCCTCCTCCTTGTGGAAGCGCAGGTTCTCCAGGAGGACGACCTGCCCCTCCTTCAGCTCCTTCACCTGCTTCTTCACGCCGTCGCCCACGCTGTCATCCGTGAGGATGACCTCGTGCTTGCCGCCGAGCAGCCCCACGAGCTTCGCGGCGACGGGCTCCAGCGACAGCTTGGGGTCCGGGCCCTTGGGCCGACCGAGGTGGGACGCCAGGATGACCTTGCCGCCCATCTCCAGCGCGCGCTTGATGGTCGGCAGCGCTTCGCGGATGCGGGTGTCGTCGGTGATGCGGCGGCCGTCCATGGGGACGTTGAAGTCCACGCGGATGAAGACGCGCTTGCCGGTCAACTGCAGGTCATCGATGTAGCGGATCATCTTTTGGTGCCCCTTGCCCTGTCTCGGTCAGCCCAACGGTGCCGGAATGCGTGCCTGCGTCCTTGAAGAAACGAAGGACTACAGGCCCTTCGACACGAGGTACTTCGCCGTGTCGACCATGCGGTTGGAGAAGCCCCACTCGTTGTCGTACCAGGCCATGACCTTGAGCATGTTGTCGCCCATCACGAAGCAGTTGGTGGAGTCGAAGATGGCCGAGTGCGGGTTGCCGTTGTAGTCCACCGACACCGTCTGCGCGTCGCTGAACTCCAGCACGCCCTTGAGCGGACCGGCGGCGGCCTTGCGGTACGCCTCGATGACCGCCTCCGCGGTGACCTTCTTGGTGGTGTTCACCGTGAGGTCCACCAGCGACACGTTCGGAGTGGGCACGCGCACGGCCAGGCCGTGCATCTTGCCCTTGAGCGCCGGGATGACCTCACCGATGGCCTTCGCGGCGCCGGTGCTGGTGGGGATCATGGAGAGCGCGGCGGCGCGGGCACGGCGCATGTCCTCGTGGGTGAGGTCCAGGATGCGCTGGTCGTTGGTGTAGCTGTGCACCGTCGTCATCAGGCCGTGCTCGATGCCGAAGTTGTCCACCAGCACCTTGGCGATGGGCGCCAGGCAGTTGGTGGTGCACGACGCGTTGGACACGATGTGGTGCTTGGACGGGTCGTACTGCTCATGGTTGATGCCGAACGCGAGGGTCATGTCCGGGCCCTTGGCCGGCGCGGAGATGAGCACCTTGCGCGCGCCCGCCTTGAGGTGCTTCTCGGCGCCCTCGCGGCCGGTGAAGCGGCCGGTGCACTCCAGCACCACGTCCACGTTCATGGACTTCCAGGGCAGCGCCGTGGGGTCCTTCTCCGCGGTGACGGCGATCTCCCGGCCATCCACCACGATGCCCTTGTCCGTGGCCTTCACCTCGCCCGGCCACGTGCGGTGCACGGAGTCGTACTTGAAGAGGTGGGCCAGCGCCGACGGCTTGTCGAGGTCGTTGATGGCGACGATCTCGAGGTCTTCCTTGCGGCTGAGCGCGGCGCGCAGGATGCAGCGACCGATGCGTCCGAAGCCGTTGATGGCGATCTTGGTGGCCATGATGTCCGTATCTCCTTGAAGTAGGAGTGGGCCTTCACGGCCCACCGTCATGAGTCTCGTAAAGAAGGCGGGCGACCGTAGGCAGGCGCCCCCGCCGAGTCAACGCTTCGCGTGGGCCGCTCTCGAGCGAGAACGTCGGAGCTGAACAATCACCCCGACCAACACCCAGAGCGCGGAGGCCGTTCCCGCTTCCCCCGCCCCGCAGCCGCAGCCGGTGTCCGCTTTGCCGTAATACAGGTCCGGCATCACCTGGACGACCTTCGGCTGCGGCGGAGGGTCCACCGGCGGGGGATCCACGGGCGGATGCGGGTTGCGCTCCCGCACCGCCACGCACGACGTCAGCGGCCGGGGGCTCACCGGGGGCGTCACGTCTGCGTCGGGCAGGGGCGGCGCCTGCATGAGCAGCTCTGTCTTCACCAGGAACGCGCCCACCAGCCGCGACCGCGCCTGGTTCGAGGCCAGGCCCTCGAAGGGGAAGCCCAGCACCAGCACCTGCCCCGAGGGCCCCGTCCCGGACACCACGCCCGTGCTGGACGTCGTGCCGGGAAGGCGCAGCACCTCCGCGCCGCCCCCCGTCGCCGCGAGCAGGTCGATGACGCCGACGGGATAGCCCCCGAGCGTCCCGTCGTCCAGCGGCGTGGCGGGCAGGCCCGAGAGGAAGCCACCCGCCGAGCCCTCCACCTGGAAGAGCGGCGTCCCCACGGCGGTGGACGCCCGCAGGATGTCCGCGAGGAAGAGCTTGTCCTCCGCGCTGCCACTGGCGAGCGTGGACACGGTGCGACCGCCCGACAGCATGAGATTTCCGCCCCCGGTGACGAACGCGCGCAGGGCATCCTGCTCCGCCCGGGACAGACCCGCGCCGCCCACGCCTCCGCGTCCAGCGGACCAGTCCACCAGCCGGTAGCCACCGGGCACCACCAGCCCCGCAGCCACCGCGGTGCCGGTCGCGCTGTCGAAGGGCAGCGCCGACGCTGCGAACGCCGCGCCGTGCTGGCGCAGGTAGCTGCCGTCGTTCATCGCCTCCAGGTAGACGCGCAGCGGGGCGTCCAGATCATAGGGATTCAGGGTCTCGCCGCAGGCCACCGTGGCGTCCAGCCGCTCGTACGCATTGACGAGCAGCACCGGGGGCGCCGCTCCGACGCGCACGCCCACGGTGGCGGACGGGAACGACTCGCCGCCCGCGTTCACCGCGGCGACGCGGAAGTAGCGCAGCGTGCCGGCGGCCAGCGTGACGGTGGCCTCGGTGCTCTGCACCGGGGTGCCCTCATCCCAGCCCAGCCCGTCCGCGCTCTGGTAGAGGCGGTAGCCCGTCGGGGCGTCGCGGCCCTCCTCGGATGCGACCAGCGGCGGCGCTGCCCACTTCACCTCCACCGCTCCCGGCGGCGTCGCGTTGCGCGCCAGCACCGCGCCCGGCGCCTCCGGGGGCAGGTGCACCGCCACGCCGTCGCGGGCCGCGAAGTACTTGATGAGGCCCTGCACGATGGCGCGCGCGGCCACGTGGCGCAGGCGCGGCTCCTTGAGCCTGCCCGCGTCCGTCGTGTTGTCGTGGTAGCCCATCTCCAGGAGCACGCTGGGCATCTCCGGGTTGTGCGTGGGGTTCACCTCGCCCAGGTTCCCCGAGCGCAGGCCGCGCACCCGCCAGTTCGGATCCACCTCGCGCTTGAAGTCCTTTTCAATCTGCGCAAGCAGCGCCCGCGCCATCACGTCGCTGTCCTTCACGCCGGTGAAGTTGAGCGTGCCGTCCACCGGGTGCGGCCCGTAGACGTACGCCTCCGTGCCCATCACGTTGCCGGACGTGGACGCGTTGGTGTGCCAGGCCACGTAGACGGCGTCCTCGCCCTCCTCGTGCAGCCACGCGGCGAAGCGCGGGCGGGACTGCACGTCCGCGGTGCGCTCGTTGGAGAGCGCGTTGGCCCCCGTCGGCGCGTACACGCTGAAGGGCGCCCCGCTGTACTGCACGTGGTAGCGCGCGCTCTCCTCGAAGCGCGGACGCGGCAGCGGCCCCTGCGCCGCGTCTCCCATCAGGCCCCGGCCGCCGCCCAGCCGCACCGCGTCCACCGACAGCGTCGCGCCCGCGCCCGCCGCGGAGTCGTTCTGGAGCACCACCGCGCCCGAGTCCGGGTGCTTCCCGGCCTTGAAGTAGAAGCGGCCCAGCAGCACCCACGTTCCACCGTGGCGGCGCTGGTTCACCCGGAAGTGGCTCTCCCCTCCCGCGTGCTTCACCACGTAGTGCGCGTCCGTCGCGCGCGTGGGGTCCGAGCCGTACGAGACGTAGACGTGGTACGCCGCGTCCGCCGGCACGTTGGGGGTCCACGTGGCGCTCGCGGTGACGGTGGCCGCCGTGTCCAGCGTGCGCGTGGTGCCCACCGAGAACGGCTCCACGCTGTTGCCCATGGGCACGGGCGGGGCGCTCCAGCCCTTCTGTTCGGAGGGGTGGAAGCGCCCGAGGTCCCCGCCCTGCGTGTAGCCCGTCTCCAGGTCATCCACGGTGGCGATGAGCGGGTTCAGGTCCGTCTCACGCACCGGCACCACCGTGGCCCCGGCGGCCACGAGCTGGGGCAGCAGCTCCTGGGACACCACCTCCACGGAGATGAAGTCCTCCACCACGCCCCAGGTGTTGGGCCGCTGCGTGGCCCAGCGCTTCAGCCCGCTGTCGCGGTAGAAGCCGTGCCCGGGGCTCAGGTAGATGACCTTGCCAGAGAGCGCGCCCTCGCCCAGGCGCGTCTGCGGCACGCCGGCCGCCTTCACGCCCCTCGCCGGGCCTCGGGCCTCGCGGCGCACCACGGGAGGTTCAGAGGCGGACAGCCGGTGCTGCTCGTGGGCTCGCGGGCCCGGGGCTGGGAGATACTGGACACCGGGGGGCTCCAGGCCCAGGTCATCTCCTTCAAAGCTTGTAGGGGTCTCCTGCGCATGCGCGAGGACACCGGTGCACCACAGGGCCAGCGCCAGCACGCGCGGCCAGGACGACAAGGACGTTCGCATCACGCGGCCGACCTTACCTGTTCACACAGACGCGGCAATCGAACCCGCGGGTGCTAGCCTGCCGCACCCTTCACTCTCCGATGACCGTTCCTGCACCCTCCCGTCCCCAGTTCCCCTCCCGCCGCAGCAACGGGCTGTTCGCCTCGTTCGGTCACGCGTGGGCGGGGCTCATCCACACCGTCGCCTGGCAGCGCAACATGCGCATCCACCTCATCTCCGGCGTGCTCGTGGGGCTGGTGGGCAGCGGCATCCCGCTGGGGCTCGCGGAGAAGGTGACGCTCATCTTCTGCGTGCTGCTCATCTTCTTCGCGGAGATCCTCAACAGCGCGCTGGAGCAACTGGTGGACCTGGCCGTGCAGCAGTTCGACGAGAAGGCCCGGCTCACCAAGGACGCGGCCGCCGCGGGCGTGCTCGTGCTCGCCGGAGGCACGGTGGTCATCTTCGCCGCCATCCTCGTGAACTACTGGGAGACGGTGCGCACCAGCACCGACGCCATCTTCCGGCAGGTCGCGCTGGGCCTGCCCCTGGCCGGGTGCGCCACCATCCTCGTGCTGCCCCAGCCCCGGCCCGTCGTCGTCGACGTGCTCGCGTTCCTCGCGGGCTGCGGGCTGCTCGCGCTGACGGCGCCCACCTCCGCGAGCCTCGTCTTCACCGTGCTCACCGCCGCGCTGCTCTTCATCGCCGGCGCGGCCGCCCGCGAGCGCAGGCGCCACCCCCAGCCCTGAAGGCCCGGCGCGTCGAAGCCCCTGGAGGCCACCGCGACATCGGAAGCAGGGGACAACAAAAAACCGGCGGCCGCCGGTTCGCTTCCTCCACCTTGCGGGCGGGGACCCCGGAACCGGTCCGGAGCCCGCTCACCCGCGAGGGTCTGTCACCGGAGCCTAATGGCTCAGGCGCGCTGCTGCCACTCGGGTACAGGCTCCGATGTTGGCTGGGTGGCAACGGCCTTGTCGCCCTCCCGCAGGTCGGTGGTGACCAACTCCAGCAGCTCCGTCGCGATGCCGATGACCTGGTGCGGCGTGTAACCGCTTGCGCGCAGCTGATTGAAGAAGGTGCGCGCGAGGATGCGGGTGCCCTTTTGGTCGGTGCTCACAGGAATTGCCTCCGGAATCGGCGCCGTACCAGCGGGCGCCGCGTCATCACTCGGCTGCCAGCTTCAACCCCCGTGCCAGTCGTTCTCTTCCAAACGGATTCTCCAGCAGTCCCCAGGGGTTGAGGGCAGAAACTGGACGGCACGGGAAATGGAAGGTGCGAAGGGGGTTACGCACCTCAAGCCTCCCCGCCGCCCGGAGCCGGGGGCCGGGTGCATCAGCGGGTACGCACCCACCCCCTTCCTGGCAGATGAGCGTCTCGTCTTTTCAAGTGCTTGCATTCCCTGCGGGGGCTGGAGCACATACGCGCCCCCACTGAGGAGCTCAATCAAGATGGCGTACCGGGTGAACAACATCGGGCTGTGGCTGGACGAGCCGGAGGAGCTGCTCGGCCAGCGCGCCGCGGAGAAGCTGGGCGTCACGCGGAGTGACCTCGCCTCCGTGCGCGTGGTGCGCTCGGTGCTGGATGCGCGCAAGAAGGGCAGCCCGCGCTACATCTACACACTGGAGGTGGAGCTGGCCCCGGGCAGGAAGGCGCCGCGCCTGCCCCCGGACGTCAGCGAGGCCCCGCCCCCGCCGGAGACCCTTCCGCGCGTGAAGGAGCCGGAGCGGCTGCCGCTCATCATCGGCACCGGCCCCGCGGGGCTGTTCTGCGCGCTGGGCCTCTTGGAGCGCGGCGTGCGCAGCATCCTGCTGGAGCGGGGCCGCGAGGTCGTGACGCGCCGCAAGGACGTGGCGAAGCTGATGCGCGACGGGTCGCTGGACCCGGAGAGCAACATGAACTTCGGCGAGGGCGGCGCGGGCGCGTACACCGACGGCAAGCTGTCCACGCGCATCAACCACCCCATGGTGCGCAAGGTGATTGAGGCGTTCGCGCGCTACGGGGCGCCGGACCACATCCTCATCGAGGGCAAGCCGCACATCGGCTCGGACCTGCTGCCCGGCGCGGTGGCGAAGCTGCGCGACGAACTCATCGCCGGTGGCTGCCAGGTGATGTTCGAGCAGCGCGTGGACGACCTGCTCTACCGCGACGGCCACATCGCGGGCGTGAAGATGGCGGACGGGCGCACGCTGGAGAGCGACCGCGTGATTCTCGCGCCGGGCAACTCCGCGCGCGAGCTGTACGAGCGCTTCGCCGCCGACGGCCGCGTGAGCGTGGAGGCCAAGCCCTTCGCGCTGGGCTTCCGCGCGGAGCACCCGCAGTCGCTCATCAACGGCATCCAGTACGGCGCCGCCGCGAAGCACGCGAAGCTGCCGCCCGCGGACTACAAGCTGGCGGAGAACCTGGACGTGGACGGCGAGGTGCGCGGCGTCTACTCGTTCTGCATGTGCCCCGGCGGCATCGTGGTGCCCACGCCCACGCAGGAGGGGCTGCAGTGCACCAACGGCATGAGCAACTCGCGGCGCAACGCGAAGTTCGCCAACGCGGGCATCGTCGTGTCGGTGTCCGTGGCCGACTTCGAGCGGGAGGGCTTCCGGGGTCCGCTCGCGGGCCTGGAGTTCCAGCGGCACTGGGAGCAGGAGGCCTACAAGCTGGGCGGAGGCCGCTTCTACGCGCCCGCGCAGACCATCCCGGACTACCTGGCCGGCCGCGTGAAGAAGGACCCGGGCGACACCAGCTACCGCCCGGGCCTGGCGCACACGGACCTGAACCAGCTGTTCCCGGAGCGGCTGACGCAGTCGCTCAAGGCGGCGCTGCGCACGTTCGACCGGAAGATGCGCGGGTTCATCAGCGAGGAGGGGAAGCTCATCGGCATCGAGAGCCGGACGTCCTCCCCGGTGCGCATCACCCGGGGCAATGACTTGCAGTCGGTGTCCATGCGCGGCCTGTACCCGGCCGGCGAGGGCTGCGGGTACGCGGGCGGCATCGTGTCCTCCGCCATTGATGGACTGCGCATCGCTGAGCAGATTGCCACCGAGCTGACTTGAGGTCCCCTCCCGGTCCGGGCAGGGTGGCCGGGGAGGGAGAAAACCCATGGCGTACCGCGTGCGCAGCCCTGACGGAGAGCTGATGTTCCCCTCGCTGGGAGACATCGAGCGGGCCTACGTGCAGGGCCTGGTGGACCCCGACGACGAGGTCCGCGAGGACGGCACGGAGAAGTGGCGCAAGGCGTCCTCGCTGCCGGCGCTCGCCCAGGCGCGCAGGCCCCAGGCCCACAAGGACTCGCGCTCCCAGACGCTCACGGTGGTGGGCGCGGTGGCCGTGGGCCTGCTCGCGCTCGGGCTCATCATCCTGGGCCACTCCTGGAATGTGCGCATGATGGGCATCGCGCTGGCCCTGGTGGTCAGCGGAATGCTCACGCGGGTGACGTTCAAGGCGTACAAGCGGCCGCCGACCGTCCTCTAGCGACGCCTCCTCCCCTGCCCTCCAGGGTGGCGGCGCGGCCCCTGCCGCCAGCAGGCCCCACACAGCGCATCTTTGATGAGGGCACCCCACGGGGTGCCCTTTACCGCGCCGGAGGAGGGCCACACCTTGCTCAGCACCTACCTGTCCCGAGAAGCCGCCCGGAAGCTGCGTCATGGCGCGCCCTGGCTGCGCCGTGAGGACATCGTCTCCATGGAGGGCGAGCCCGAACCCGGCACGCCCATGCAGCTCAGGGACGAGGACGGTCAGGTCCTGGGCCTGGGGGACGTGGACCTGCAGGCGTCCTATGCCGTGCGCCGCCTGGGCCTGCCGGACGAAGCCGTGGAAGGGCTCATCCCCCGCCACGTCCGCCATGCGTTCGAGCGGCGCGCGCGGCTGGTGGATGATCCGCGCTTCTGCCGCATCGTGAACGATGACGGGGACGGGCTGCCGGGCCTCATCGTGGACCGCTACGACACGCACTTCGTCGTGCAGACGCTCACGCGCTCCATGGACGCGCGCAAGGAGGAGATCACCCGCACGCTGGTCGAGGTGACGGGGGCGGCGTCCGTGCTGCTGCGCAACGACACGTTCCGGCGCAAGGCGCTGGGCCTGCCCGCGCAGCGGCCGCATGTCATGTACGGCACACCGCCGCGCTGGTGCCGGCTCCTGGAGATGGGGGCGCGCTTCACCGTGGACCTCACCTACGGGAAGGGCACGGGCTACCAGTATGATCACCGCGAGCTGCGCCGCTTCCTCGGGCGCACCGGCAACGGCGACCGGGTGCTGGACGTGGCCTGCAACGTGGGCGGCCTCTTCGTGCACGCGGGGCGCCACGGGGCGAAGCAGATCATCGCCTTCGACGGCAACGCGGACTCCGCGGACCTGGCGCGTGAGAACGCGGAGGCGAACGGACTGCTCGGCCGGGTGACGGTGGAGCAGGGGGAGGCCCTGGCGGTGCTCCGGGCCCTGAAGGACACGTTCGACCTGGTGCTGCTGGACACGCAGGGCGTGGCGTCCGAGGAGGACTTCATCGAACAGGTGCGGCTGGCGCTGCGGCGGACCCGCCATGGCGGGCGGCTGCTGGTGGTGGGCTACCACCCCCCGCTCGGGCTGGGGTCGTTCAACGAAGCGGTGGCCACGGCCTGTGAACAGGAGGCGCGCATCGCCTTCCGGCTGGTGCGGATGGGCCTGCCGCCGGACCACCCGGCGCCGGTCGGTTCCCCGGGGGCCGAGTACCTGGAGGCGGTGGCGCTCGAAATCAGCTGAGCGGACGCGTGAACAGCCTCACGACTTGCTCGCCTTGACGGGCCTCCTCGGTGGTAGTGTCCGCGGCCGCGATGACAACCGAAAATGAGTCCCAGGCCGCGACTTCCACCCCGGAGGCTTCCGTCGAGACCGTCCGCAAGGTGTACGCGGTCGATCTGCGCGAGAAGGACCGCGTCAACACCGTCTTCCGCGTCACCAAGAAGGAGAAGGTGAACGCGCGGAGCGGCAAGGTGTTCCTCTCCCTGTCCCTGGCCGACAAGAGCGGCACGGTGGACGCCCGCGTCTTCGACAAGGTGGACGCGCTCGAGCCCACGTTCCAGACCGGTGACTACGTCCTCGTGCAGGGCGGCGTCATCGTCTTCCACGGACGCACCCAGGTGGTCGTGGAGGCCGTGGAGCGGCTGGATCCGGAGCCGCTCGACCCCAAGGAGTTCGAGCCGCCCCCTGCCCCGCCCGCCGAGGCGAAGCCCGCGAACGAGGCGAAGGAGCCCCGCGAAGCGAAGTCCGGTGACGCGAAGGCCGGCGAAGCGAAGTCTGGCGACGCGAAGTCCGGTGACGCGAAGGAGCCCCGCGAGCCGAAGGCGGACGGCAAGCCGGAGGCCCGCCACGAGGGCGGCGGTGGCCCGCGCGCCGTGGGACAGATCCGCGAGCTCATCAACGAGCGCGTCAACGACCCGTACGTGAAGCAGCTCCTGGTGGCGTTCCTGGATGACGCGCAGGTGGCGGCGGGCCTGCCCGTCGCTCCGGCGGCCAAGGGCGTGCACCACGCGTGGCGCGGAGGGCTGGCCGAGCACGTCCTGTCGGTGATGCGCCTGACGCTGCGCGTGTCGGACCACTACCCCATGGCGGACCGCGATCTGCTCCTGGCCGGCGCGTTCCTGCACGACGTGATGAAGGCGGGCGAGGGCTCGTCCGACAAGGGCTTCGAGAACACCGACGAAGGTCGGCTCGTGGGCCACGCGGTGCTGGCGGCGCAGAAGATCCGCGAGAAGACGCTCTCCATCCCCGGCTTCCCGCCGCTGCTGGAGCAGCACCTGACGCACCTGGCGATCTCCCAGCAGGGACAGGCCGGGGCCGGCACGGCGAAGCCGCCGATGACGCTGGAGGCGCAGATCGTCGACGCGCTGGGTGCGCTCGATGCGCGCATCTCCTCGTGGGTGGAGGCCATGCAGCGCGATCCGAACGACCGCTGGACGGATCACCTGCGCGCCTACGACCGTCCGCTCTGGAAGGGCTCCGTGCCCACCGGCCGCGGCCGGGCCCCGGTGGAGGGTGGCGGCAGCGGCCGTCGCAAGCACCGCGAGGAGAAGCGCAAGGCCCGGGCCGACAAGGGCCCGCCGTCGCAGGCCCCCGCCGGAGCCGAGGGCAGCGCAGCCCCCGCGTCCGCGCAGGAGTCCCGCCCGGAGCGTCCGCCCCGCCCGCCGCGCGAGCCCCGTGCGGAGCGTCCGCCCCGTGAGGAGCGCGCTCCCCGCGAGGAGCGTCCGGCCCGGCCGCCGCGCGAGGAGCGTCCGGCGCGCGACCCCAAGAGCCTGCCCGGAGAGCTGACCTTCAAGCCGTTCAGCGCGCTGGCGCCGCCCGCGCCCGGGAAGTCCGGTGGTGAAGGCGAGGGCTCCTCGGAGGGCTGAAGTCCATGGCGAAGCGGCTGGGAGAGCGGTTGATTGAAGCCGGCCTCGTGACACCCGGGGCCGTGGAGCAGGGGCTGGAGCACCAGAAGATCACCGGCCACAAGCTGGGGGACTGTCTGGTGGAGCTGGGCCTGCTCCAGGAGGCCGCGCTCCTGCGCCTGCTGGCCAACGAGTTCCAGACCCGCTTCGTCACCGCGGACAAGCTGGCGAAGGTCCGCATCGACACGAAGGTGTTGGACAAGCTGCCGGTGCGGCTGGCGGAGGCGCAGAACGTGCTCCCGCTGGCCATCGATCCGGAGCGCAAGCTGTTGTCGGTGGTGGCCGCCGAGCCGCAGAACAAGTCGCTGCTGGACGAGATCGCGCTCGTCACCGGCATGTCGGAGGTCTACGCGTACATCGGCCTGCGCAGCGCCATCTCCGCCGCCATCCGCAAGCACTACTACGGCGACCCCACCGCCTTCACCGCGCTGCTGGAGGGCCCGCATGGCGGCGGGCCCCGGCGTCCGGACGCACCCGCGAGCAGCAACGGGAGCTCCGAGTCCGGGCGCAGCGGCACCTCCGTCGGGCGCAGCGCCACCAGCCTGCAGATGCGCCTGGAGACGGACGCGCGGATGCGGCTGCAGCGGGGCGGCAGCGGCACCCACGCGGCGCGCGCCACGCAGCGGAGAGAGCCGGGCGGCCCGCGCGGCCTCATCAGCGACACGGACTACGTGGAGACGCTGAGCCTGATGGTGGGGCTGATGGAGCAGGACCGGCCCCGGCACCGGGGGCACTCGGCGCAGCTCGCGCGGCAGGCGGGCATCGTCGGCCAGCGCATGGGCATGCCGCACAAGGAGCTGGCGGCGCTGTCCATCGCCGCGTACCTGCACGACCTGGGCAAGCCCGCGGAGCGCCACTACTCGCTGGCGAGCAACGCGGCCAACGCGGAGTGGAAGGCCCAGGCGAAGGCGTGCTGCCGCGCGCCCACGAAGCTCTTTGAAACCGTGCACCTGCCCACGCAGGTGAACACCATCCTCGCGCAGCTCTACGAGGCCTGGGACGGCTCCGGCACGCCCCAGGGCGCCAAGGGCGAGGACATCACCCTGGGCGCGCGCATCCTGGCCGCGGTGGACAGCTTCCTGGAGCTGACCAAGAACCCGGGCAACGCGCACGGGAAGGTCTTCACCAAGCAGCAGGCGCTGGAGCACCTGCGCCAGCACGCGGGCATCCTCTACGACCCGGTGGTGGCGGACATCGTCGGCCAGCTCCAGAGCGGGGAACTCCTCCTCCACCGGCTGGCCAGCGAGGGCCGCCAGGTGCTCATCGCCGAACCGGACGAGGCCACGCGCAGCGAGCTGCTGGAGGCGGTGCTCAAGCAGGAGCTGGTGGCGCACGCGCTGTCCACGCTGGACGGCGCGCTGGACGGCCTGGCGCGGCAGGACTGCGACGTGCTGGTGGTGGGGCTTCGGCTGGGGCAGCAGGAGGTGCTGGAGCTGCTGGAAGCGACGCGCTCCTCGCCGGAGAGCGCCGGCCTGCCCATCGCAGTGGTGGGCGAGCCGGATGCGCAGGCGCGCGAGCGGCTGCTGCTCGCGGGCGCGACGGCGGTGCTGTCCCCGGGCGACAAGGCGGAGGTCGCGCGCACGGTGCACACCCTCTTCCTGGACCGGGTGCAGCACAACGGCCCGGGCCGGGTGGTGCGCGGCAGCTTCGACGAATTGCCCCCGCGCGACCTGCTGCGCACGCTGGGCGGAGGCCGCAAGAGCGGACGGCTCCAGCTGCGCCACCACACGCTGGAGGGCTACCTGCACCTGGAGCGGGGCCGCGTCGTCTACGCATCCTTCGGCGGACACGCGGGCGAACCCGCGCTGCAGGCCCTGCTCAAGCTGAAGCAGGCGGACTTCGTCTACGACCCGGACGCGCTGCTGCTGGACATGCCGCAGCTCGACCAGGACCTGGAAGCCCTGGCCGGAGCCGTCACCGCAGCGTGAGGTTGAAGAGGCGAACAGCGTTGGCGGTGGTGACGGCCGCCACCTCCTCCAGCGTGACGCCCTTCAGCTCCGCCACCTTCTTCGCCGTCTCCAGCACGTGCGCGGGCTCGTTCTTGCGTCCGCGGTGTGGCACCGGCGCCAGGTAGGGGCTGTCCGTCTCCACCATCAGGCGCTCCAGGGGCGCGAAGCGCACCGCGTCCTGGAGGGCCTCCGTCTTCTTGTAGGTGATGACGCCGGACAGCGAGATGAAGAAGCCCCGGTCCAGGTAGCGCCGCGCCGCGGCCGTGTCGCCGGTGAAGCAGTGGATGACGCCGCTGGTGACGTCCTCCGCCCCGAGCGCCGCGTCGCAGTCCTCATGCGCGTCGCGCACGTGCACCACCAGCGGCTTGGACAGCCGCTTCGCGAGCGCGCCCTGGCGCCGGAAGACGGTGGCCTGCACCTCGCGCGGCGAGCGGTCGTAGTAGTAGTCCAGCCCGGCCTCGCCCACCGCGCGCAGCTCCGGGCGGGCGCAGGTGCGCTCCAGCATCTCGAAGTCCGCCTCCGTGGCGCGGGCGGCCTCGTGCGGGTGGATGCCCAACGTGGGCGACAGGAAGTCCGGGTGCCGGGCCGCCACCTCCAGCGCGTGGCCCCAGTCCCCGGGGCCGTGGAACTGGCCCACCAGCACCGCGTGCACGAGCCCCGCGGCCCGGGCGCGCTCCAGCACCGGCCCCACCTCCGCGTAGTCCTTCGGCTCCAGGTGGCAGTGCGCGTCAACGAGTCTCATGGGCCCTCTCTAAACAGCTCTTCCAGCTCCAGTCTCGCCTCTTCCGAGGCGAAGGTGGGCATGGAAGCGCGCACGCGCTCCATTCCCTCGGGGACACCCAGGCGCCACAGGCCATCCGCCGCGTCCAGCCGATCGTCCTCCGGCGCGGCGCGGTCCTCCAGCACGGAGAGCAGCCAGGGCAGCGCCTGGGCATCCCCCAGCCGTCCCAGGCCCCGCGCAGCGGCGCCCCGGCACGGGTCCTTCATGTCCTGGAGGATCTCCTTCAGCCGCGCCAGCGCTCCTGGCACCTTCAGCTCGCCGCACAGCTCCACCGCGAGCGCGCGGTCCGCGCTCCACTTCTTGCGCGTGCGCTGCATCAGCCAGTCCGCGCCCGCCGGGTCCCCCAGCTTCATCAGCACGCCCGCCGCCTGCGTCTTGTCGAACGCGGGCAGCAGCCACTTGCCGAAGAGGCGCTTCACCGCCGGCAGCGCACGGGGGTCCTCCAGCTCCGCCAGCGCGCCCAGCGCCCGGAAGCGCAGCGTGTCCACGTCCAGCGCGGCCAGCAGTATCTCCAGGCCCGCCGGGTGTTTGAGGGCGGCGATGCCGCGCGCGGCCTCGAAGCGCACCTCCGGTGTGGGGTCCTCCAGCATGCCCGCCAGCGCCCCGCGCGCATGGGGCAGCGCGAGGTCCGCCAGCCTTCCGGTGGCCTCCAGCCGCACCCGCGTGTCCTCGTCGCGCAGGCGGGGCAGCAGCGTCTCCGGCAGTTGCTCCGACGGCAGCACCACCGACGCGAGGCTCACCCCGGAGCGGCGCACGTCCGGCTGCGCATCCGCGAGCATCCGCACCAGCACGTCCGTGAACTCCCCCGCGTGTACGGGCTCCTCGGAGGCCAGGTGGAACAGCAGGTTCGCCGCCTCGGCCCGGATCGCGGGGCGCTTCTCCCGCTCCAGGGTCACCAGTGCGCGGTCCCGTTCGGCACGCCAATCCACCACGTCTCGTCACCTCGCTGCCGGGTGGCGACGTGGCCACCCGGCGTCCCCTCAAACCTGTTTCGAGCGACTTCGAACTATTTGATCTCACTGCCGGGCGGCACGTCGCCCGGCTCCAACAGGGACAGGTCCTTGCCGCCCGGGCCAGCCGTCAGCAGCATGCCGCGCGACTCGATGCCCTTGAGCTTGCGCGGCTTGAGGTTCGCCACCACCACCACGCGGCGGCCCGCCAGCGCCTCCGCCGTGTAGGCCTCCGCGATGCCGGAGACGATGGTGCGCGGCGAGCCCTCGCCCAGGTCCACCTCCAGCTTGAGCAGCTTGTCCGCGCCCTTCACCTTCTCCGCGGCCACGATGCGTCCCGCCTTCAGCACCACCTTGGCGAAGTCCGCGTACTCGATGTCCGCCGCGGGCACGGGTTCCACGGTCCCCGCGCCGGCGCCAGGTGACGCCTGCGGGGTGGGTGCCGCGGCCTGTGCTTCGGGCGACTTCGCGTCCATGGGCTTCTTCTCCGACTTCTTGTCCTTGCCCCCAGACCCGGGGGGCGGAATATCGGCCACGGGGTTTTTGATGATGGCGTTCACCCGCTCCTCTTCCAGACGCGGCAGGAGCGGTTCCGGGGTGCCCAGCGGGCGGCTGCGGTCGAGGAGTGGATACTTCGCGGTGGCGAGCGCCTGGAACGTCAGTGCAGGTGCGTTGAGCTGCGCGAACAGGCGCTCCGACACGCGCGGTATCACCGGGGCCAGCAGCGCGCCCAGCAGGTACGCCACGTCCGCGGCGTCCGACAGGTCGGCGCGAGCGGCCTCCGCGTCCTTCTTCACCAGCGCCCACGGCGCCTGCGTCTGGAGGAAGGCGTTCGCGGTGGAGGCGATGTCGGTGATGATCTTGATGGCGGCGCGGTACTCCAGCTTCTCGAACGCTTCGCGCACCTCCGGCACGCGGGCCAGGGCCTGCTCCACCAGCGTGCGCCCCGGCCCTGCCTCGCGGCCCGGCGCGAGCTTCTTCTCCAGCGGGCCCGCCAGCATCGACAGCGCGCGGTTGGCCAGGTTGCCCACGTTGTTGACGAGCTCGCCGTTCACCCGCAGGCGGAAGTCCTTGAGGTTGAGGTCCAGGTCCTCCACGCCCGCGCCCAGGTTGGCCGCGTAGAAGTAGCGCAGGTAGCTGGGGTCCAGGAGGTCCAGGTAGTCCCGCGCGGCCACCATGGTGCCGCGGCTCTTGGACATCTTCTCCCCGTTCACGGTCAGGTGCCCGTGCACCTTGATCTCATTGGGGACGTGGAAGCCGGCGACCTTCAGCACCGCGGGCCAGAACAGCGCGTGGAAGTAGACGATGTCCTTGCCGATGAAGTGGATGATGCGCGTGGGCGCGTCCTTGTCCCAGTACGCCAGCGCGTCCTTCTGCTTGCCGGTCTCCTTCGCCCACTTCTCAGTGGTCGCGATGTAGCCGATGGGCGCGTCCAGCCAGACGTAGAAGAACTTGTCCGTCTCCCCCGGGATGGCGAAGCCGAAGTAGGGCCCGTCGCGGCTGATGTCCCAGTCCGCGAGGCCCTTCTCGAAGAAGCCCTGGAGCTGGGTGGCGAGGCCCGGGTGGAGGAAGCCGGGGCGTTTGAGGACCTCCTGCAGGAAGGCCTCGTGGCGCGACAGCTTGAAGAACAGGTGCACGGAGTTGCGGCGCACGGGCGGCGTGCCGCACAGGGCACAGCGCGCGTCGATGAGGTCCGTGGGGTTGTACGTCTTGCCGCACTTCTCGCACGCGTCGCCGTACTGGTCCGCCGACTTGCAGTTGGGACAGGTGCCCCGGATGAAGCGGTCCGGCAGGAAGCGCTTGTCCTTCTCGCAGTAGGTCTGCTCGATGTCGCGGCGGTCGATGTCGCCCGCGTCCTTCAAGCGCCCGTAGATGAGCTCCGCGTACTGGCGGTTCTCCGGGGAGTTGGTGGAGTGGAAGTAGTCGAAGCGGACGTCCAGGTCCTGGAAGTCGCGCTGGTGCTCGTCGTGGAAGCGCGCGACGAACTGCTCCGGGGGGATGCCCTGTTTCGCGGCGTTGAGCTCGATGGGTGTGCCGTGGGTGTCGTCCGCGCAGAAATAGACGACGTCCTGGCCGCACGAGCGGAGGAAGCGGACGTAGATGTCCGTCTGGACGTACTCGACGACGTGGCCGAGGTGGATGGCGCCGTTCGCATACGGAAGGGCGCTGGTGACGAGGATTCTCTCCGCCATGAACTCTCCTGAGGGCGGCGGACCATAGCCGCTCGGGGAAACGAGGTCATCGTTCAACATCTGCGCGCGAAGGTGCATGGCACGCGGGTGGATGTTATCGACCCCTCCGCATGTGCACCGTCCTCATCCTCCGTAACGTCCACCCCGAGTGGCCGCTGGTCCTCGCCGCCAACCGGGATGAGCTGTACGCGCGTCCGGCCCACGGGCCGCGGATCCTCTCCGACTCCCCGCGCGCCGTGGGCGGCCAGGACGTGGAGCGGGGCGGAACGTGGATGGGAGTCACCCACGAGGGCGTGTTCGTCGGCCTGACGAACCAGCGCGGCGCCCGAGGCCTGGGCCCGGCCCCCCGCTCGCGGGGCGAGGTCGTCCTGCGCGCCCTCCAGGCCGGTTCGGTGGAGGCCATCGAGCGCTACCTCGGCACCCTGCCCGCCCCGGAGTTCCTGCCCTTCAACCTGCTCTACGGCGACGCGCGCGTCCTGCGGGTGGCCTACGCGCGGCCGGGCCATCCGCGCCTGTTGCATGAAGACGTGCCGCCCGGCGTCCACGTGCTCCCCAACGACAACCTGGACAACCTCGCGCTGCCCAAGGTGGCGCGGGCCCATGCGCTGGCGGAAGCCGCGGCCCGGCGCCCGTGGCCGGAGCTGGTGACGGGGCTCCAGGCGGCCCTGTCGGACCATGCGCTGCCGCCCCGGGAGGCCGCGACGGGGCCGTTGATGGAGAACGACCTGCCGGCGGACTTCCTCCAGCAGCTCCAGGCGCTGTGCATCCACACGCAGGCGTACGGGACGCGCTCGTCCGCCATCGTCGCGCTGGCGCCCGGACGCGTGGGGCACTACCTGGCCACGGACACGGCGCCCTGCCAGGGCGGCTGGCGCGACGTGACGGGGCTGCTCGCCACCCCTTGACTGGGACTCAGTCCAGCCGCGCGCGCATCACCGCGTCCCGGCCCGCGTCGTACGCGTCTTCGAAGGCGGGCCCCCGGCCGGTGAAGGCCTCCACGGGCGGCGCGGGCACGTCCACGCGGATCTCCCGCACGTCGCAGTCCAGGTCGCCCCGGTAGAAGGCCGGCTCCCCGGTGACGTTGATGGCGATGAGCCGTGCGCCGGGGAACTGCTGGCAGGCGTCGTGGATGGGCGTCGCGGAGACGCGGTCCGCTCCCGGGTCGATGCGCTCCAGCTTCGCGTCCTCGAACAGGAGCGGGTTGGCGGCGCTCGCGGCGACGGCCTCCGACAGCGGCCCCTCGGTCACGGTGATGAGCCGCAGTCCCTGCTCCGTGGGCGCCTGGTGGAAGGTGACGAACGGCACGGGCAGTGCCTCCACGCGCGCGCCGTCGTAGTAGCGCTCCAGCACCTGGGCGAAGCGCTCGTGGCTCAAGCGGGGCGCCGTGACGGCCGCGCCCGCCGCGCCCAGCGCTCCCACCGCGAGGGCCGGGGTCAGCGTGCCGCCCGTCACCAGCACCGCGAGCAGGCCCACGGCCGCGCCCACCGCGCCGCGCACGCCCGTCGTCCTGCGCGTCTCCTGCTCGTAGGCGGCGAAGAAGTCCCGGTAGCGCTGGCGCAGGTTGCCCCGGGGTTCGGAGGCGTAGAGCCCGCCCACCACCGCGCCCATGCTGTTGCCCACCACGCAGTCGATGGGGATGCCCCGGGCCGCCAGCGCATCCAGCGCGCCCACGTGCGCGAGTCCCTTGGTGCCGCCCACCGACAGCACCACGCAGGTGCGCGAGGCCGTCCCGCGCACACCGCGCCGGCACGACACGCCACCCAGGCCCACCACCAGCGCCAGCAATACGACACCCAGCCGCCGCCCCATGCGTCCTCCTGTGAGGGAAGCGCGGCACCCTACCCCGTTCCCGCACGACGGGCCCCACGTCGCCTGCCCGCCGGGCCGCCCCCCTGCCCGTCAAAACACGACCGCCCCCGGGACACGGGGTCCCAGAGGCGGAAGGTGAACCTTCACGGTGCCCGGCGTGGTGTCACGCCGGGCGCGTGGAAGGGCTTAGTACGTGGCCTTCAGCGACGTGCCGCTGTACGCCGAGTAGCCGCGGAGCATGATGTACATCTTGCCCGCCGACGTCTTCGCCGCCGCGTTGCACGTCTCGTTGTTGCCCGAGAGGTACGGACGGCAGTCGTAGGACGTCGTGGTCGGCGCGGAGCCGAACTTGATGTACATGTCCGCGTCACCCGTGCCACCGCTCAGCACGTAGCTGGAAGCGCGGCCGGTGGGCAGGTCGATGCAGTAGTTCGTCGCGGAGCCGGAAGCGCCCGACAGGCCCGTCTTCGCGACGCCGTTGGTCAGCGTGATGCAGGTCGGAGGCGTCACCGTGCCGCCCACGCCCACCGCTTCCCAGGCGGCCGTCACGGCAGCCTGCGTCGCCGCGTCGTAGCCCAGCGCGACGGCGGCCTGGACCGTCCAGGTCTTCGCCTGGGCGAACGTGGTGCTCGCCGTGAAGATGTCCGTGTTGGCCTTGTACCAGATGCGGGCGGCCTTCTCGACGCCGATGGCCGGCACGTTGATGGTGGAGCGGCCGCGCGGGTGCACGCCACCCTTGGACAAGAGCGCGAACGCCAGGTTGGGCACGCCGGAGCTGTAGTGCACGTCCGTGCCGGACGTCACGTTGGCCGCCCAGTCCTTGGACACGCCGTCCTTCGCCGGGTCATCCATGTAGCGCAGGGCGTCGCCGGCCGTGCCGGGGGTCCACACGTCCTCGCCGACCTTCCAGATGTCCGCGCCGGTGGCCCAGCCGGTGTTCCAGCTCTCGCAGACCGCGCCGAACGTGTCGGACATGGCCTCGTTGAGGCCGCCGGACTGACCGGAGTACGTGAGGTTGGACTCGTTCGACGTCACCGCGTGGGTCAGCTCGTGGACCGTGACGTCCGCGTCCTTGCCCAGTTCGATGGAGTTCACGCCGTCGCCGTCGCCGTACACCATCTGGGTGCCGTCCCAGTAGGCGTTCACGTAGTTGGTGCTGTAGTGCACCGTGCTGATGAGCGTGGCGCCCGCGTTGTTGAGCGAGTCGCGGTTGAAGAGCGTCTTGTAGCAGTTGTAGGTGTAGCCCAGCAGGTCGTAGTTGGTGTCGACGTGCGAGTCACCGATGGCCGCCTGGCCCTCGCTGCGCTTCAGCGTACCCGGCGTGCTCGTGCCGTTGTTCGCGCTGTACAGCCGGCGGTTGAGCGCCGTGTGGATCTCCGGCGTGCGCGTCACGATGGCGCCGTTGAGGGCGTCCACATAGACGCGGTCGCGGATGGGAATCCCGGCGCCCTCGCCCGTCACCGTCACCTCGTGGGTGAGGCGCAGCCGCTGGTCGTCCTGCGAACGGACGTAGACCAGGCGCGTGCCGGTGACGGCCAGGCCCGAGCCCTGCGTGTCACGCAGCGCCGCGGTCTGCGCCGCCTCGGCGGCGACCACGGGACGCGCGGAGACCTGCCCGCCGCTGCGCGCGGAACCGTTCGCGCCGTAGATGGCGCCGGAGCGGTCCACGTGCACCACCAACTCCTCGCCCACCACCGGCAGGCCGTTCAGCGTCTGCGCGTAGCGCACGTGCGAGACGCCCTGCTCGTCCACCGAGATCTTGCGGACCTGCAGGTCCGAGGCGTTCAGGCGGAACAGCGAAGCGATGCCGGGCATGGAGCCGGCGATGGCCGAGTGCACGTCCGCCGCCGCGAAGCCCGTCAGGGGGCGGTCGGCGTGGCCCAGGCGGCCCTGGATGGTGTGAGGCGTCCCGTCATCGTTCGTTCCGACAATCTGGGCGCCAGGAATCACGCTCAGAGCGCTCTGCACATCCGCGACCTCATCCGGCTTCTGGAGGTCGTTCGAAGAGTTGGTATCCGTTTCCCCGACGCCGCAGGCGGCGAGAGGGAGGGTGGCGAGCAGGGCGGTGACGAAGCGGGTGGTGCGAACCAAGGTGGTTCCTCCTGCCCGGCGACAAGGGTGTCGCCGTGGCAGCGCTCCTCTGAGCATTCTTCAGGCCAACTCATTAAGTGCCCGGAATAGCTGGCAGTACTTGAAAACGCCGTCACAGCGCTGGCACATCCGCGCGCTGGAACGCTCCGGGCATTCGCAACGCAGCGTTACACCACACAAACCAAGCTGCTGATTTTACTCGGACTGAAGGCATCTCCTCGCACCTGTCCTGAACCGTGACAGTGCACGCGGGATGTGTCCTCCATTCAAGCAATCCCAGGCTGACGGTTTTTTCTTGGTGACCCAAGTACCGCCGGGTTTCGGGTCAGCGGGGCAGGCCCAGCAGCACGCGCGCGCGGCCTTCCATGGGGAGGGCCGCCTCTTCCACGGTGGTGATGCCAGCCTCGCGGGCGACGTCGGCCAGGTGGCGCATCCACGGCTTGTAGGGCATGCCGTTGTCGGAGCAGCACGGCACGACGGCGAAGCCCAGGCCGTGGCGCGCGGCGTACTCGATGATGATGCGGGTGGCGCCGTCGGGGTGCATGCCCACCACCAGCTCCGCTTCGCACGGCTCGTCCAGGGTGAAGGGCCGCTGGGCGTACTTCACCGGCAGGTGCTTGTGGCGCAGGTCGAAGGTGGTGACGGTGCGCCCGCGCTGGGTGAGCGCCTCGTTCAGCTTCCCCATGCCGCCGGCCACGTCATAGACGCGGGTGGCCTGGGGGAAGCGCGTGACGAGGAGGTCCGCGAAGAGGTCGAAGCGTCGCTTGTCCGCCATGGCCTTCCTCTACCCCAGGCCTTCGCGGCGCGCACGTCCCGGCGCTGCGCCGCCCGGTGCTCAGGCCGGTGCTCAGGCGCGGGTGCAGACCGTCCAGAGCAGCCGTTCGATGACGAGCTTCCCGCTGGCGGACGACTTCAGCGCCAGGTCCGCGTCCGCGCACGCCACCAGGGCGTTGAGCAGCTCGCGGCGCTCGTAGCGCGCGGCGGCCTGCATGCCGAACGCGAGCGCCCATGCGTTGGGTGTCTTGCGCTTGGCCGCCTTCAGCTCCGCCTCCAGCTTGGGGAGGATGCGCGTCTCCACGTCGCGGCCGTTCTTGGGCGGCTGGCCGTTGGCGTACCGCTCCAGCCACGCGTGGTTCTCCAGGAGCGAGCGGACGATGGACGCCACCGCGCCCAGCAGCTGCAACGCGTGTGTCCCCTGCCCCATCGCGTCCTCGGCGTAGGACAGCGCGTCCCGCAGCTCGCGCTTCTGGAGGGACTCCGTCAATTCGAAGAACTCCTCCTCGCGCGCGTGGTGCACCAGCAGCGTCACGTGCGCCGCTTCGATGGTGGGCCCTTCCGCGTAGACGGCCAGCTTCTCCAGCTCCGACTGGAGCAGCCGGATGTTGCCGCCGATGCGCTCCTTCAGGCCCTCCAGCGCGCCCGGCCCCAGCTTCTTCTTCAGGGGGGCGAGGAACTCGCGGGAAATCTCCGTGAGGTCCAGGTCCTTGTGGCGCGCGGCCACCTTGCGCTCGAAGAGGCGGCCCTTGTCCTGCGCGAACTTCAAGAGCGGGCTGCGCGAGTCCACGTCCGTGGCCGCCAGCACCAGCGCATGGCCGGCAGGCACGCCCTTCTGGAGCAGCTCCAGCAGCGCGGACGCGTCGCCCTCGGGGGCGCTGATGCGCTCCTCGCGGCAGAAGGCCGCCGCCTCCTGGAGGAAGGTGAGGTCCGCCTCCGCCAGGTCCACGTTCAGCTCGTCCTTCCACTGCTCCACGGTGGGCGCGCCGGGCACGCGGGGATCCAGCTGATCCACGCCCCAGCCCGCGCGGCCCGCGAGCGCCAGCAGCCGCCGCGCGCCCTCCTTGCGCTTGCCCGCCTTCCACGCGTCGCGCGCCTTGGCCAACGCGTCGCCCTTGCCCTTCTTGGGGGCGAGGAACTCCGGGTCCCGGACGAGCACCACCTTGCGGCCGGGGAACAGCGGCAGCGTGGCCAGCTCCTGGGCCACTTCACGCGGGGAGGCCGCGTCCAGCACCGCGAGGTTCAGCCCCATGGAGGCATCCGGCACCAGCGTCTTCACCAGCTCGTCGGCGCCCTTGCGGACGAGGAACTCCTCGCCCCACAAGAGGTACAGCGGCCACACCTTGCCGCCCTTCACCTCCGCCAGCACCTCATCCATGTCCGCGCTCATCGGCCCTCCACGCACAGCTCGATGAGCAGGCGCTCCAGTTGCAACCGGGGGGCGCCGTTGCGCGTCCCGATGGCCGTGCGCGCCGACTCCAGCAGCGCGTTGCGCCGGTGCAGCGACACCTCCGACGTGCGCGCCGCCACCTCCGCCGCCAGCGCCTTCAGGTCCCGGTTCGCCATCCCGCCTTCCGCCTCCGCCTTCATGAGCGACACGTCGCGCGTCCACAAGAGCAGCAGCTCCAGCGCCGCGTCCGCGTCCTCGCGCGAGCCCCCGTGGGCCTCCGCGAAGCGCAGCAGGCCCGGGATGTCGTTGCCGCGCAGGGACTCGAACGCGGTGATGACCTCCTTGCGCTGCGCCAGCGCCTTCACGTCCAGCGCCAGCGCGCGGCCCAGGCTGCCGCCGGACATCACCGCGGCGAGGGCGGCGGTGTCCGCGTCCAGCTTGCGCTCCTTCTGGACGTGCTGGGCGACCAGCTCCACCGGCAGCGGGCTGAAGTGCACCTTGCTGCACCGGCTGCGGATGGTGGGCAGCAGACGGTCCATGGCGGACGCCACCAGGATGAGGGTGGTCTCCGAGGGCGGCTCCTCCAGCGTCTTGAGGAAGGCGTTCTGCGCCTGGACGTTCATCTGTTCGGCGCTGACCAGGATGGCCACCTTGCGCTTCGACTCCAGGCCGCGCAGCGCCAGTCGCTCCTGGAGCTGCCTTATCTGCTCCACGCGCAGCTCGCGGCTGGGCGTGCCGGTGAAGTCCGAGCGGCCGGCCAGCCCCCGGGACACGCGCTCGTCATCCGGCATCACCCAGGTGACGTCCGGGTGCAGCCCGCGGGCGATGCGCGTGCAGCTGGCGCAGGTGCCGCAGCCCACCTCCGGGGCCTCGGGGCACGTGAGGGCCTGGGCCAGGCCCACCGCGGCCAGCTCCTTGCCCACCCCCTCCGGGCCGGCGAACAGGTAGGCGTGGTGCACCGAGCCCGTCCGCAAGGCCGCTTGCAGCGCGTCCACCGCGCGGGGCTGTCCCTGCACCGAAGCGAGCGTCATGGGGGCGTGTATCTCCGCTCGGAGGGCACCCGTCAACCGCCGCCTTGACCCCCGTGCGCGGGGCCGGTCAGATTGCCCGGACGTGCTGAACTTCCTCGAAGGCCATCTCCCCCTGTTGGCGGGCGCCATCCTCATGGTGCTCCTGCTGGGCATCCGCGGCAGCACCCGCGACCCGGACCTGCGCGACGACCTCCGGGGCGCGGTGAGGATGCTCCTCGCGTTCCTCGTGCTGCGGCTGGTGTCGCACTTCCTGCCGGCGACGACGTCGGACGGCCTGCGCAAGGCCGTGAGCGTGGGCTGGATGCTCACGTTCGCCTACGGCGTCATCCGCGCCGCGGTGGCGTTCACGCTGAAGCTCGTGCGGATGCGCTCGCCGGTGTCGACGCCCAAGATCCTGCGCGACGTCATCGACTTCACGCTCTACGCGCTCGCCACGGTGCCCATCCTCCAGAGCCAGCTCAACCTGGACCTGGCGGGCCTGCTGGCCACGTCCGCGGTGCTGACGGTGGTCATCGGCCTCGCGCTCCAGGAGACGCTGGGCAACCTGTTCGCGGGCCTGTCGCTGCAACTGGACCGCCCCTTCGAGGTGGATGACTTCATCCGCATTGGCGAGCACACCGGGCGCGTGGTGCACATCGGGTGGCGCTCCATCCGCATCGCCAACTTCCGGCGCGAGCTCATCACCCTGCCCAACAGCATGGTGGCCAAGGAGCACGTGAAGAACTTCACCCAGCACCGCGAGCCCGTGGGCATCGAGGTGCAGCTGGGGGTGGCGCTGGACGCGCCGCCCAACCAGGTGAAGCAGGCCCTGCTGGACGTGGCCCGGGAGATTCCGCAGATCCTCGTGCAGCCACCGCCCCTTGCCCGCACGGTGTCCTTCAGCGACTCCAACGTGCAGTACATGGTGCGCGTCTTCCTCAACGACTTCGCGCTGTCGGACGCCGTACGGGAGGAGCTGCACACGCGGCTGTGGTACCGGCTGCGCCGCGAGGGCCTGGAGCTGCCCCACGCCCAGCGCACGGTGCACGTGCGCCGCGAGGGGGGCGCGAAGCGGCGGGAGGTGGCGGACAACACGGTGCGCGAACTGCTGCGCCAGGTGGACCTCTTCTCACCGCTGGGCCCGGAAGAGCTGGAGCGCCTGCACCGCGAGGTGGTGGTGCGCCGCTTCGGCCAGGGAGAGCGGATCATCCAGGAGGGCGACGAGGGCGGCACCTTCTACGTCGTGGCCTCCGGCGAGGTCAGCGTGCGCGCCGGCACGCTCCAGGCGGAGATCACGCGCCTGGGTCCGGGCCACTACATCGGGGAGATGTCCCTGCTCACCGGCGAGCGCCGCGCCGCCACGGTGGTGGCCCTCCAGGATTCGGTGTTGCTGGAGCTGGACCGGCCCACCTTCGCGCGCCTGTTCACGGACTATCCGGGTCTCGCGCGGCAGCTCTCCGCGCTCCTGGCCCAGCGCCGCACCCAGCTGCGCGCCGTGGCCCAGGCCGCGGGCGGCGGCGCGGATCACACCCCGGAGGCGGGACGCATCCTCGGGCGGCTGCGCCAGCTCTTTGGCCTGAAGCACGAGTAGTGGTTTCCCGGTAGCACTCCGGGGCAAACCAGACCCGCCGCGCATGGACAGTCAGCCTGACGCGGTGGGCTGGGCAGCATGCATCCGACCGGGGGGCCCGGGCCTTTGACGCTTGGAGTGAGAAGGGTTTAAACGTTCACACATGCAATCCGTCCGTGGCTTCCCCGCGCGATTCGCTGCCCTGCTCCTTCCTGGCGTGCTGCTGATGGTCCTGCCCCAGGACGCGGCGGCCACGGCACCGCCGGTAAAGACAGACGTGACGCGCGCGAGCCTGGAGCGGCTGTCGCAGCGCCGCGTGTTCTTCGGCCACCAGTCCGTGGGCGGCAACATCCTGGACGGGGTGCGAGGCCTGACGCCGACGCCCTCCGTGGTGGAGGTGAAGGACGCGGGCGCGACGCTCGCGCCCGGCACGCTGGCGCACGCGCTCGTGGGACAGAACGAGCAGCCGGAGACGAAGCTCGCGCACTTCGAGCGACTGCTGGACGGGGGCCTGGCGCGGCAGGTGGACGTGGCGCTGCTGAAGTTCTGCTACATCGACTTCCACGGCGGCACCGACGCGAAGGCCCTCTTCGAGGAGTACCGCGCCACGCTCGCGGGCCTGAAGGCACGGCACCCGGGCGTCACCTTCGTGCACGTCACCGCGCCGCTGACGACGGTGCAGCGTGGGGCCCGCGCCTGGTTCAATGAGTTGCGCGGCAAGCCTGTCTTCGGCGTGGGGGAGAACAGGTCGCGCGAGGCGTTCAACGCGCTGATGCGTCAGACCTACGCCGGCAGCGAGCCCCTGTTCGACCTCGCCGAGTTGGAGTCGACCCAGCCCGACGGCACCCGCGAGACGTATGAATTGAACGGTCGCGCCTACCCGGCGATGGTGCCCGCGTACTCGGATGATGGCGGTCACCTCAACGCCCGGGGGCAGGCGCATGTCGCCGCCGCGCTCGTCACCTTCCTGGGCGCCCTGCCCGAACCCACGCGCGAGGCTCCTGCCTCCGCGAAGGCTCTGCCCTGACATATGAGCATTCCCCTGATGATGATGCTCGGCCTGGGGCCGACCGTCGCGCGTCTGAAGTTGCGCCGCTGCGAGAGCGTGGGTTTGATTCCCACCGTCTGGGGGCGCGTCTGGATTCACGGCGGGGGAGAGATCCGGGTGGGCCACCGCGTGGTGTTCGACGCGCGGATGGCCCCCATCGAACTGCACGCGCAAAAGGGCGCGCGCATCGTCCTCGAGGATGACGTCACCATCGAAGGGGGCAGCTCCATTGAAGCGCAGTCCTCCATCACGGTGGGCGCGCGCAGCCGCCTGGGGATGTGGTGCAAGGTGCTGGACAACATGTACCACCCGCTCCGGGGCAACCGGCACTCGCGCCCCCAGTCGGTGCCCCTCGTGTTGGAAGAAGGCGTCACGGTGGGCAGCCGCTCCATCCTGCTGCCGGGCACACACCTGCAGCGGGGCGTGAGCGTGGCCCCGGGCACGGTCATCTCCCGCCGCATCCCCGCGGGCGTGTCGGTGGGCGGCTCGCCGGCCCGGGTCCTGCGACGTGGGGAGGCACGATGAGCCACGGCCTTCCTTCGGTGGCGGAGACCGCCCAGGCGGTCCGCTCGGGCATCCAGGTGGTGCGCGCGGAGGTCCTTCCCCGCGCCGAGCGGGCCGTGGGCATCGCGCGGGCGCGCTGGCTCTTCCGCGCCTTCCGCCGGGGCCAGGGCGTGGCGGCCTACGGCCCGGTGTCCGCGCGCAACGACGGCCACGCGGAGCTGGGCGACAGGCTGACGTTCCTGGGCGGCATGATGCCCACGTCGGTGGCCTGCTACGAGGGCGCGCGGCTGCTGGTGGGCAATGAGTGCCATTTCAACTACGGCGTGTCGCTGGAGGCCTGGGAGTCGGTGCAGATTGGCGCCCGGTGCATGTTCGCGTCGTTCGTGCGCGTGAGCGACCGGGACGGCCAGCGCATCGCACCCATCATCATCGAGGACGACGTCTGGGTGGCCCACGGCGCCATCCTGCTGCCGGGCGTGCGCATCGGCGCGCGGTCGGTGGTGTCCGCCGGCAGCATTGTCTCCCAGGACGTGCCCCCGGACTCACTCGCCATGGGCAACCCGGCGCGCAGCATGAGCCTGGACCTGGTGGCCCGCGAGGCCACGGGTTCCTGAAGCCCTGCCCCATTTCCTTTCCAGACCTTCCAGACCCAGGACACGCCATGAGCCCCCGTGAAACCCTCCGCGCCTTCATCGTCGACACGTTCTTCGTGGACGACTTCGGCGACGACGATTCGTTCCTGCGCAAGGGCCTCATCGACTCCACCGGCATGATGGAGCTGGTGGCCTTCATCGAGACCGAGTTCCACATCAAGCTCGACGACAAGGAGCTGGTGCCGGAGAACCTGGACTCGCTTTCGCGCGTGGTGGCGTTCGTCACGCGCAAGCAGTCCCTGTCGAAGGCGAGCTGACCCCGCCATGTGCGGCATCGCGGGGTTCACCTTCCCGGCGGGCGCGGACACCGCTCCGGCCCTCCACGCCGACCGGCTGCGCCGAATGACGGCCAGCCTCAAGCACCGGGGCCCGGACGCGCAGCGGGCGCTGCTGCTGGCGGGCGCCGCGCTGGGGCACGCGCGCCTGTCCATCGTCGACCTGGCCTCCGGCCACCAGCCGATGCGCGACGAGGCCACCGGCCTCACGGTCGTCTTCAACGGGGAGATCTTCAACCACGTGGAGCTGCGCGAGCAGCTGGCCGGTGCGTATGCCTTCCGCACGCGCTCCGACACGGAGGTCATCCTCGCGGCGTTCCTCACGTGGGGCATCGACTGCGTGCGCCGCTTCGAGGGCCAGTGGGCCTTCGCGCTGTGGGATCCGCGCGACCGCACGCTCTGGATGTCGCGCGACCGGGTGGGCATCTGCCCGCTGTTCTACGCGACGCTTCCGGGCGGACACCTGGCCTTCGCGTCGGAGGCGAAGGCGCTCTTCGCGAGCGGGCTCGTCACCCCGGCGCTGGACGCCCGGGGACTCAAGCAGACCTTCCAGCTCTGGGCCCCGGTGGCGCCGCGCACGTCGTTCCAGGGGGTGTCCCTCCTGCCGCCCGCGCACACCGCGAAGTGGCGCGACGGGGCGCTGACGCTCCAGCGCTACTGGGACCTGGACTTCGGCGTGACGCCGGATGCGCCGGATGCGCCTCGGCTGCTGGAGGAGCTGGGCGCTGTCCTGGACCGCGCCGTGCGGCTGCGGCTGCGCGCGGACGTGCCGGTGGCGGCGTACCTGTCGGGCGGGCTGGACTCGAGCCTCCTGTGCGCGCTGGCGCAGGAGCAGCTGGGTGGCACGCTGCGCACCTTCTCCGTGGGCTTCGCGCACGCGAAGTTCGACGAGCGCACACATCAGGCGACGGTGGCCGAGCAACTGCGCACCGAGCACCGCGTGGTGGAGCTGCGCGACGGGGACATTGGCGCGCTGGTGCCGGGCGTCATCTTCCACGCGGAGCAGGCGATGATGCGCTCCGCGCCCGCGCCCTTCCTGCGGCTGAGCGGCTGGGTGCGCGACCACGGCATCAAGGTCGTGCTGACGGGTGAAGGCTCGGACGAGATGTTCCTGGGCTACGACCTGTTCAAGGAGACGCAGGTGCGCCAGTTCTGGGCGCGTCAGCCGGCGTCGAAGTACCGCCCGATGCTCCTGCGCCGGCTCTACCCCACCCTTTCGGTGAGCCAGCAGAGCGTGGAGCTGCTGCGCGAGTTCTTCGGCCAGGGGCTGGAGTCGCCGGACGCGCTGGCCTTCTCGCACCTCGTGCGGTGGGGCAACAGTGGCCGCATCCTGCGCTTCCTCGCGCCGGAGTTCGCCGCGAAGGTGGCGGACGAGGATCCGGTGGCCTCGGTGCTCGCGACGGTGCCCGGGGCGGTCGCCGGGTGGCGGCCGCTGGCGCGGGCGCAGTACCTGGAGGCGCGCACGCTGCTGTCGGGCTACCTGCTGTCCGCGCAGGGCGACCGCATGCTGCTGGGCAACGCGGTGGAGGGGCGCTTCCCGTTCCTGGACACCGGGGTGATGGAGTTCGCCGCGCGCGTGCCGGAGCGCCTGCGCCTGCGGGGCCTGGATGAGAAGCACCTGCTCAAGCGCTTCGCGCGCGGTCGGGTGCCCCCCTCCATCCTGGAGCGCAGCAAGTTCCCCTACCGGGCCCCCATCGCGGGCGCACTGGTGGGCCCGGAAGCCCCCGCGTGGGCCCGGGAGCTGCTTGCCCCGGAGGCCGTGGCCGCCACCGGCGTCTTCGATGCGCGCAAGGTGGAGCGGCTGGTGGCGAAGCTGCGCGCGCCGAACGCCGCGGAGAGCGAGGCGGACACCATGGCCCTGTTCGCCGTGGCCTCCACGCAGCTGTTGGCCCACCACTTCCTTCCCCCGCGTCCGGTGCCGCAGACGGACGTGGACGCCGTGCAGTTGGAGGCCGCGTGAGCCCCATCGGGGACACCGCTCCCGCGTGGGTGCGTGCCCACGCGTGTGCAACGCCAGACGCCCCGGCGGTGGACTCGCCCTGGGGCCGGCTCACGTACGGCCAGCTTGAAGCGCGGATGCTGGCGCTCGCGGGGCACCTGCGGGACGCGGGCGTGGGGCCCGGTGCGAGTGTCCTCATCGCCCTGCCCCTGGGCTGCGCGGCGGCCGTCGCGGGGCTCGCGGTCCAGGCCCTGGGCGCCTGCGCGGTGGAGCTGGACCGGGAGACCGGCGCGGAGTCGCTCGACAGCATCCTCGCGCAGACGGGCGCTCGGCATGCGGTCCTCTTCGGCCAGGACGCCCGCCGCTGGACGGGCCGCTCCGCGCTCACCCACTGCTTCGTCGTCCACGGCTCCCGCCCCCCGGAGCGCCTGCGCGCGCTCCTCGCGCCCGCGGCATGCACGTGGTTGCAGGAGGACGGCGCGGTGGATCCGGAGGTCGCATCAGAGCCGCTCACCGCCCTGCCCGCGCTGGCGCCGGACGCGCCCGCCTCCATCGTCTACACGTCCGGGAGCACGGGCGCGCCCCGGGGCGTCATCCAGACGTCCGCCAACATCGCGGCGAACACGCGCTCCATCGTGGAGTACCTGGGCCTGACGGCGCGCGACCGCGCCATGCTCATCCTTCCCTTGCACTACTGCTACGGGAAGAGCGTGCTCCAGACGCACCTGCTCGCGGGCGGCTCCGTGTTCCTGGATCCGCGCTTCATGTACCCGCAGGTGGTGCTGGAGGCCATGGCCACCGAGTCCTGCACCGGCTTCGCGGGCGTGCCGCTGACGTTCGAGCTGCTGCGCCGACAGGCGGCCCCGGAGTCGCTCGCGAAGCTCCCCCTGCGCTATCTCACCCAGGCTGGCGGCGGCATGTCCCCGGACACGGTGCGCTGGACGCGCGAAGTGTTCCACCCGGCGGAGCTGTTCGTCATGTACGGCCAGACGGAGGCCACCGCGCGGCTGAGCTACCTGCCGCCCGCGCGCGCCACCGACAAGGCGGGCTCCATCGGCCAGGGCATCCCCGGCGTGACGCTGGCGGTGGTCGCGGACGACGGAACCCCGCTGCCCGACGGAGAGGTGGGGCAGCTCGTCGCCCGGGGCGCGAACGTGACGCCCGGCTACCTGGGCGCTCCCGAGGAGACCGCCGCCATCCTCCACGACGGCTGGCTGTGGACCGGGGACCTCGCGTGGCGCGACGCGGACGGCTTCTTCTTCCTCGTGGGCCGCGCGAAGGAGATCCTCAAGGTGGGCGGCCACCGGGTGAGCCCCGCGGAGATGGAGCACGTGCTCGCGCGCCACCCGGCCGTGCTGGAGGTCGCGGTGGTGGGCGTGCCGGACGACCTGGGCGCGGAGGCCGCGTGCGCGGCGGTGGTGCGCAAGCCGGGCACCACGCCCCACGAGGACGACCTGCGCCGCTTCTGCCGCGAAGCCCTGCCGGCCTACAAGGTGCCGCGCCACGTGCTGTTCATCGAAGCGCTGCCACGCGGGCCCACGGGCAAGGTGCTCAAGGCCGACCTGCGCACGCGCATGCTGTCCATCCTTTCTTCCCCTGATCCGAGGTCGTGACGATGAAGTTCTCCAAGCAGGTGCTGGAACTGGACTGGGAGACCAAGGCCGCGTCGCTGTCGGCCGGGCTGAAGGAGGCGGTGCTCAAGAAGCTGCGCAAGCGCGGGCTGGTGGTCGCCGTCTCTGGCGGCATCGACTCCGCGTGCGTGGCGGCGCTGGCGGTGCGCGCGCTGGGGCCGGACCGCGTCTTCGGCCTCCTCTTGCCGGAGCGCGACTCCAGCGGCCTGTCCTCGCAGCTGGGCCGCGAGCTCTGCGAGAAGCTGGGCATCCAGTACACGCTGCACGACATCGCGCCCGTGCTGGAGGCCGCCGGGTGCTACGCGCAGCGCGACGCGGCGGTGCGCTCGGTGTTCCCCGACTTCCAGCCGGACATGAAGTGGAAGATCGTCATGCACGGCGACCGGCTGAACACGGACGCCCTCAACGTCTTCTACGTCGTCGTGCAGGTGAACGGCCAGGAGCAGCGCTTCCGCCTCACGCCCCAGGCCTACGTGCAGGTCGTCGCCGCCACCAACTTCAAGCAGCGCGTGCGCAAGATGATGGAGTACTTCCACGCGGACCGGCTGAACTTCGCCGCGTCCGGCACGCCCAACCGGCTGGAGTATGATCAGGGCTTCTTCGTGAAGCTGGGCGACGGCGCCGCGGACGTGAAGCCCATCGCCGGCCTCTACAAGACCCAGACGTACAAGCTGGCGCGTCACCTGGGCGTCATCGACGGCATCCTCAACCGCGAGCCCACCACGGACACGTTCAGCCTGGAGCAGTCACAGGAGGACTTCTACTTCTCCGTCCACTACTCCCAGTTGGACCTCATCCTCTGGGCGAAGAACCACGGCATCTCCCCCGAGGAGGTCTCCGGCGAGATGGGGCTCACGCCGCAGCAGGTGCAGCGCGTCTTCGACGACATCGACCAGAAGCGCCGCACCACCGCCTACCTCCACGCGGCCCCGCTGCTGCTCGAAGAGGTCTCCGAGCTGAAGCCGTTCAAGATCTCCTGAAGCGCCCTCACCCGCCTCCGGAGGCCGCGTTGATGGCATCCGCGGCCTCCACCCGGAGGCGCTCCTCCGGGGTGAAGGAGTCGTAGAGCAGCCGCTGCACCGCGGCCTGTCGCGCCGCCGCATCCGGTTGGGTGCGGCCCAGCGCCTCGCGCTTCGCGCGGAAGTCCTCCAGCCGCTGCTTCCACTGCGCACGCTCGCGGTCCAGCGCCTCCAGGCGCTCGGTGGCCTCCGGGCCCACCGTGGAGAGCCGGTGCTGGCGCAGGTCCTCCGCCGTCGCGCCCGCCGCCAGAATCTCCTGCTCCACGGCCCGCTGGCGCAAGGGACGCACGGCCTCCTCGCGGCCCTGGCGCACGTCCGGGGGAAGCCGCTCCTCCAGCGCGGCGATGCGGCGCTCGCGCTCGTCGGCCGTCAGCGACGCGTCCTTCTGCAGCTTCAGCCGCTCCACGGCCACCGCGTCCACCGCCTCCTCCTCGCCGAAAAGCCCCTCCGCGGCGCCGCCCAGGTGTTCGCGGCGCAGCTTGCGCAGGGCCTCCAGGCGCTCGGCGGTGTCCAGCGTGGTGGCCCCCTGCGTCGACGCGAGCGACCGCGCCGCGTCGAGGTAGGCCAGGTAGTCGTCCAGCACCTGCACGGCCTCATCCATCGCGGCCGGGGGCAGCTTCTTCGCCCGCAGCGCCGCGAGGATGCGCTCGCGGATGAGTGACGCGGACTCCTCGCCCGTCGCGGACAGGTAGTAGTTGAAGAAGCGCCGCAGGTCCGCGTTCGGCACCAGGTGCCCGGAGGCGTCCACGAACACGGCGCCGTCCTCCTCGGTGTCCTGGAGCGAGGTCGGCAGCGGCGGCAGCGCGGAGCCGGCGGGCGACTGCGCCGGGCCTCCCGCCACGCCGGGCACGGGCGTGCCAGTGGGCGTCGCGCCCGGGAGGGCTGCGCGCGCGACGGGGACGGAAGACGGGGGGACCTCAGGCCCGGGCGCGTCCTCCGCCCGGACCTTCCACCACGAGAAGACGCCGGCCCCCAGCAGGGCGCACAGCGCGACCACGAGCATGACGGCGCGGCTCTTCATGGCGGGGCGCTCCGGGACTACAGGCCCGCGTTCTTCAGCCGGTTCGCCTGGCTGCGGAACACGGACTTCGGATCCGTGAAGAAGGCGGTGAGGCCGAGCACCTGGTTCACCTCGTCCAGGTGGTTCATGTCGTAGTTGTCACGCAGCACCGTGCCGAAGTGCGAGCTGCAGCGGCCCACGAGGCCGTCGTTCGAGTCGTAGTAGAAGAACGACGACAGCTTCATCGCGTAGTCGGACGCGTCCAGCAGGTTGGTGAAGGGGTCGGTGCCGGACCAGGAGTAGTAGCGCTGGCCCTGGGGGCCCGTCGCCGCGCCGCCGCCGCAGGACGTGGTGGGGATGCCCGCGGGGAACTTCGCGGTGAACGCCGAGGTGCCCGTCTTCGTGAGCGCGCCCAGGGCGGCGATCGCGTTCTGCGGCTGGGTGTGGCCCGACAGCAGGCCCAGCACCGTGCCCAGGCTGCCGGCGAAGTAGCCCAGCACGCTCTCCGTGAACGAGCCGCCCACGATGCGAGCGCGCAGGTAGTCCGCCAGCTCCGCGCCCTTGTGCGGCGTGCCCACCGTCGTCACCGACGCGACCAGGTCCGGCCGCACCGCCGCCACGTAGCGCACGTCCAGGCCGCCGTGGCTGTGGCCGATGAGGTTCACCTTCGTGGCCCCGGTGCGCGCGAGCACGTCCTGCACCTGCGCGAGCAGCGCCTCTCCGCGCGCCTCGCTCGTGTTGAACTGCGGAACGTGCGTGATGTAGACGCGCGCGCCGCCCGACCGCAGGTTCGACTCGATGCCGTAGAAGTAGTCCAGCACGCCAAACAACGAATCAAAGCCCGCCATGCCATGCGCCAGCACGATGGGGTGCTTCGTCTGCGTGTACGTATCCGCGCGGGCAGGCTGCGCCCAGAGGGCAAGAACGGCGACGGTCAGAACGAGGGTCCGGACGGCGATTCGCATACAGGCTCCTGGTGGGAGAGCGGGCAACCAGGGGATTGACCCGCGAATCAGCCCATAAAGCGAGACACTGAGAAAAAGCAAGTCAACGTCCGATTTAGCCGAAAAGCATGTCAGCCCAGGGTCAGGCCCGACGCGGCGGATTGTCCACTTCTCCCCGGCGACGCCCTGCGTTAAGAATTGAGACGCATTGCGCAATAGATGCTCAACCCCATCTCCAGAGGAGCGCACCATGGACGCCGCCGCCTATCAGGCCTTCACCACGGAATTGACGCGCAGGGCTGACGCGGACGGTCGTTTCCGGGGGTTGGTGGCACTGGGGTCGATGGCGGCGCGGGACTACCTGCCAGATGACTTCAGCGACCATGACTTCTTCGCCGTCGTGGAGCCTGAGCACGCTGAAACATTGAGACAGGAGCGCGGCTGGTTGCCACGCGCGGACGACATCGCCCTGGCCTTCCGTGAGACAGCGCATGGCGTGAAGGTGGTGTACCGGGACGGGCACCTGCTGGAGTTCGCGGTGTTCACGCTGGAAGAGCTGTCCTTCGCGCGCGTCAATCGCTACCGCGTGTTGTTGGACCGGGGCGGCGTGGCGGCGCGGTTGGAGGAGCAGTCCCGCATGACGACGCAGGAAGTCCAGCGCACGGCATCGGACGATGCGTGGCTTTTCGGTCAATGGCTCACGCAGGTGCTGGTGGGGCTGGGGCGCCACGCGCGCGGGGAGGTGCTGAGCGGACGCGCGCGGCTCGACGACGCCGTGCGCCTGTTCTGCCTGCTGCTGGCCCGTCACGTCCCTGCCCCGGAGGCCTCGCTGCTGGACGGGTTGGATCCGCTGCGGCGCGTGGAGCGCGTGTACCCGGCGACGGGCGGCGAGCTGGCCCGCGCGCTGGAGGGCGACTCGCCGGGGCTCGCGCGGGCGCTGCTGCGGCTCGCCGCGCGTGAGCTGTCCCACGTGCCCGCCTTCCCGCGCGCGGGCGTGGCCGCCGTGGAGGCGCGGCTCCAGGCCCTGCACGGATAGGCGCCCTGTCAGGCCATGGCGACGAACGCCTGTTCCTGTTCCTGGGCGTTGTGCGCGATGACGAGCACCTGCTCCGGGCGCTCCTGCCGCCGGGCCCAGTCCAGGAGCGCGGTGAAGCAGTCGGGCGCGGGCGCCGCCGTGTCCAAGGGGATGCGCTGGTGGTGCGCGAAGAACAGGTCCTCGGCTCCCAGGTTCTGGCCCTCCCAGGTCCGCCAGCCGGGCAGCGGTTGACCGGGCGCGGGCTGCAGGCCGGTGATGGTGAAGCCCCCGGTGGAGAACACGCGCGTCAGGCCCACCAGCGTCGCGCCCGTGCCGAAGCCGCAGACCACCCGCCGCACCAGGGGGAAGCGCTCGCGCACGTGCGCCCGCAGGCCCGAGGCCCAGGACTCCACGCACGCCACCATCGCGCTGTTGGAGAGCTGGCGGGGCCAACACCAGCCTTTGCGCTCGTACGCCAGCGCGAGTTCCCACAGCTTCGCGAGCGAGTCCGCGTGGTGCACCTGTCCCCTGAAGCCGTGGGCCCGCAGGTAGGACTCCCCCGCGGCGTCCGTCAGCGCCACCGTGGGCAGGCCCCGCTCGCGGCCCAGGACATCCAGGGCGAGCGCGCTGGAGGCGCCGGACAGCTCCACCAGCCCCTGTGAGCCCGGCGGCATCGCGGCCAGGTAGCGCGCGAAGGTCAGGTACTTGAGGCTTCCAGACGGGAGCGCCCCACCCCACAGCACCACCGGCCCGTCCGCCCGGGGGCGTGACAGGGAAAACGAATGACGCATGGTCGGCCCTCCCGGCGCGTCACCGGCCCGCGCCCCGACGGACAGCGAGTGTCCAGGGCGGCCTCTGGAAGCACCATCGCCCCCGGGCCCCGGCGGATGTCCCGTGGTGGACGGCGCGCGGCTATGCTCCGCGCCCATGTCTCAAGCACCGCGCGTCCGCATCCTCCTGTCGGAGACCTACAACCCCTGGTTCAACCTCGCGACCGAGGACTGGATCTTCCGCGAGCTGGACCCCAGCACGCAGACGCTCTTCCTGTGGCGCAACGACAACACGGTCGTCATCGGCCGCAACCAGAACCCCTGGTCCGAGTGCAACCTCACGCGCATGGACGAGGACAAGGTCTTCCTCGCGCGGCGCACGAGCGGCGGCGGCGCGGTGTTCCACGACCTGGGCAACACCTGCTTCACCTTCCTGTCCGCGAAGGAGGGCTACAACAAGACGGCCAACATCACGATCCTCCTGGATGCGCTGTCGCGGCTGGGCGTGAAGGCGCAGGCCTCCGGACGCAACGACCTGGTGATTCCGCTGGAGGACGGGCCCCGGAAGATCAGCGGCAGCGCGTACCGCGAGACGAAGGACCGCGCCTTCCACCACGGCACGTTCCTCATCGGCGCGAACCTCACGCGGCTGTCCAACTACCTCACGCCGCACCCGAAGAAGCTGGAGTCCAAGGGCAGCGCGTCGGTGCGCTCGCGGGTGATGAACATCCGCGACCTCCAGGCGGAGGTGACGCACGAGTCGCTGGTGAAGGCGATGATGGGCGCGTTCTGCGACTTCCACGGAGCAAGCGCGGAGCCGCAGGTGCTGGAGCCTTCGTTCCTCGAAAGCCAGCCGTCGCTCAAGCGCACCTTCGAGCACTACGCGTCGTGGGACTGGCGCTTCGGCAACGCGCCCCGCTTCAACCACCAGATGGTGGAGTACCTGTCCTGGGGCTTCTTCGAGGTCCACGTCGACGCGGAGAACGGACACATCACGCGCGCGCAGGTCTTCTCGGATGCGCTCTACCCGGACCTCGTGCAAGACCTGCAGGCCGCGCTGGTCGGCAAGCCCTACAGCCGCGAAGGGATGCAGCAGGCCGTGGGGGCCATCCGCTCCCGCCATGAGGCGCAGGAGCGGGAGCTGGGCGAACTGGAAGCGTGGTTGATGGGCCAGGTCGAGGTCTGACCCGGCCCCTCAGGCCGCTTCAGCGGTGACCGCCACCCCAGCCGCCGTTGCCGCCGCCGTTCCCGCCCCCGCGGGAACCGCCGCCGTTGCCACCACTCGAGCGTCCGCTACCGCCCGAAGAGGAGCGCCCGCCGCCGGAGCCACCACCCCAACCGCTGGAGCCGCCCGAGGAACGCGAACCGCTCGTCTGCTGGATGCTGGAGCCGCCGCCCGAGGAGCGCCCACCGCCGGAGCCGCCACCCCAACCGCTGGAGCCGCCGCCGCTCTGCTGGTGATGACCGCTGGAGCCGCCGCCCGAAGGACGCCCACCGGAGCCGCCGCCCCAACCGCTGGAGCCGCCACCGCTCTGCTGGGGACGACCGCTGGAGTTGCCGCCCGAAGGACGCCCGCCGGAGCTGCCACCCCAACTGCCGTTGCCACCGCCCTGCTGGTGATGGCCACTGGAGTTGCCGCCCGGACGCCCGCCGGAGCCGCCACCCCAGCTGCCGTTGCTGCCGCCCTGCTGGTGATGGCCGCTGGAGTTGCCGCCCGGACGCCCGCCGGAACCGCCACCCCAGCTGCCGTTGCCGCCGCCGCTCTGCTGGGGGCGACCGCTGGAGTTGCCGCCGCCCCAAGCGCCGCTCGACTCGCGGTAGCTGCCGGGACGACCGTTGCCCCTGCCGCCGTTGTAGCGCGAACCGGGGGACGCCTGATGCGAGCGGGGCCCGTAGTAGTTCGAGCGCCCATACCCGTACCCGGACCGGTGGTGGTAGCCCGGGCGATAGCGGTGGTGGCCGTAGCCGTAGTAGCGCCACGACACGCCCGGGTACCGGTACCAGGTGCGCAGGAACGGATTCGGACGGCCGAAGGAGAAGGCGATGCTCGCGTGGCGGTACACCGGGACGATGACGTGGACCGAGCCATGCATCGACCAACCACCGCCGATGAACACGTAGGAAGGCCCGCGGCGGATCCACCGCGGCGACACGAACACGAAGCCCGGACGCGGCGGCTCCATCCAGGAGCCCTCAACCCACTCGTAGCCGTTGACGCCCCAGTACCAGTAGCCCGGAGCCCACGTGTAGGCAGGGGCCGGCGCGGGGGGCGGCGTTTCGATGCGCAGGGCCGGCGGCGCCTGGGTGGCCGTCACGTCCTCGCTGGCGACCTCCACCGGGATCTCCACCTCGTCGGAGCCCTGCTTCGCCCAGCCTCCGGACACCCAGCGCCACACGTCGCCGTCCTGGGCCCAGTAACCGTTGACGTACTGGTAGCCCGGCATGCGCTCCACCCAGCCGCCGGACTTGAACTGCCACTGGTCGCCGTCCCAGTACCAATGGCCGGACGTCCACACCGCCCCGGCGAAGGGCCGGGCGCTCGGCGTCTCGGCGGGCATGTCCGGAGGCGCGGTCGGCGCGATGGGCCCGGAGTCGTCCGCGTTGGACGGCTCGACGTACGCTTCATCCCCCCAGTCATCCGCGGCGACCGGCGCGGTCTGCGCGAATGCTCCCTGGGAGGCCAGGCCGACCATCAAACAGAACCACCATCGAGAACCCATGCCTTCGTCTCCGATCTCCAGCCCCCGAGGGGACGCGGGACTTCCCGTATTTATTCATCCTCCGGGCCCGGGGCCGTACTCCCTTCCACCCTGACTGCTAGAGTCCGCACTGACGCGAATGCTGCGCCGACTCCTCCCCACGTTGCTCGCCCTGGGTTGTGGACTGCTGGCCCTCGGATGGGGGCTGGTGACCCTCCAGCGCATCTTCACCCAGGAGCGGGAGGACGCCCGGGGCCAGGTGCGCTCACGGCGCGAGGCCCTGGAATTGCTCGCGGCGGAGGCCCTGCGCACCACGCTCGCCCAGCGGCTCAAGGATCAGGTGACCGCCCTGAACGCGGCCATGGGGGATCCGCTGCTTCCCGGCGAGGGCCTCTACCTCGTGTTCCGCGGCCATCAGTTCCTGCCGCGCGTGGACTGGCCCCGGGACGGGGATGAGACCCCCGCGAAGGCCACCTACGAGGAGCTGACCCGGGCGCTCGAGGAGGGCACCGTTCCCGCATCCTGGCAGGAGCGGCTGGCGCGGCTGCGCGCGGTGGAGGCGGCCATGGCCACCGGGCGTGAAGCCCGCACGAACGCGGCGGTGGACGCGCTGCTGCGCTACCACGCGGCGCATCCGCTGCCGGCACACCAGGAGCTGCCCTTCATGCTGCGGGTGGTGGAGCACCTGCGACGCGGGGACGAGACGCCTCCGTTGATCCGCGCCCTGGTGCGCGAGGGGCTCCCGGAGGAGCTGGGCGGCATGGCCCGGGGCGCGGGCCTGCAGCGGGATCTGCTGCGCGCGAGGACGCGGCTCACCCGCGCGGACTTCGACTTCCTCCAGGCGCGCATCGTGGCGCTGAGCCAGGAGCTGTCGGAGCCCACCGACGCCTTCCAGGCCCGGGTGCGGGAGGCTGGCGCCGGAGCGCTGGTGATGCCCGACGCCCTGGGGGGGCCGTTCCTCCTGGGCGAGCAGTGGTACGTGGAGCCGGGCGCCGAACAGGTCCGTGGGCTCGCCGTGGACATGCGGACGCTGCTCGCGGACCTGACGAAGGAGCTGCGGGCCCGCGAGCTCATCACGAAGGACGGAGAGGTGCGGCTGCGGCCCGCGGGCGTGGTGCGGCACCTGTCCGACCCGGGGCTGGAGGTGGCCATGCCCGGGTGGGCGGCGGCGGAGGCGGATATTGAAGCGCGCTATGGCCTGAAGACGCTGCTGGTGATGGCGTGCGGCGCGCTCGCGTCCGCCATCGCGGCGCTGGCGGTGGTGGCCCAGCAGCGCAAGTACCGCTTCGTGGAGCTCAAGAGCGACTTCGTCTCCACCGTCTCGCACGAGCTGCGCACGCCGCTGGCCTCCATCCGCCTGCTGGGCGAGACGCTGGAGCGAAGGCTGGGCAAGAGCCCCGAGGCCGGGGACTACCCCACCCGCATCGTGCGCGCGGCGGAGGGGCTCCACTTCCTCGTGGAGAACATCCTGTCCTTCAACCGCATCGACAAGGGGCGCTGGGCGCTGAGGCCCTCGCGCGTGCGGCTGGAGGAGGCGGTGGGCACGCTGCGCGATGACCTGCAGGACGCCGTCACGGTGCCGGTGGAGCTGCGCTCGGAGGTGGACGACGTGGAGCTGGACGCGGACGCGTCGCTCGTGCGGATGCTGTTCGCCAACCTGGGCCGCAACGCGTGCCTCTACAACCAGCGCAGCCCCGTGGTGCTCACCGTGCGCGCGTACCCGCAGCCGGGCTTCGGCGTCACGGTGCTCTTCAGCGACAACGGCATGGGCATCCCCCCGGAGGAGTGGGAGCGCGTCTTCGACGACTTCTACCGGCTGACGACGTCCGGCCCGGAGGTGCACGGAAGTGGCCTGGGGCTGGCGCTGTGCCGCAGAATCATGGGCATGCACCAGGGCAGCATCCAGATCGCCTCCTCCAGCCCGGAGGGCACCACCTTCGCCCTGACCTTCTCCGAGCCGCGCCGATGACGACGACGACGACGCCCCCCTCCACCCGCCCCTCCATCCTCATCGTCGAGGACGACGCCAACCTGCGCCTGGGCCTGCGCGACAACCTGCGCGACGAGGGCTACGACGTGACGGAGGCCCCGTCCGCGAAGGAGGCCGGGCCGCACCTGCAGCAGCGCGCGTTCGACCTGCTCATCCTGGACGTGATGCTGCCGGGCGAGGACGGCTACAGCTTCTGCCGCAGGCTCCGCTCGGAGGGCGTCAAGAGCATGGTGCTGATGCTCACCGCGCGCTCGCTGGAGGACGACCTGGTGCGCGGCTTCGAGGCCGGCGCGCAGGACTACCTCACCAAGCCGTACCGCCTGCGAGAGCTGCTCGCGCGCGTGCGGGCGCTGGTGCGCAGGGCCGGCACGGCGCCGCCGCAGGTGATGACCTTCGGCGCCTTCACGCTGGACCTGGGCCGGCGCGCGGTGCTGCGCGCGGATGGCAGCGAGGTGGACCTGACGCGCACGGAGTTCGACCTGCTGGCCTTCCTGCTGCGCCACCGCGACCGCGCCCTGCCCCGGGGAGAGATATTGGACGCGGTGTGGGGCCGCGACGTCATCGTGGATCCGCGCACGGTGGACAACTTCGTGTCGAACCTGAAGAAGAAGCTCGGGTGGACGAGCACCTCCGGCTTCACCATCCACACCCTGCGCGGCGTGGGCTACCGCATGGAGGTGCCGGGTGCCGGCCCGTCATGACGCAACCATGACGAAGGCATGGAGCCACGGCCGCCCTTCGGGGGTGGCGACTCCGTAGGTTGCTTCCTGTGGGGGCAGGACGCCTGGAGCGTCCATCCCAACCAGGAGGCGGGCAGATGTTTGAGTCGGTCATCGAACAGCGAGGGTTGCGCTCGGGACGGTTCGGCACGGGCGCATGGGTCTCCATCGGCGTGCACGCGGGGCTGTTGGGGCTGGTGGTCTTCATCTCCGGCCGGGTTCCCGAGACCGTCGAGCTGCCGGAGCCGGTGGTGGTCTTCCGCCAGCAGGCCATCCGCAAGGGCGTGAAGCAGGCCGCGCAGCCGAAGCCGGCCGCCACCGCCGCCCCGGCCCCGAAGCCCAAGCCGCGCACCGACCGCATC
>NZ_RAWG01000409.1 GCF_003611735.1 Corallococcus sicarius | reverse complement strand
AGTTGTGTATAAGAGACAGCGTTCGGCGAGTACCTGGCGGGACAGCTGGCCATGGGTGGGCCGGTGCTCTTTCCGCTGGCGCTGGTGTACGCGGTACGAGGGCCGCGCGAGCAGTTCTTGTTGCGGATGGCGACGCTGGTGCCGCTGGTGTTCTTCGGCTACGCGGCGGCGCGCACACGGGGCGAGGCCAACTGGCCGGCGGCGGCGTACCTCGCGGCGTGCATCGGCGTCGCGGGCATGCGGCCGGCGTGGCAGCGGGCGGCGGCGTGGAGTGGGCTGGCGGTGTCGCTCGCGGTGACGTCACACCTGTTGTTCCCGGTGCTGACGTTCGAGCGGGACGTGCTGCTGTCACGGACGCATGGCTGGGGTCCGCTGGAGAAGCTGGCCACGCCCGAGCAGCTCTTCCCCGGCATGAAGCCGGGCCGCACGGCGGTGTACGCGCCCACGTACCAGTTGGCCTCGCAGGTGGCCCTGGCCGCGGGCGTGGAGACGGACACGGTGGGCCCGGCCCGGCGCAAGAGCCAGTACGACGTCTGGCCTCCGCTGGACCTGAAGCCCGGGCAGGACGTGCTGTGGTGTTCGGAGAACGGCGCGGAGCCTCCGGAGGAGCTGGTGCAACGCTTCGGATCCGTGGAGGGCCCGGTGAAGCTCACCGGAGTCTTCCGGGGCCGGCGACTGCACACGTTCACGGTGTGGCGGCTGGGTGGGCCGGGAAATTGATACCACCTGGTCACTTTCAGGACTTCGGACAGACAAGCGCGACCGTGCCTGTTCGCTGCGCTCCGGCAGGGTGACGGCTGTCAATGCGTGGCCGGCCCCACCTCCGGCAACTCCATCACCACCTCTGCGCCAGGGCCTTGGGTCTCCGCCACATAAGCGTGGCCGCCGTGACGCCGGGCCACATCCTGCACCACCGCGAGCCCCAGGCCCGCGCCGCGGCCGGAGGGCTCCGCGCGGTAGAACGGGGCGAACACCCTCTTCCGGTGCTCCGGAGGAATGCCGGGCCCCCTGTCCCGCACGGTCAGCCGCCACATGCCGTCGTGCCGCTCCGCGTGCATCGTGATCTCCGTGCCGCTCGGGGCGAAGCGCAGCGCATTGGCCAGCAGGTTGTCCACCGCCTGCCGCACGGAGCTCGCGTGGAGGGTACACAGCGCTGGCTCCGGCGCGTCCACCGTCACCCAGACGCCCTGCTCCTCCGCCTGTGCTCGCGCCGCCGCCGACGAATCCTCCAGCAGCACGCGCAAGTCCTCGTGCTTCACCTCCCACGTGCCACGGCCGAAGGAGGCGAGGTCCAGCAGGTTGCCCGCCAGGAGGGACAGGCGCTCCACCTCGCGGCGAGTCTCCTCCAACGACTCGCGCAGCTCGGTGCCATCGCGCTCCTTCCACAGCGCGATGTCCAGTTGCGTGCGCATGAGCGCCAGCGGTGTGCGCAGCTCGTGCGCGGCGCGGGCGATGAACTGCTCCTGCGCCTCGCGCGCGGACGACAGGCGCTTCGCGGCCTCGCGCAGCGCGGATTCCACCTCCGCCACCTCGTCCTGGGCCGTCCCTCCAGCGGGTGCTCCGGACCACAGGCCCTCGCGCAGTTGGGTGATGAGGCCGCGCAGCTCCGCGAGCCTGCGCTCCAGCCACCGCGCCTGCCATGTCTGCAAGCCGAAGAACACGAGCCCCAACAGGCCGGCCAGCCCCAGGGTGATGCCATGGAAGGCGCGCACCGCCGTTTCCTCCCACGCCAGTGACGCGGACAGCCGCAGCACGTACGGCACGCCCCGGGGAGACACCACGCGCACCGTCACGCGGCGCAGCAGCGTGTCGCCCTCGCGCACCGTCTCCAGCCGGGGCGCGTCCGTGTCGGGAAGCCGCTGGAGCTGCTCCCTGGACGTGTCGGCCGTGGGCGGGAAGGACAGCACGCGCCGCCCGTCCGGCCCGTACACCTCCGCCACCGGCGTGAAGGACCGCACCAGGTCCGAGAGCGGCGAGTCCTCCATGTGCAGGTGGGGCTCCCCTCCGGGGCCGTCGAAGAGGCTCACCGCCTCCGCGGCGGCCTGCGACAGCAGCGCATCGTCCACCACGCGCTCCAGGTACGCCTCGAAGAGCTGGCCCGCCAGCAGCAACGCCAGCACCACGCCCAGCACCGGCACGCCCGCGCCCAGCAGCCACAGCCGCACGGCCAGCCTCACTGCGCCTCCCCCACCACCAGCCGGAAGCCCACACCGCGCACCGACTGGAGGGACACCGCGCCTCCCGCTCCCAGCCGGGCCAGCTTCCCTCGCAGGTAGCCCACGTACACATCCACGATGTTGGGGGGCCCGTCGAAGGTGTCACCCCACACGCGCATGAGGAGCTCCGAGCGCGAGTGCACCTCGCCCATGTGACCGGCAAGCTCCTGGAAGAGGGCGAACTCGCGCCCGGTGAGCGGCTGCTCCTGGTCCCCGTGCCTCAGCACCCGTCGGCGTGCGTCCAGCACCAGCGGGCCGATGTTCCGCACCGGCGTGCCCGTGTCGCCCCGGCGGTGCAGGGCCTCCAGCCGCGCGAGCAGCTCCTCGAAGGCGAAGGGCTTCGCCAGGTAGTCGTCCGCGCCGGCGCGCAGTCCCGCCACCTTCTCGCCCACCGTGCCGCGCGCGGTGAGGAGCATCACCGGGGTGCGCAGTCCACGCTCGCGCCAGCGCCGCAGCACCGCCAGCCCGTCCAGGTCCGGCAGGTTCCAGTCCAGCAGCACGACATCGTACGGCACGTCCATCCCCTGCTGGAGCGCGTCCTCGCCCCGCTCGCACACGTCTACCTGGTGGCCCGCCTCGGACAGCCCCCGGCGCAGCAGCAGGGCCATGCGCGCCTCGTCCTCCACCAGCAGCAGCTTCATGCGGGCTCCTCCGGTGCCGTGCCCAGGGGCCCGGCCCGGGTGCGGCGCCGAGACAACCACGGATAGAGCGAGGGCAGCACGCCCAGGGTGAGCAGCGTGGACGTCACCAGCCCGCCCACCACCACCGTGGCCAGGGGCCGCTGCACCTCCGCCCCCATGCCCTGCGCCAGCATCATGGGCACGAAGCCCAGGGTGGCCACCAGCGCCGTCATCACCACCGGGCGCAGCCGCTCGCTCGCGGTGAGGCGCACGGCCTGCGTCACCGGCAGGCCCTCCGCTTCATGGTGCAGCAGGCGCGACACCCACACCACGCCGTTGAGCACCGCGATGCCTGACAGGGCGATGAAGCCGATGGCCGCGGAAATGGACACGGGCATGCCTCGCAGCGCCAGCGCCAGCATGCCGCCCACGCAGGCGAAGGGCACGTGCGTGAAGATGATGAGCGCCGGCCTGAGCCGCCCGAAGGCCGCGATGAGCACCGTCACGATGAGCACCGCCACCGCGGGGATGACCACCGAGAGCCGTCGCGTGGCTGCGGTCAGCGTTTCGTACTGGCCGCCCCAGACGGCCCGGTAGCCGGACGGAAGCTGGACCTCCGTCGCCACGCGCGCCCGGGCGGTCTCCACGACCGTGCCCAGGTCCGCGCCGCGCACGTTGAAGCCCACCACCAGCCGGCGCTGTCCCTCCTGCCGGTTCACCAGCGCCGGCGCGGAGGTCAGCCGCACGTCCGCCACGCGCGACAGCGGCACCAGGCTCCCCGACGCGGTGGGCAGTGGCAGGGACTCCAGCGAGAAGGCCTCCGTATTCGCGCCGAGCCGCAGGACGATGGGCACGCGCACGGGCCCGTCGAAGGTGGCGCCGACCTCCAGGCCCGTGCGCACCCCCTGCACCGCCTCCAGGACCTGCCTCACGGAGAAGCCCACGCTCGCGGCGTCCAGCGGACGGGGCTCCACCTCCAACAGGGACACCTCGGGCGGCGCGAGCACGCGCACGTCCACCGCGCCCTTCACGCCCGTCACCTTGGCGGCCACGGCCTCCGCGAGCCGATGCAATTCGCGCAGGTCCTCGCCGTAGAGGCTCACCGCCACGTCGGTGACGGAGCCTCCGAGCAGCTCGTTGAAGCGCATCTGGATGGGCTGCGTGAAGGAGGGCTCCCCGCCGGGAGCATGGGCATCGAGCGCGCGCTGCATGTCCTCCACCAGTGTCTCGGGTGTGAGGCCGGAGCGCCACTGCTCGCGCGGCTTGAGGGTGACGAAGACGTCTGCCTGCTCCAGGCCCATGATGTCGGTGGCCACCGCGGGGCTGCCCACGCGTGACACCACCTGCGTCACCTCGGGGACGTGGCGCAGCAGGGCGGCCTCCAGTTGGCCGGCCTCTCGCGCGGCGGCCTCCATGCCGATGTCTCCCCCGCGTGTCGTCTGCACCACCAGGTCGCCCTCGCTGAGCTGGGGGGTGAACTCGATGCCGGCGCGCAGGTAGAGGACGACGCCCAGGACGAGCAGGGCCGCCGCGCTGCACGCCACCCAGGCGGGGCGGCGCAGCCCGTGCTCCAGCAGCGGGCGGTAGGCGCGCTCCACGGCGCGCACCAGCCAGGGCTCGCGCTCGGGAATGTCCTGGGGGCGCAGCACGAGGCTCGCCGCCGCGGGGATGAAGGTGAGCGCCAGCACCAGCGAGGTGGCGAGCGCCAGCACCACCGTGAGGGCCATGGGGCGGAACATCTTCCCGTCCACGCCGGTGAGCGACAGCACGGGCACGTAGACGAGCATGATGATGAGCACGGAGAAGAACACGGGCCGCGACAAGGAGGCTGTCACCGAGCCCACCTTGTCGCGCCACGCCTCGCGAGACATCGGGTTGCGTGCGTGACCGAGGTGATGGAACACGCCTTCCACCATCACCACCGCGCCGTCCACGAGCAGGCCGAAATCGATGGCGCCCAGGCTCATCAGGTTGCCGGGGATGCCCAGCAGCACCATGCCCAGGGCGGCCCCCAGCATGGACAGCGGAATCGCCGAGGCGACGAGCAGGCCCGCCCGGAGGCTGCCCAGCAGGGCGAGCAGCACCACCATGACGAGCAGGCCGCCCTCGGCGAGGTTCTTCGCCACCGTGCGCAGCGTGCCGCGCACGAGGACGCCACGGTCATAGACGAGGTCCACCCGCACGTCCTCGGGGAGCGCGGCCTTCACGTCGGGCATGCGGGTGTGGAGGGCTTCCACCACGTCCAGGGCGTTGGCGCCGCGGAGCATCTGCACCATGACGTAGACGGTCTCGCCCCGGCCATTGGCGGTGGCGGTGCCGATGCGGGGCAGGGCGCCCGGGACGACCTCGGCCACGTCCGACATGCGCACGGTGGCGCCGTCGGGCGTGCGGATGATGGCGCCGCCCAGCTCCGTGGCCCCCGGGGGACGGGCCACCGCGCGCACCAGGACCTGGCGCTCCGCGGCGGGGAGGCTGGCTCCGGGGACCGCGCCCGAGGCCTCCTCCAGCGCGTCCCGCACGTCGGAGAGTGTCAGCCCGCGTGCCGCGAGCTTCGCCGCGTCCGCGCGCACCTCCAGCGTGCGCTGCTGACCTCCCCAACTGTTCACCTCGACGACGCCCGGGACGGCGCGCAGGAGCGGGGCCACGCGGAACTCGGCCAGTTCGCGCAGCTCGGCGGGTGTGCGCAGGGGGGAGCCCAGCGTGAAGTGGAGGACTTCCCCGAGGCCGCCCGTGAGGGGGCCGAGCTGCGGTGTCTCCACGCCGAGGGGGAGGCTGGAGGCGAGCCCGTTGAGGCGCTCCTGCACGCCCTGGCGCGCGCGGTAGGCGTCCACGGAGTCCTCGAAGACGGCGGTGACGGAGGAGATGCCATAGCGAGAGAGGCTACGGTGCTCGACGAGGCCGGGGATGCCGCCGAGAGCGGTTTCGATGGGACGGGTGACGAGCCGCTCGACCTCCTCCGGCGTGAGGCCCGGGGCCCGGGTGAGGATGAGGACCTGATGGGTGGTGATGTCGGGCAGCGCGTCCAGCTCCAGGCGCCACGCCACCACGCCCGCGGCGATGGCGAGCACCGCCGTCAGCGCGAGCACCTGGCCTCGATGCCGGACGCTGGCTTCCACGAGGCGGGAGATCATCGCGTGCCCTCCGCCAGGAGCAGGGCCCCCGCGTCCGCGGCCACCACGTCTGCTTCCGCGGCTCCACGCACCAGGGCCTCCGCGCCGGAGATGGCCACGACTTCCACCGGCTGACGGCGGAAGCCGGCCGCGGTGCGCACCAGCACCTCCGCGCGGCCGGACTCCAGCAGCAGTGCTCTGGCGGGGACGACGCTGACGCCCGGCAGGCTGTCCGCGCGCACGCGCACCCTGCCGGTGAGGCCCGAGGGCAGGGCGCGCGGCGTCTCCGGGATGAACCACGTGGCCGTGGTGCCATCGCGCGAGTCCACGGCGGGCGCGCGGCCGGCTTCCTTCAGCGATAGAGGGGCCTCTCCGGGGAGCACCAGCTCGAAGCGCGCCTCGGCGGGGAGGGTGCGGGCGAAGCGGGCTTCGAGCAGGGCTTCACCCTCTCCCATGATGCGCACCAGTGGCGCGCCTCCGCCTTCACGTGTCTCTCCCAGCACGCCGGAGACCTCGGTGACGATTCCCTCCACGGGACTGCGCAGCGGCACCGGGCCCCCGCGCGCCACGGCGGCCGTGTCCGCGGCGTTGAGTCCCGCCACCGCGAGCAGCGCGAGCGCGGCCTGTGCTTCGGCCTGGGCCTCCGCGAGGTGTGTCTCGGCTTCGGCCAGCTCCGTCAGTCGCGCCATGCCTTGTGATTGGAGGGCGAGCAGTTGCTCTCGCCGCCGGGCGTAGGCCTCACGACGGAGCGTCGCCGCCTGGTGACGTCCCGCAGCCTGGACGGCCTCGGGCATGTGCACCTCCATCAGCACGTGGCCCTTCTTCACATGCTGGCCGGGGCGCACCGCGACGCGGGACACGCTGGCTCGGAGGGGCACGCCCACCACGGCGGCGCCTTCAGGTGAGGGCAGCACGCGGGCGGGGGCCTCCGTCAGCGGAACGCCTCGGGCGGGACGGGGCTGGACCCACGCG
>NZ_RAWG01000408.1 GCF_003611735.1 Corallococcus sicarius | reverse complement strand
CTGCGGGTACGTCAGCGGCAGGAAGCCGTCGGCATCGAAGCCGCACGCGGCCCGGTAGCGCTCCAGCAGCACGGGGGACGCGCGGCAGCCGTGTGCCCGGATCGTCAGGTCCGGCAGGGCCGTGCCGACAGCACCCGGAACGCCACGCCCGTGGACTCGCGGGCCGTCTGGAACGTCACGCGGGCGGGCAGGAGCAGGGGCTTCTTGAAGTCACAGTCCAGCCGGAGCGCGTCCCCGTGGGCCGCCTCTCCCAGCTCCGCCACGCAGCGCGCGAGCGTCCACATGCCGTGCGCGATGGCGCGCGGGAAGCCGAAGGGGCGCGCCGTGAGGGCCGTCAGGTGGATGGGATTGTAGTCGCCGGAGGCGTGCGCGTAGCGGCGGCCGGTGTCGGACGGGACGGTCCACGGCGCGGGGCGGCTCGCCGCGAAGCGCGCGGCCTGGGCGTCGTCGGGCGGGCGCTCCTTGCGCGGGGCGTCCTTGTCCCTCCGGTCCCCGTTGCGCCGCAGCATGGTGGTGACGGCCTGCCACAAGAGCTCGCCGCTCTCCTCCGCCTCGACGCGGGTGTGCAGGTCGAACTCATGGCCCGCAGGCACCTCGCGGTGTCCGTCGAAGTGACAGGCCACGGTGAGCGCGGCATCGTCCGCGATGCGGTGGTGCTGCTGGATGTGATTGCGCACGTGCACCGTGCCCAGCACGGGGTACGGGAAGTCGGGCAGGCCCAGCAGGCCCAGGTGCAGCGGCGTCGCGAGCACCTGCGGGTACGTCAGCGGCAGGAAGCCGTCGGCATCGAAGCCGCACGCGGCCCGGTAGCGCTCCAGCAGCACGGGGGACGCGCGGCAGCCGTGTGCCCGGATCGTCAGGTCCGGCAGGGCCGTGCCGTGGCCCTTCCTGCGGGTGAAGGCCGCGCGGAGGAGCGCGGCGGGCATCGCCGGGAGCGTGTGCAGATCGAAGAGGGTGCCGGGCATGGGCGGGATTCTCCGCCAGCTGTCCCCTTCCCGCGTGGGATTTGTGAACGGGGCCCTTCGCGCCAGGTCAGCTCCGGTGGTGTCAGCTGCGCAGCCCGTGCCGGCGCAGGAGCCGGTACAGGTACACGCGGTCCATGTCCGCGGCGGCGGCGGCCTGGGACACCTTGCCCTTGTGCAGCTTGAGGAGCGCCTCCACGTAGTCGCGCTCGAACGCCTCCAGCGCCCGACGGCGGGACTCCGCGTACGTCAGCGACGCATCCACGGCGCGGGGCGGCGGCGCCGGATCCAGGACGCCCGACGCGGACATCGCGGGCGGCAGCGCGCTCTGGAAGACGAGGCAGCGCTCCAGGTGGTTGCGCAGCTCGCGCACGTTGCCCGGCCACGCGGCGTGCTGGAGCTGCGCGACGAACCGCGGCGCGGTCAGCGTCGCCAGCTGCTCGGGCGTGGCGCCCAGGCCCGCGAGGATGCGCTCGGCGATGAGCGGGATGTCCTCCGGCCGCTCGCGCAGGGATGGGAGCGGGATGCCCACCACGGCGAGGCGGAAGTAGAGGTCCGCCCGGAAGCGGCCCGCCGCCACCTCCGCGCGCAGGTCGCGGTGCGTGGCCGCGATGACGCGCACGTTGACCGTCTGATGCGTGTTGGAGCCCAGGCGGCGGATCTCCCGGTTCTCCAACACGCGCAGCAGCTTGGGCTGCAGCTCCGCGGGCAGCTCTCCAATCTCATCGAGGAAGATGGTGCCGCCGTCCGCCTCCTCGAAGGCGCCCACGCGCCGCTGGATGGCGCCGGTGAAGGCCCCCTTCTCGTGGCCGAACAGCTCGCTCTCCAGGAGGTTGGCCGGGAGCGCGCCGCAGTCCACGACGAGGAAGGGCGCGCTCGCTCGGGTCCCCGCGCGGTGGATGGCGAGCGCCGCGCGGCTCTTCCCCGTGCCCGTCTCCCCTTCCAACAACACCGTCGCGTAGCAGGCCGCCGCGCACGCCATCCGCTCGAAGCTGGCCCGGGCCGAAGCGGACGTGGCCACCAGCTCCCCGAAGACCGCGCGCTCCGAAGGCCCGTGAGTTCCCCCTTCCTCACGGGCCTCGGAGTGCGTGGCGACGTGGCCGGGGCCGCCCCCTCTTCGCGGCCGCGACTGGCGCCACCGGACCCCGTCCACGAAGGTGCCCGGTCGCCCGTCCGGAGCCCGCGCGCGGGCCCCCTTGCGCTCCGTCTTCATCTCGCAGTGGAAACGCGACACGGCGGCCTCCTCACTCGACAGCTTCATTGAGGACATGCTCCCCCCCAGGGCACGGCTTCGTTCAACGCACGGCCAGACTCAGTAGGCGCGCAAGTGCTTCAGGCGGCATCCGGGCGGCCATGGCACATCGTGCTGCGAGCGGACGCGGGTGGAGTCCCCGCCATGGACCTGAGACCCGGACGATGTTCCAGCACCCCTCGTCAGCCTTTACGCCGGGGCTTCTGGATATTCCCGGACATTTCCCGGGGCTTTTTCCCATCCCCCGGCGAAGGCTCAGCGCACGGTCAGGTCCACCACGAAGTCCGCGCCGGTGTCGCCGTCCCTCACCGCGTCCACCACGTCGGGCCGCTCGTCGCCCACCCACAGGCCCAGCACGTCGTAGACGAGCCACTGCGCCAGGGGCCGGGACACGCCCTGGGCCGCCTCGCGGGGCACGCCGGACAGGGCGCCCTGGGTCTCCATCAGCGCCCGCGCCAGCCGCGCCGGCACCACCCAGCACTCGGCGCGCACGAAGGCAGGCACCAGGAAGAGACAGAACGCGGCCTCCGTGCGCGAAAGCAGCGCGTCCAGCCGCTCGCGGCCCAGCCGGAACGTGGGCAGCCACTGGCCTTCGCCGCGCTGCTCCAGCTTCGCCACCGGCACCCGGACGACGCGCCGCGTGCGCACGAAGCCCTCGCGCTCCACCGACACCACGAAGGCCACCTCCACGGCGCCGTCACGGGCCACGGACACCGGACGCTGCACGGTCATCGCCAGCGACAGCGGCGACGCGCGCCCGCCCTGCGCCAGCAGCGACCCCAGGTCCGCCTGGATGCGCTCCAGCTCCGAGCGCACGCCCTCCAGCAGTCCGGCGACCAGCTCCGCGGTGTCCTCGCGGAAGCGCTCCGGGTGGCGCGAGGCGACGTCCGCCTCCACGCGCCCCACCGCGCCCACCAGCAGGTCCTCCAGGTCGCGGTCGCGCAGCCAGGTGCGTCCGCCCACCGGCACCGCGCGCGTCGCGTGCAAATGCCGCAGGGAGGCTGTCAGCGTCGAGGGCTCGGAGGCCTCCACCGGCGCGGGCGACGTGCCCTGCCCTGCTCCCGCCTGGAGCCAGGACTGGAGCGAGCGCGCGCGGAAGCGGGCCTTGGGGGACGGGTGCTCCAACATGCGGCGCACCAGCCGCCGGTCCGTGGCGGTGCGCACCAGGGCCAGCGCCGCCAGCTCCGCCTCCGAGGAGGCCTCGTCCGGCGCGCACCAGAGGAGGAACTCGATGGCCGCCTTGCGCAGCACGGGCTTCTTCCCCATGCGCTGCGCCACCTCACCGCGCCACGCCACCAGGCCGTCCAGCCCGGGCCGCGCCGAGGAGCGGAAGCGCGGCCACACCTCCGCGCACTCCTCCGCGAGCCACACCAGGTGCGCGAAGCCGGGCAGCGACTCCAGCTTCGCGCGGGCGCGGGTGCGCCGCTCGAAGGCCTCCGGGACGCCGCGCCGCACGGCCGCGCGGAACAGCCGCTCCTCCAGCCACAGGAGCGCGAGCGCTAGCGCGGGCTCGTTCTTGCGCATCGTGCCCTGGCAGTGGTCCAGGACGAACCGCGCGTGGCCCAGGTCCGCCGCGGCCTCGAAGTCGCTCTGCACCAGCGCGCCCAGCGCCCCGCGCAGCCCATCCACCGGCGGCGAGTCGAAGAGCGTGAGCAGGTCGCACAGGTTCTCCACCACCGCGGGCGGTCCGCCCACCTCCACCGTGCGCGCGAGCAGCAGCCCCGCGCGCGAACACCAGTCCGGCTCCTTGCGCCCGTTGGGATAACACGCGAGGAAGCCGCGCATGCCGCCGCGACCGTCGGGTGAGGTCGCCAGCGCGAAGAGCCGCTCGCCCAGCACCTCGCTCGCCTCGCGCCAGGGGACGCGGGCGGCGCGCGTGCGGATGAACTCGGCCAGCCGGTCGCGGCCCTCCTCGCGCGTGTCCGGCAGCAGCGCGCGCAGCTGCTCCAAGAGGCCCACCGACTTCGGCCCCGCGCCCAGCACCTGCTTCAGGTCCACGTCCACCGCGTCCTGGAAGCGCAGCGCGCGGCCGTCGAACGTGCACGGCACACCGCGCACCAGGGCCAGCAGCGCATCCGGGTGCCGCTTCAGGTAGCGCGTGAGGACCTTGGACAGCGCCGCGTCCGTCTCCTTCTGGAGCCGCTCCGCGCCCTCCACTTCACCCGCGTCCCGGAGCGCGGCCACCGCGTCGTGCTGCCTCGCGAGCAACTGCCGCAACAGGCCCGGGGGCGGCTCCGCGTAGGGCCAGAGCAGCTCGCTGCACGTCGACACGAGGAAGAGTAGTTCGCCCGGCGTGCGCTCCCCGGGGGACAGCCGCTCCCACGCGGCGGCCTGCGCTCGCGTGCGTTCTTCCAGCGAGGCGCCGCGCACCCAATGGGCGAAGGTGTCGCGCCAGCCGGCGCTCGCGGCCACGGCCTCCTGGGGCAGCGCCTCCGCCACCTGCGCATAGAGGGGCTGGAGCGACTCCGGCCACCTGGCCTCAACCGACGGCTGCATGGAACCTCGAAGGACTCACGCGGGACTCGCCGCCACGGTGATGACGACGGACTTCGACGTGGGCGTGCGGCTCTTCTCCGCGTGGCTGTCCACGGGCACCAGCACGTTCGCCTCCGGGAAGTACGTGGCCGCGCACGTCCGGGGGATGTTGTACGGCACCACCACGAACTCGCGGGCCACGCGCGTCTCACCCTGGAAGTGGCTGGTGAGGTCCACCTTCTGCCCCGCCGTCAGCCCCCGCGCCTTCACGTCCTCCGGGTGCAGGAACACCACGCGCCGTCCCTGGTGGATGCCGCGGTAGCGATCATCCAGCCCATACACGGTCGTGTTGTATTGATCATGCGAGCGCAGCGTCATCATCAGCAGCTGCCCGGGCTCCAGCCGCAGCCGGGGCATGGCGTGCACGGTGAAGTGCGCCTTGCCGTCCGGCGTGGGGAAGACGCCTTGGCGCGGGCCGTTGGGCAGCGCGAAGCCACCGGGCGCGTGCACGCGGCGGTTGAAGTCCTCGAAGCCCGGGATGCAGCGGGAGATGTGCTCGCGCACCCGGTCGTAGTCCGCCACCAGCGACAGCCACGGCACCTTCGAGCGAGCCCCCAGCACCGCGTGCGCCAGCCGGGCGACGATGGCGGGCTCGCTGAGCAGGTGCTCGGACGCGGGAGTCACCGCGCCGCGCGACGCGTGCACCATGCCCATCGAGTCCTCCACCGTGACGAACTGCCTGCCCGTGGCCTGCACGTCGTGCTCGGTGCGCCCGAGGCACGGGAGGATGAGGGCGCGCTTGCCGTGCACCAGGTGCGCGCGGTTGAGCTTGGTGGACACGTGCACCGTGAGCCGCGTCCGCCTCAGGCCCTCGGCGGTGAACTCCGTGTCCGGCGTGGCCGACAGGAAGTTGCCGCCCATCGCGAAGAACACCTTCACCCGGCCGTCGTGCATCGCCTTGATCGTGGCCACGGTGTCCAGGCCGGTGTGGCGCGGCGGCGAGAAGCCGAACTCGCGCTCCAGCGCATCCACGAACTCTGGCTTCGGATGCTCCCAGATGCCCATCGTGCGGTCACCCTGCACGTTGCTGTGGCCACGCACCGGGCACACGCCCGCCCCTGCCTTGCCGATGCTCCCGCGCAGGAGCGTCAGGTTCACGATCTCCTGCACGTTGCCCACCGCGTTGCGGTGCTGGGTGAGCCCCATGGCCCAGCAGAAGATGGTGCGCTCGGAGCGCGCGAGGATGTCCGCGGCCTCCTCCACCTGCTCGCGGGACACGCCGCTCTCCGTCACCACGTCGTCCCACGACACGGCGTCCAGGTGCGCCCGGTACGCATCGAAGCCCGCCGTCCGGCCCTCGATGAACGCCTGGTCCACCACGGTGCCCGGCGCCTTCGCCTCGCGCTCCAGCAGCGCCTTGCCCAGCCCCTGGAGGAGCGCGACGTCGCCGTTGATGCGCACCTGGAGGAAGAGCTTGTTGAGCGCGGTGCCGGGGCCCATCAGGTGCAGCACCTCCTGCGGGTGCTTGAAGCGGTTGAGGCCCGCCTCCGGCAGGGGGTTGATGCTGACGATCTCACAGCCCCGGCGCGCGGCGGCCTGGAGCGCCGTCAACATGCGCGGGTGGTTGGTGCCCGGGTTCTGCCCGATGACGAAGATGGCCTGCGCGTGGTCGAAGTCCTCCAGCGTGACGGAGCCCTTGCCAATGCCAATCGTCTCCGAGAGCCCCGTGCCGCTGGACTCGTGGCACATGTTGGAGCAGTCCGGCAGGTTGTTGGTGCCGAACTCCCGCACGAACAGTTGGTAGAGGAACGCGGCCTCGTTGCTCGTGCGGCCGGACGTGTAGAACGCGGCCTCGTCGGGTGAGCCCAGCGCGTTCAATTCCTCCGCCACCAGCGCGAACGCGTCGTCCCAAGACAGGGGCTCGTAGTGCGTGGCGCCCTCGCGCAGCACCATCGGGTGCGTGAGCCTTCCGGCCTTGCCCAGCCACAGGTCGGACTGCTCGGCGAGCCGGGCCACGCTCCACTCGCGGAAGAACTCCGGCGTCACGCGCTCCTTCGTCCCCTCCTCCGCCACCGCCTTCGCGCCGTTCTCGCAGTACTCATGCATCGAACGGTGCGACGGATCCGGCCACGCGCACCCCGGACAGTCGAAGCCGTCCTTCTGGTTGAGGTTCAGGAGCAGCCGGCCGCCGCGCCACGGGCCCGCCTCCCCCACCACGTGCTTGAGCGCGTGCAGCACCGCGGGCA
>NZ_RAWG01000407.1 GCF_003611735.1 Corallococcus sicarius | reverse complement strand
GGTTAGAGTCCAGCCCCCCATGGCCGCCCCCGTCCCGTTGATCCACGCCGTCACACCCTCGCGCCTGGAGCTCGCCGCGTCGCTCAACGACGAGCAGCGCGCGGCGGTGGAAGCAGGGGAGGGGCCGGTGCTCGTCATCGCCGGGGCGGGCTCCGGCAAGACGCGCACGCTCACCTGGCGCGTGGCGCTCATGCTGGAGCGTGGCGTCCCTCCGGAAGCGCTGCTGCTGCTCACGTTCACCAACAAGGCCGCGCGCGAGATGATCCGCCGCGTGGAGGAGCTGGCCGGCGGCTTCGCGGACGTGGGCCGCATGCTGGGCGGCACCTTCCACCACGCGGCGCACATGCTCCTGCGGGAGCACGCGGGCGCGCTGGGCTTCTCCACCGACTTCACGGTGTTGGACCGCGAGGACTCCCGCGACCTGATGGCCACGTGTCTGGCCGAGCGCAAGCTCAAGAGCGACAAGCGCTTCCCGCGTCCGGACGCGCTGCTGGAGCTCGTGTCGCTCGCCACCAACCTCCAGCAGCCCGTGTCGCAGGTGCTGGTGGAGCGCAAGCCGCAGATGCTCCCCGTCGCGCCCGAGGTGTTCGCCACCGCCCGCCGCTTCCAGCAGCGCAAGGCGCAGATGCACCTGATGGACTACGACGACCTGCTCGCGCACCTGAAGCGGCTGCTCGAGGAGCACCCCGTCATCCGCGCGGACCTCACGGCGCGCTTCCAGGGCGTGCTCGTGGACGAGTACCAGGACACCAACCGCCTCCAGGGCGACCTCGTGGACCTGCTCGTGGGCGAGCGCAGGAACCTCACCGTCGTGGGCGACGACTGCCAGTCCATCTACAGCTTCCGCGGCGCGGAGTTCACCAACATCATCGACTTCCCCCAGCGCTACCCCGGCTGCGGCATCTACCCGCTTACGCGCAACTACCGCTCCACGCCCCAGGTGCTGCGGCTCGCGAACGCCGTCATCGCGCGCAACACCCGCCAGTTCCCCAAGGCGCTCGTGTCCGACGGAGCCCCGGGCCCCGTGCCCCAGGTGGTCCCCACCCGCGACGTGAAGGGGCAGGCCGCCTTCGTCACCGAGCGCGTCCTGGCGCTGCGGGCCCAGGGCCAGCGGCTGGAGTCCATGGCGGTGCTCTACCGCGCCCACCTGCACTCGCTGGAGCTGCAGCTGGAGCTCGCGCGCCACGGCCTCCCGTTCCGCGTGCGCTCCGGGGTGCGCTTCTTCGAGCAGACCCACATCAAGGACGCGCTGGCCCACCTGCGCTGGGCGCACCACCGCGCGGATGAGCTGGCCTTCAAGCGGCTCGCGCGGCGCCTTCCCGGCGTGGGCGCCGCCAGCACCGAGCACCTGTGGACCGCGCTCTCTTCGCTGCCCCCGGAGCTGCCCCTCGGGGACGCGCTGCTGCACCCGGACGTACAGGCCCACGTACCGCGCAAGGCCGCGGGCGACTTCCAGCGCTTCCAGTCCCTGATGGCCGCACTCACCCGGGGCGGGCCGCGAGGACCGGGCGCGCTGCTCGCGGACGTGCTGGCGGCGCGCGAGGCGCAAGAGGAGTCCGACGCGGCGACCCGCCGCACCGAGGACCTGCGCCAGCTCCAGGAGTTCGCCGAGCGCTTCGAGGACGTGCCGCGTTTCCTGTCCGACATCGCCCTCGTCTCCGAGTTCTCCGCCCAGGGGGCCCTGGCCGGCGAGCCGCCGGACGACGTCCTCACCCTGTCCACGGTCCATCAGGCCAAGGGGCTGGAGTGGGCCTCCGTCTTCGTGCTGGGGCTGGTGGATGGGCGCTTCCCCATGTCGCAGGCCACGCGCAGCCCCGAGGCCGAGGAGGAGGAGCGCCGCCTCTTCTACGTCGCCGTCACGCGGGCACGGGAGGCCCTCTGGCTCGTGTACCCCCACACGTCGCTGCCCCGGGAGGACGGACGGCTCCTGCTGACGCCGTCGCGCTTCCTCACCGAACTGCCGCAAGGCCCCGACACGGTGTGCGACACGCTCCCGCCCCCCGAACCCGACGGCCCCATCCGCGTCCGGGAGCTGGGGCCGGATCCGGAACCCGGCTTCTAGGACACCCACCCAACTCCGGGCCCCGGGAGGGGAGGGCGGCCAGGAAGAGGGGGCCCCTGGCGTACCGCCCGGTCGGAACTACAGCCAGGGAGGAAGCATCCGCCTAGAAACGCGCACATCACAGCACGACGTGCTAGAGAGTCAGGACGGGCGCACCGTCCCCCTGGCGTGCGCTCGCTGACCTTCATGGCGGACAGACCACGCATCGTCGGGATTGACCTGGGCACCACCAACACCCTGGTGGCGTCCGTGCGCAACCGCATCCCGAAGATCGTCCCCACGGATCGCGGCAACCTCATCCTGCCCTCCGTGGTCGCGCTCTCCGCCAAGAACGATCTCCTGGTCGGCGGCGTCGCCAAGGACCAGATGGTGACGAACCCCAAGAACACGCTCTGGGGCACCAAGCGGCTCATCGGCCGCAAGTTCCACTCCAAGGCGGTGGAGGACCTCAAGGGGTACTTCCCCTACGACATCGTGGAGGACCCCAACGGGGACGCCGCGGTGACGATGGGCGGCAAGCTCTACTCGCTGCCGCAGATCTCCAGCTTCGTCCTGTCGCAGCTCAAGACCATCGCCGAGCAGTTCCTGGGCGGCCCCATCGACGCGGCCGTCATCTCCGTCCCCGCCTACTACAACGACAACCAGCGCAACGCGGTGAAGGAGGCCGGGCGGCTGGCCGGCTTCGACGTGAAGCGCATCGTCAACGAGCCCACCGCCGCGGCGCTGGCGTACGGCTTCAACCGGGGCCTGGATCAGAAGATCCTCGTGTACGACCTGGGCGGTGGCACCTTCGACGTCAGCGTGCTGCACCTGGCCGGCAACGTCTTCGAGGTGCTGGCCACCGGCGGCGACACCTTCCTGGGCGGCGCGGACTTCGACAACCGCATCATGGAGTACGTGCTGGAGCGCTTCCGCGACGAGACGAAGATCGATCTCACCGAGAGCCCCATCGCGCTCCAGCGCATCAAGAACGCCGCCGAGGCGGCGAAGATCGACCTGACGCTCATCCCCAACGTCGTCATCGACCTGCCCTACATCGAGGAGCGCAAGGGCAAGCCGTTGGACCTGCGCATCCCGCTCACCCGCGACTATCTCAACAACCTCACGGGCGACCTCGTGGACCGCACCTTCGAGATCTGCGACCGCGTGCTCGCGGAGAAGGGCATCTCCCGCTCGGAGATCGACGAGATCATCCTGGTGGGCGGCCAGAGCCGCATGCCGCTCGTGCAGCAGAAGATCCACGCGCACTTCGGCAAGGCGCCGCGCAAGGGCGTGCACCCGGACGAGTGCGTCGCGCTGGGCGCGGCGCTGCTGGGTGACTCGCTGGGCAGCATCGACGCGGTGACGCTGCTGGACGCGCTGTCCATGCCCATCGGGTACGCGATGCCCAACGGGCGCGTGAAGCGCATCATCGAGAAGAACTCGCTCATCCCGATGGTGAAGAGCTTCCGCCTGCCGCCTCCGAAGGAGCCGGGCTCGCCCTTCATCGAGCTGGACATCTACCAGGGCGACAGCGACCTGATGGTGGACAACGAGTACCTGGGCACGGTGCGCGTACCGGCCGCGTCCGCGGGCCGGAAAATCGACTTCCGCCTCACCGAGGAGTGTCTGCTCCAGGTGCAGGTGGAGGACGCCACGGGCACGCTGCGCAAGGTGGACCTGGCCACCCGCGACACGCCCGAGCAGCTGAAGAAGGCCCTGCAGGAGGTGTCCGCGCGCAACGCGCAGGCGGCCCCGTCCAGCAGCAGCGCGTCGAATGACGACCGCGGCCTCTTCTCCAGCATCAAGAGCATCTTCCGCAGGGGGTAGGGAGGCGCGATGCCGAAGTTTCCGTCGAAGGAATGGTTGGACGAGGCCGTCCGGCTCACGAACTCGGATCCCGAGTGCGCCATGGCCGGCAAGGGCTGGAAGGGCGACTTCGGGGCCATCATCGAAGCGGAGCCGGGCAAGCTGGCGAAGTCGTTCGTGGTGCACGTCGTGCCCGGGGACTGCCGCATCGAGAAGGCCCGCGTGCTGGCGGATCCGGACGACCTGGACGAGCTGGAGCCGGTGTACCTGGCGCGCGCGCCGTATTCCGTCTGGAAGCAGCTGCTGCTGGGCACGCTCGACCCGGTGGAGGCCGTGCTCAAGCGCCGCATCTCCATGCGCGGCGACCTGCAGCCCCTCATTGAACGCATGCGCTACAAGGGCATCGCGGACCGCGTCTTCGCCTCGCTGAAGACCGAGTTCCCCGACGGGCCCTGACACGAGGACCACGACACCCATGGGCATCCGGGACGAACTGAAGAAGCAGGCATTGGGGCTCTCCGGCAAGGCGATGGAGAAGCTCATGGGCGATGAGAAGCGCGCCCTGGCCGTCGCCAACGCCATTGGCCGCGTCCAACGGGGCAAGCAGGCGCTCGACCGGGGCCAGGACGAGGTGATGAAGGCCCTCAACTTCGCGCCCAAGAGCGACTTCAAGGCCGTGGGCAAGCAGCTGGCGGGCCTCAAGCGCCGCCTGCGCGAGCTGGACGAGAAGCTGGAGGCGCTGTCGGAAGGTTCCCGCTAGAAATTGCGTTGACACCCACGCGGACGGATGGCACTTATCGCCCCGTCCGTTGCGCAGCGGTGGCAACGGCAGCCAGCAGTCGGGCGCATAGCTCAGTGGTAGAGCACTGCCTTCACACGGCAGGGGTCGCAGGTTCAAGCCCTGCTGCGCCCACTTCAGCGAAAGAGGCCGTGAGTCCTTCCAGGGCTCACGGCCTTTCGCTTTTCCACCTCCCAACACTCGGCCGCGCCTTCCGGGGCAGGGTCCCCGTCGGCTGCCTCACGGGGGCGGCTGGCAGTGTCGGGTTCCGTCGCAATCCGTACCGGCGGCCCGTGGCCGGTTTCCGCGGCTGTGGCACCGTCAGGGCCGTGCCCAGGACATTGCGATTCACGTGGGATCAGCAGGGCCGGGTGGTGGTGCGCGGACTCCCGCCCGACGACGTGCTGGCGGACTACCTCGCGCAGGAGCTGCGCTCGGATCCGGCGCGGGCGGAGCACATGCTGCGCGTCCTCAAGGCCGTGCGACGGGGCAACCGCGAGCGCTGGGACGTCAACGGCGACGCGTGGAGCCTGGAGCTGTCGCAGGCGCGGGCCTCCATCCACAGCGAGGAGGCCATCCCCGGGCGCTCGTTGGACATGCCCCTGGAGGAGTTCGAGGAGGCCGTCCGCTCGTGGCTGGCGTTCATGGAGCTGTCCCGGGCCCATTGAGCGGGACGGCGGGGGACGCGGGTGCAAAGAGGCCCGAGCCCCCACGCGCTTCGGGGGCCCGGGCCCGGAGCCCCACACCCCATGGGACCCACGTTCTTCTATTTCCTCTGGGAACGCGCCCGCGTTCAGGTCTTTGCGGCGGGCGACAGCTTGTGGGCCGCATCCGTCGCCGAAGGACCCTGCGGCGGCGTGTGGCGGGCCTTCACCAGTGAGGCGACGATGCTGGCGCCCAGCACCAGCGCGATGACGCCCAGCGAGACGGCGGGCGACAGATGCACCACGTCCACGAGCGCCATCTTCGCGCCCACGAAGATGAGGACGCCGGACAGGCCCACCTTCAGGTAGCTGAACTTCTCCATCGCCCCGGCCATCAGGAAGAACAGCGAGCGCAGGCCCAGGATGGCGAAGATGTTGGACGTGAAGACGATGAACGGGTCACGCGTCACGGCGAAGATGGCCGGGATGGAGTCCAGCGCGAAGAGCACGTCGGAGGCCTCCACCAGCAAGAGCGCCATCAGCAGCGGCGTCGCCAGCTTGCGACCGTTCTCCACGGTGAGGAATTTCTGTCCGTCGAAGCGCGGCGTGGACGGGATGACGCGGCGGGCGGTGCGCATCAGCCAGCCGTCCTCCGGGTGATCCTCGTGGTTGCGCTGCACGAAGAGCTTCACGCCCGTGAGGATGAGGAACGCGCCGAAGACGTAGATGAGCCAGTGGAAGCGCTCCAGCATCGCCACGCCCGCGAAGATCATCACCGCGCGCAGCACCAGCGCGCTGAGGATGCCCCAGAAGAGCACCCGGTGCTGGTAGATGGCCGGGATCTTCAGCGCGGAGAAGATGACGACGAAGACGAAGATGTTGTCGACGGAGAGCGACTTCTCGATGAGGTAGCCGGTGAGGAACTCCATCCCCGGTCCGGAGCCGAAGCGCCACCAGAGGATGCCGTTGAACGTCAGCGCCAGGCTCACCCACACGGCGCTCCACGCACCGGCCTCCTTGAAGCTGATTGCATGGGCCTTGCGGTGGAAGACGCCCAGGTCCAACGCGAGCATCGCGAAGACGAAGGCGATGAAGCCCGCCCACATGCCGGGGCTGGCGAGGGAGTGTATCGATTCCAAGGCATTCACCTGAGGAGGGGGCAGTACAGAGCCGAAAGACGGAACCCTCCTCAGATAGGAGTCGGGCAACACTTCGGCAAATAGGGAATCTGGACACGACCCTTCTGGAAAACAGAAGAGTCCCCGGGGCAGGCGTGCGCCGTCCTGGGGAGGCGGGCAATCAAGAGCCGCTTCCGCAGGGGCGATGATGGGAAGTGTTCACGATCGTGAGCGTTTGCAAAGGCCCCGGCTGAGAACGCTTCCACCGGGCCGCAGAGACCAGCCAGGCGCTCGGACCCCCCGTGGCACGCGAGCCCGGGTGGACCGACGCGGGTGACGAGGCCGCCGGCGACGGCGTCGCGGCCCCACCCGGCTCGTGGCCCCCGCTACCGGACACCCCCTGCTGATGCGGAACCGCTACGTCTTTTCGTCCTGCGCGCTGCTCTTCGCGCTCCATGCCACGGGCTGCGGCGCCAACCCCGACCCGGCGGCCCCGACCCCGAACGGGGAGGTGAGCGCCCCCGCGCCCACGCCGGTCCCCGAACCCGAGGGCACGCC
>NZ_RAWG01000406.1 GCF_003611735.1 Corallococcus sicarius | reverse complement strand
GGTAGGGAGGGGCCGGGCTTGTCCGGCCGTTGAAGACTGCTACAAGGGCGCGCGTTACCCCCCGAGGCGCCCGTGCCTCCGTCCCCCGAGGCCCTGTGATGGATTTCTCCGCGCTCGCGCTGTCACCCCCGCTGCTCCAGGTGTTGGAGGAGCTGGAGTTCCGCACCGCCACCCCCATCCAGGCGCAGACCATCCCGGTGTTGTTGCAGGGCAAGGACCTGGTGGGCCAGGCCCGCACGGGCAGCGGGAAGACGGCGGCGTTCGCGCTGCCCATCCTGCAGAAGATCCAGCTCACCCAGGACCGGCGGCTCCAGGCGCTGGTGCTCTGCCCGACGCGCGAGCTGTGCGCGCAGGTGGCCGGGGAGATCCGCCGGCTGGCGCGGCGGCTGAATGGCGTGCAGGTGCTGGCGCTCGCGGGCGGGTCGCCCATCAAGCCCCAGGTGGAGGCGCTGGAGAAGGGCGTGCACATCGCCGTGGGGACGCCCGGGCGCATCCTCGACCTGTTGGACCGCGAGGTGCTGGACACGCGCTCGCTGGCCACGGTGGTGCTGGATGAAGCGGACCGGATGCTGGACATGGGCTTTCGCGAGGACATGGAGCGCGTGCTGAGCGCGACGCCCGCGAAGCGTCAGACGGTGCTCTTCTCCGCGACGTTCCCCGACGACATCGAGAAGCTCAGCCGCGCGTTCCAGAAGGACCCCGTGCGGGTGTCGCTGGCGCAGGAGGAGGCGGCGCCGGACATCCAGCAGGTGGCGTACGCGTGTCAGCCGGAGGAGAAGCTGGGGGTGCTGCTGCGCCTGTTGAAGCAGCACCAGCCGGCGTCCGCCATCGTGTTCTGCAACTTCAAGGCGGTGGTGGTGGAGCTGACGCGCGAGCTGGTGAAGGCGGGCGTGAGCGCGGACGGGCTGCAGGGGGACCTGGAGCAGTTCGACCGGGACCGGGTGATGGCGAAGTTCCGCAATCACAGCACCCGCGTGCTGGTGGCCACGGACGTGGCGGGCCGGGGCATCGACGTGGAGGCGCTGGACGCGGTGGTGAACTACGAGATGCCGCAGCAGCCGGAGGCGTACGTGCACCGGATTGGCCGCACCGGGCGCGCGGGGCTGCGTGGGTTGGCCATCTCGCTGGTGACGCGCTCGGACAGCCGCAAGGTGGAGGACATCGAGGGCACCACGGGCGTGAAGCTGGAGAAGGGCGACGTGGACGCGCTGGTGCCGGAGAACATGCCGGGCGTGTCGCTCATCTCCGGCTGGGAGACGCTGTCCATCTCCGCCGGGCGCAAGGACAAGATGCGGCCCGGAGACATCCTGGGCGCGCTTACTGGCGAGGCCGGCGGGCTGGCCGCGACGGAGGTGGGCAAGATTGAGATCCACGACCACCACGCCTTCGTCGCCGTCTCCAAGCGCGTGGTGAAGGTGGCGTTCCAGCGCCTGAGCGAAGGGCGCATCAAGGGCCGCAAGCACCGCATCGAGCGGGTGACGTAGCCCGTCCCGTCAGCCCGGCGCGCTCTTGCGTTCGGTCCAGGACGGGGGCGTCGCCTCCGCGTGCTTCGCCAGCGCTTCGGCGATCTGCGCTTCCTTCCAGCCTGGATCCAACACGGGGCAGAAGTAGCCCGGCCCCGCGCGCTCGCGCACCGCCCAGGCGAAGAAGTCCTGCGCCAGGGTGTGCACCTCCTCCGGGAGGAAGAGGGCCGCGACGTCGTACTCGGTGAAGCGCAGCAGGTCCGGCACGCGCCACTCCCGCTCCCAGTCGAAGCGGTAGCTGTAGGGCGCGTTGTGCGCGTCCCCCTGGATGTCCACGAAGGGCGTCACCGCCCACACCGGCTCCTTGTGCGGCTCCTTCGCCGCCAGCGCCTGGTCCAACTGGTGCTTCATCGCCAGGTGCGCCGGGGAGCCATACTGCACGTACCAGACGGGCCCTCCACCCTGCGACAGGATGAAGCTCTTGCGGAACGCGATGCCGTACAGGCTCCTGCGCTGCACCAGCCTGCCAAGCTGATCGATGGGGATCTCGCTGAAGCACACCGAACGGCTCCGGTCCGCCACCTTCGCCTCCCGCCGCGCGATGCCAAAACCCTCCGCGCCCGGGATGAGCGTGCGCGCTCCCAGGATGCTCATCATGTTCTGGTAGGCATCGTGGTACGGGGGCCCGGGCTTCGTGAAATGCACCACGAAGTCAGACATGTCCCGCCACTGTGCATTCGCCTGATACCCGAGCATCGACCCGAACACCCCCGCCCGAGTCTCCCGGCCCGGTCACCCGGGCGCAACACGACGTGATGGGTTGTGTCCGGGCCTGCCCGCCCCACGGACAGGCAGCCTGCGTCAGGGCTGGGGGCCGGGCGCCGGGACCCTCGGCCGCGACAGCTGCATGAGCGCGAGCCCCACGAGCACCGCCAGGGACGTCACGGCCGCCTCGCGTGCGCTCGCGCCAAAGGCCACCAGCGTCAGGCCCAGCACCAGCGTGGGCACCGCGAGCAGCGCGTGCGCCGGCCGCAGGTTCCTCTCCCGCCGCAGCGACAGCACCGCGAGCGCGGCGGCGGTGACACCGAACTGCATCAGCACCGCGATGGCGGAGAGCGCGAAGAGCTCCGACAAATCTCCCAGGTTCACGAACCCCACCACCAGCACCCACGTCACCCCGAGCGCTCGCATGGGCACGCCCGACTCCGACATGCGCTCCAGCCCGAACAGCGAACGCTCCCCGGACGCCAGCGCGGAGAGGTAGCGGGGCGTCGTCACCATCATCCCCAGGCAGATGCCCAGCGCGGAGATGCTGGTGCCCGCGGACACGAAGCGCTCCAGCCCCGCGCCGCCCCAGACACCCGCCGCCTGCACCAGGGGCGCCGTCGACTGCGCCAGCCCCGGCAGCGCCGCCACGCACGCCCACGTCAGGCCCACGTACAGCACCACCGCCACCAGCAGCGAGCCCACCGTCGCCAGGGGTACCGTGCGCTCCGACGAGCGCACCTGTCCCGCGATGACGGGAACAATCTCGAACCCCTGGTAGGCGAACATCACCGCCAGCCCCGCCTTCAGCCAGGACCCTCCCGTGGCGGGCAGGGGAGGCGGCACCTCTCCGACGGCCGGCAGGAAGAGGAAGGCGCCCAGCAGCGCCGCCAGGGGCACCAGCTTGGCCACGGTGAGCGCCGTCCACGTCCGCGCCGACACGCGGATGCCAGACGCCACCAGCGCCGCGAGCGACGTCACCAGCGCGGAGGCCAGCAGCCGCTCGCCCACGGGCCCCGCCAACCCCACCGACGGCGCCAGCGCCCGCGCCAGGCCCGCCATCACCGCGGACGTGCTCAGGAAGGCGCTGACGTAGGCCACCCACCCGACGAGGAAGGACGCACGTTCGCCAAACGCCGCGCGCGCGAAGACGACGGGCCCACCGTCCGCGTCGAACCGCCGCCCGAGCACCGCGAACGCGAGCGCCACCGGCACCAGCGCCACGCCCGTCAGCGCGAAGGCCCACACCGCGGACATCCCGGGGGCCTGGGCGGCGATCTCCGCCGGCGCGAAGAAGATGCCGACGCCCACGATGCCGTTGACGCCCAGGGCCAGCAGCTGGAAGGGGCCGACGGTGCGTCTGGGATTGGCGGCAGCAGGGTGGGTGGACACGGGCGGCAGTTCACTACACCCGGGCCCGCCGGCGCCATGGGGCCGCCAGTCATTGTGATATCGGTGCCGGGTGTCCCGCACGCGCCTGCTGGCCCTCCTCGTCGCACTCGTTGCTGTCCTCGTCGCCGTCTGGCAACGGACGCAAGCCGTGGAGCGGCTGTCCCAGGACTACGACGAGGCGGTCTACCTGCCCATCGCCTACGACTATGCCCGGATGATGGAACAGGGCCGCTGGGGGGACGTGGGCGCCCTGCGGGAGAACTTCGAGCACCCGCCGCTGGTGAAGCTGCTCTACGCGGAGGCGGTGCGGGTGACGGAGGCCCCCGAGCCGGAGTGGGACAACGTGCCCATGGGCCAACCCCTACCAGACGCCGCGCGGCCCGCGTTCCGTGCGACGCGGCGGTTGTCGGCCGTGGCCGGGATGATTCAAGTGGGGCTGGTCGCCACCGTGGATCCGCTGGGCGCGCTGCTGCTCGCGTGGGATCCGTATCACACGAAGTACACCTCGCAGGCGTACCTGGAGGCGGTGCCGGGGCTGCTCGCGGTGCTCGCGCTGCTGGCCTTCGAGCGCGCGCGGCGTGGGGCGAAGGACTTCGCGCCGGGGTGGCTCGCGGTGTCCGGGGCGCTGCTGGGGCTCGCGGCGGCGGGGAAGTATCCGTATGGCCTGGTGGGGGGGCTCACGATGCTGCCCTTCCTGGTGACGGGGGCGCGGACCCGGTGGCAGGCGTGGGCCGCGTTCGTCGTGCCCACGGCGGCGGTGTTCTTCCTCGCGAACCCGGCGCTGTGGTCCTCGCCGTTCGCGTCGCTGTGGGAGTCCGTCACGTTCCACTGGGACTATTCACACAGCGCGCACGTGCGGCGCAGCGCACTGCCCTGGTACCAGCCGCTCGCGTACCTCGTGGACCCGTGGCTGTCGCAATCACAGGAGGGCATCTACCTCACGGACTTCAACGCGTGGGCGCTGCTGCCGCTGGCGGTGGTGGGCGCGCCCCGGACCTGGCGCGAGCGGCCCGTGTGGGCGGTGGGCGCGGGCGTGGGGCTGGTGTTCCTCCTGCTGTGGAGCACCAAGTGGCCGCAGTACCTGCTGCTCGTGCTGCCCGCGCTGTGCATCTGCGCGGGCGGGGGCGTGCGGACCGTGTTCGGCTGGGGCGCGCGGCTGCTGCACAAGGTCCGCGCCCGAGGACGCCTCAGCGCAGGTGCGTGAACACCCGCGGTGAGGCGGGAAGCTCCACGCCGGAGGTGGGCACGAGGCACGTCAGCTTCGCGCCCCCGGGCAGGGGCAGCCACCCGGCGCGCCACATCAGGGACGCCGGGAGACAGGGGTTGCGCAGCATTCCGGCGCACGCCACGCCCCGGCGCTCCATGTCCTGCATGGCCACCTGGAGCAGACGCTGCCGGTCGCCCGCGGACACGGTGTCGTCGAAGGCCATCAGGTCCACGACCTCCGCGGTGATCTCCCCCACGCCGGTCATCAGGAGGCTGTAGCTGTTCACCAGCCCTCGCACCTCGCCGTCCTGCTCCAGCACGAAGGTGCGCGGCACGTCCCTGTATTGGAGCTGATGCGCCAGCCGCTCCGTCGTGTACGCGTACCCCAGCGTCACCGGCTGCATCATCCGGTGGACCAATGCCATGCAGCGGGGCAGGTCGCTGGGGCGATAGGGGCGGATGCCCTCGGTGCCCGCCTTGCGGAAGCCCTGGCACAGGAAGGGCCGCGCCAGGGTGAACAGCCGCCGCTGGGAATCGGTGAATGACCAGCGGGCCAGGGCTCGCGCGTCAAAGACATGCAGCCACAGCCCGAGTCCATGGAGGGGATGCGCGCTCCTCGCCCGCTTCCAGAGGCCCGGCTCGTGGGGGCCTGTCGCCACGCAGCCCAGGGTGAGCTTCGCGCCGCGGTCGCGGTGGCGCCGGAACAGCTCCCGCGTCAGCCTCCCGCCAATTCCCTCCCGACGGTGGGAGGAGGCGACGCTCGCACGGCTCCCATAGCTGCCATCCACCTCCCGGGTGCCGATCCGTATCCGCGCGGGCTCCGCGAACAGGGTGCCCACCAGCGTCCCCCGGTCATACGCCGCGACGAGGTAGTCGCGCGGGGCCTGTCCGCCCCGGAAGAGCAGCCAGTCGATGAGGCGTTCACTCCAGACGGGCAGCGGCGACGTCTTGCCATAGCTCGATTGCCAGACGCGGTTGATGAACCAGGAGGCCTCCGCCGCGTCACCTTCGAAGGTGCGCACCTCAACCATGGAGCGCTCCGGGGGAGGTGCTCCGCGCGCTTCGCCACGCCATTGCCTTCATGGCGGAGAACTTAGGGAGGGGTTGCGCGCGGGAAACCGGTACCCGAGTGCATCCGCGCGTCAGGGCGCCGGTTCGACGAGGAAGTCCGCGAACACGGCGCAGTGGTCGGAGCCGCCGTAGCCGTTGCCCTCGCGTGCCACGCGGAAGGAGCCCGGGACGTAGGTGCCCCCTTCCGTCGCGGGCGCGAGGTACAGGTGGTCGATGGCCTGACGTTGACCTGAATAGACATACGTCCAGGTCTCACTGGCCGGCCGGTCGCTGGCGACACGCAGCAGGGCTCCGTCCCGCTCCAGCGCGTTGAGTGCGTCCGAGCCGGGCACGTCGTTGAGGTCTCCACCGAACACCACCAGGGCCCCGGGGGAGGCCTTCGCGACGCCCGAGACGATGTCCCGCGACGCGGTGGCCTCGGCGATGCGGCGGCCCGGATCATCGTCCACCTTGGAGCGGAAGTGCGCCGCGAAGACGATGGCCTCCGCGCCGCCCACGTCCACGTGGACCTCGAGCAGCTCGCGCGAGAAGCGCGTGAAGGAGCCGTCCGGGCGGACGATGGACCGGTCTCGGTGGCGGCGCACGTCGGTGATGGGGTGGCGGGAGAGGACCGCCACGTCCACCGACGCCGCGGTGCCAATCTCCCCGAGCTGCGCGAAGCCGAAGCCCGGGATGCGGCGCTGGAGCTCGTCCAGGGACGTCTGCGTTTCGACCTCCTCCAGCAGCACCACGTCCGCGTTGAGCGCGGCGATGGCGCGGGCGAGCCGCTCCGCCTGCTGCGCGAACTCCGTGGCCGTGGGCAGCTCCTCGTAGTTGGAGCCTCCGCAGGAGCCCGAATCACACACAGTGTCGAACAGGCGGTGCACGTTGAAGGCCGCGATGCGCACGCGCGTCCCGGATCCGATGGGCGTGCCGCTGTCGGGCGTGGTGCAGGCGCCGGAGATACAGGGGCCGGCATCCGGTGTGGGCAGGATCTGCGGGTCGCGGCCCTCGCAGCCCGCGAAGGCGAGGAGGAGCCCGCACAGGGCGAGGTTCGAACGGGCTGCCGCACGGAAG
>NZ_RAWG01000405.1 GCF_003611735.1 Corallococcus sicarius | reverse complement strand
CTGCTGGAGCGGATGGAGGCCGGGTTGTTCCCGGTGGTGGGGCAGGGCGCTCAGCGCGCCGTGGCGCCGGGGTTCGCGTTCGCGGTCCGGGGGACGGGTGGCTTCCGGGAGCGCGCCGGAGTGTGGCTGGCCTTCGAGGGGCACCTGCTGGGCCGACCGTTCGGTGACGCGTCCGTGCCGGAGGCCTTGCTGGGCGCGTTCCTGGAGCGCGGCGAGCGCTTCCTGGAGGGAATGGACGGCTCGTTCCAGGTGCTCGTGCGGACGCCGGACACGACGTACCTGTTCATGGATCCCACCGCGTCACGCCGGTGGTTCTTCCGGCACGAGCCCTGGGGACTGGCGTTCTCCCCCGAGGTGGCACCGCTGCGCGCGTTGGCCTCCTGCACCGTGGACGGCGCGAACCTGGCGCAGTTCCTGGTGGGCGGGCGCTTCTTCGCGGGGCGCACGCTGTTCGGGGAAGTCCGCCAGCTGCTTCCCGGGGAGCGCCTGGTGTACCGCGACGGCCGGGTCGAGCAGCGGCGTGCGCAACTGGAGGTCGTGAGCCAGGACTCCGGGCCGCTCGACGTGGAGGCGGCGCTGACGCGGTGGAGCGAGGCCCTGGAACGCGCCGTCCTCCAGCGGTGGACGCAGGCCCGGGCGCCCGCGCTGCTGCTGACGGGCGGTTGGGATTCGCGGTTCCTCTTCCACACGGTGGCGCGGCACGTGGAGGACACGACGCGGCTGTGCACGGTGACGTGGGGACAGGACCTGCGCCGGTTGGACTCGGACGCGCGGGTGGCGCAGGACATCGCGCGGCGCTTCGGGACGCGTCATGTGGAGTTGAAGCGTTGTGTGGCGCAGGTCCCGGAGACCTTCGCCGCCATGTTCCAGGCCCAGTCCGGGATGACGGAGCTGGCCTTCGGTCACGCGGATGAGTTGACGCTGTGTCAGCAGCTCGCGGAGCGGCACGGGGTGGGTTCGCTGTTTCGCGGGGACGAGTGCTTCGGGCCCACGGGGTGGAACGCGACGACGGTGGGCGAGGTGCTGGCGCGGCTGTCATTGCCCTTCACGGCGGACGTCGCGGGCCGCGAGGCGTGGCTGGTGGGTGGAGGCGAGGACGCGTGGGCGGCGCGCGAGGAGCAGGTGCGAAAGCGTGTGGCGGCGGCTTCCGGCAGCGTGGAGACCCTGCGCGATACGCTCTACTTCCGCGAGCGGGTGCCCGCGTTCCTGCACCACCTCAACTACTTCAAGGCCCACCGGCTGGAGGTGTTCAACCCGCTGATGGACCGCGAGGTGATGGCCCTGTCGCGAGCGCTTCCGGCGGCGTGGCGCACCGACAAGCGCCTGTTCAAGGACTGCTATCGAAGACAGTTCGCGGAGCACCTGGACATCCCGTTCGCCGGGCGCAGCAACGGGGTGGACTGGGCCCGGATGCTGAAGCGCTCGCCCCGGGTGGTGAGGTTCCTGCGAGCCGGACTGGAGGCCCTGCCTCCGCCGCTGGTGCCCGAGGTCTTCGTCGGAGTGCTGGACGGATTGCTGCGCGGTGGGGCTGTGATGCCCGCACCTGGGGCCTACCGCGTGGCGCCGGAGCAGTTGGTGATGCGCGCGTTCGTTCTGGGTCAGTGGCTGCGCGACAGTCCGGTCTCGGACGTGGCCAGCCGCGCGAAGAGGTCGCGGGCCCGAGCGGCGCCCGCGTCGGAGGTCAGCGCGAAGCACGCGTAGCGCTCCACGTCCGCGACGTTCATGCGCCGCTGCATGAAGCCCTGCGACTTGTGTTCGGCGATGAGCCAGTTGACGACGACGTGGAAGTCGAGCCGGCCTCCGTGCCCGAGGGGCCGGGTCCGGTCGAAGTCGAAGGGGCCCACGTCGGTGCGCAGGGCGGTGAGCGGATGGGGCGGGAGCCCTTCAGCGGCGGGCATGTCCATCGCGAGGATGGGATAGCCGTCGGGTTGGGGAGGGCCGCGGCGCGTGTGCAGCGACACCCCGAGCACCGCGGGTCGTGCCTCCGGCGGGAGGGCCGCGATGACTTCCAGGGTCAGCAGCGCCGACAGCCGGTGGTGTGCGTGCGTCCGGGCCGTGGGCATCATCACGAACACGAAGTCATGGCGGCCGTGTTCGAGCTGCGCGCGCAGTTGGCTCCGCACGACTTCCACGTCCCAGCCTTCCGGCACGAGGGCCTCCGGGGCCAGCGAATAGCCCGTGTCGGGTTGCTCCAGGAAGACGCAGTCGCGCAGGCCGAGGATGCGCGCGGCGCCCCGCAGTTCCTGTTTGCGGATGGCGGGCAGGTGCTCGCGGGCCACCGCTTCGTCGGTGAGCCGCAGGCCGTAGAGCGGTTCGGCGAGCGTGGCGTAGCGGAAGCCTCCCTCGCCGTTCGTGAGCACCACGAGGTCCACCTCGGCGCCGAGCGCGTGCGTCGCCTGGAACACCGCTCCGGCGAACATCGTCTCGTCATCGGGATGGGCGGTCACGAGCAGCAGGCGCGGGACGGAGGCATCACTCATGGGGGCCATCATGCACGTCGGACCCGACATCTAAAGTCAGGTGGTTTGCGAGTCCTCTCGCGGAGGCGTTCCTGGACCGGCTGACCGTGTTGCTCTTCACCGCGTTCCTGGACTCGGTGGCGCTCCTGATGATCGTCCCCCTGCTGCCCTTCCACGCCACCGGGTTGGGTGGAGGGGGCGCCGTCGTGGGGATGCTCATGGCGACGGTGCCGCTGGTGCAGCTGGTGAGCGCGCCGCTGTGGGGTCGGCTGTCGGACCGCGTGGGGCGCAAGCCGGTGCTGCTCATCGGCATGGGCGCGGCGGTGGTGGCGTCGGTGCTGCTCGGGCTCGCGGACTCGCTTCCGGCGCTGTTCGTCTCGCGGGTGGTGCAGGGCGTGGGCGGTGGGACGGTGGGCGTGCTCCAGGCGTATGTGGTGGACGTCACGCGACCCGAAGCGCGGGCCCAGGCGCTGGGGCGGGTGTCCGCGGCGACGAGCCTGGGCGTGATGCTCGGCCCGGCACTGGGGGCACTGGGGGCGAGCCTGGGGCCGTCCGTGCCGGGGTTCCTCGCGGCGGCGCTGGGGGCCTGCAATGTGGGGCTCGCTGCGTGGCTGCTGCCGGAGGCGGCGTCGCGGGCCGGAGCGGTGCACGGTTCACCGGGTCGGAATGGCGACGTGCTGCGGGTGCTGTCGCATCCGCGTGAGCCGGTGGCGCGGTTGGTGTGGACGTATGTGTTCGCGATGGGGGCCCTCCAGGGCGGTACCGCTGTGCTGTCATTGCTGCTCGCCGCGCGGTTCGGGTTGACCGCGAGCACGGTGGGCTGGGTGTATCTGTTCACAGGTGCCGTGGCGGTGGTGGCGCGGGCGCTCCTGCTGGGCCGGGCCGTGGTGCGGTGGGGGGAGGCGCGCTTGTGGCGAGGGGGCGTGGTCCTGTTGAGCGCGGGGCTCGCGCTGCTCGCCTTCGCGGAAGGCCCCTGGGTGTTGGCGGTCGCGCTGGCGCTCATGCCGCTGGGCACGGCGTTCACATTCCCCTGCGTGACGGCCCTGCTCTCAAGGCACGCCGAGGCCACCGAGCGCGGGCGAGTGCTGGGCATGCAGCACGCGTGGGGCGGAGTGGCGCGAACACTCGCGCCAATGGGCGCGGGATGGGCCTTCGAACACCTGACGCCCGGAGCGCCGTTCTGGTGTGGCGCGGTGCTGGCGCTGACGCCGCTGTTGTTGGGGGTTGTGGGCCGTGATGCTCCGGAGAAGACTGCGCGAGAACTCATGACCGCAGGCACCAAGCTGCGGAAACTCATCACGAAAGACCCCAAGGCGTGATCTGCCGTGCCGAGACATTTCTTTGAGCTTGAGTTCGATGTCGATGTTCCAGGGCGCTGGTATCTGCGGGAGCCCACCGACATGGAAGGGCAAACGGTTTCCGATATCTGGGCGTTTGTCTCTGGAAGGGCCGTGACGGAGCCCGGGAGATTGCGTGTGCCGCTTTCTCGACCCGGCAGGCCCCTGGACTTCGACAAGACGACGGTCGCTGGGACGCCCATCGTCAGTGGACGGGTCGCGTCCGTATTCCGCGAGCTGGCTCCAAACGACGTACAGCTCTTCCCTGTGGAGGTTCAAGGGCAGGCCGAACTCTATTACCTGCTGAACGCGGTGCATGTGATTCGCTGCATCGATGATGCGGCATGTGAAGAGGCGCGGCTCTGGACGTTGGCGGATGGGCGGCCAGACAAGGTCGGCGAGTACCATGTCGTTTCCGGCCTGCGCATCGACTCATCGAAGGTGGGTGACGAGGTCGTGTTCCGGCCCTGGGGTTACCTCTTGCCGCTCATCGTCGATGGGGACCTCAAGGATGCGTTGGAGCAGGCCGGCATTGTCGGCGGACGGTTTGATGAAGTCTGAGTAGCGCCCGGGTCCTTCCGCGCCCCCTCCCGCTGCGCCATGCTGCCTCGCGAGCGACCATCGCCGCGTTCAGGGGACGCGGAGCCTGTCGGTGGCGCATGCACTGGAAGGGGATGCGGGATGGAGACGACGGAAGACTACGGACCCCCGAGGGATGAACTGGAGCTGGCCGCTGTCGCGGACATCACCGCGCAGGCCTTCGCCATGTCCGCCACGGATGCCGAAACGACGGTGCGCAAGAACGGTCCGGAAGTCCTGCGCCTGCTTCGCCAGGGCAACCAGGTGGCGGCGACGCTCACCCTCATCCGCATGCACCAGTTCCTCGGCGGCCGCTCCGTGCCCCTCATCGGCGTGGGCGGCGTGGCCGTCGCGCCCGCGCACCGGGGCGGAGGCGTCGCCACGCGCCTCTTCCATCGCTTCCTGCGCGAGATGCGCGACGGCGGCGCGCCCCTGTCGGTGCTCTATCCCGCCACCCAGCCCCTCTACCGGCGCGTGGGCTACGAGGTGGCCGGCGCGCGGTATGAAATCCACGTCGACGCCTCCGCGCTGGAGTTGGGCGAGCGCACCCTGACGCTGCGCCCCCTCACGTCCTCGGACAACGCGGCGGTGGAGGCGTGCTACCGGCGCTTCGCCGCGCAGCACCACGGCTGGCTGGACCGGGGCGAGTACATCTGGAAGCGCGTGCGCACGCCGCGCAACGACACCGCCCACGGCTTCGTCGTGGAGGGGACCTCCGGCGTCGAGGGCTACGTGTACCTGGTCCGCAGCCTCTCGCCCCAGGGGGCGGTGCCCAAGCAGGTGCTGAAGCTCACCGACCTCGTGGCCAACACGCCCGCCGCCGCGCGCCGGCTCCTGCGCTTCCTCGGGGACCACCGCTCGCTGGCCCAGGACGTGGTGTGGCACGGCGGCGCGGACGAACCGCTCCTGACGCTGCTGCGCGAGCAGACCTACCAGGTGAAGCTGTCCATGCACTGGATGATGCGGCTTCTGGACGTCCCCCGGGCGCTGGAGGCGCGCGGCTGGCCCCAGGGCCTGTCCGGGGCCCTGCACCTGGACGTGCAGGACGACCTCTTCCCGGAGAACCGGCAGCGCTTCGTGCTGGAGGTGGAAGGCGGCGCCGCGCGCGTCCGGCCCGGAGGGGAAGGGGGGATGCGGCTGCACGTGCGCGGCCTCGCCTCGCTCTACACCGGCTTCCTGTCGCCCCGGGCGCTCCAGCTCGCCGGGATGCTGGAGGCGGACGACGCATCGCTGACGGCCGCCACCGCCCTGTTCTCCGGGCCCGCGCCCTCCATGCGCGACATGTTCTGACGCGGGCGCGGCTACCCGCGGCCAGCCGGGAATGGTAGGAGCGGCATCTTCGTCAGGGAGGGTTCACACGTGCGCGCGTTCGTCACCGGTGGCTCGGGGTTCGTCGGAAGGCATCTGCTGGCGGCGCTCGCGAAGCGCGGGGAGCCGGCGCGCGCGCTGGCCCGTTCTCCCCAGGCCGCGGAGGCGGTGCGGGGCGCGGGCGGCGAGGCCTGGGAAGGCACCCTGAACGACGTGGAGCGGCTGCGCGTGGGCATGGAGGGCTGCGACACCGTCTTCCACGCCGCGGCGCACGTGAAGCTGTCCGGCCCGCGCGCGGAGTTCTACGAGGCCAACGTGCGCGGCACGGAGGCCGTGCTGGAGGCGGCACGCGCGGCGGGCGTGAAGCGCCTCGTCCACGTGAGCACCGAGGCCGTGCTGGTGGACGGCGGCCCCATGGCGAACCTCAACGAAACCCACCCGCTGCCCACGCGCCCCGTGGGCCCGTACCCGTCCACCAAGGGCGAGGCGGAGCGGCTCGTCCTGCGCGCCAACGGCCCGGACTTCACCACCGTGGCGGTGCGGCCCCGGATGGTCTGGGGGCCGGGGGACACCGTGCTGCTGCCGTCGCTGGTGGCCGCGGTGAAGTCGGGGCGCTTGCGCTGGATTGGCGGCGGGCACTACCTGACGTCCACCTGCCACGTGACGAACCTCGTGGAGGGCCTGCTGCTGGCGGCGGAGAAGGGCCAGGGCGGCCAGGCGTACTTCCTCACCGACGGCGCGCCGGTGGAGTTCCGCACGTTCATCACCGCGCTCCTGAAGACGCAGGGCGTGACGCCCGGTGACAAGACCCTCCCCACGGCGCTCGCGGCGGCGGTGGCGGTGGTGAGCGACGTGGTGTGGGACGTGCTGGGCCTCAAGGGCACCCCGCCGCTCACGCGCACGGAGCTGCTGCTGGCGGGCCAGGAGGTGACGGTGAATGACGAGAAGGCCCGGCTGGAGCTGGGCTACACCGGCAGCGTGTCGCGCGAAGAGGGCCTGCGCTCGCTGGCGGCGCACGCGGACTGAGGCGGACGGGCCCCGGGTGCGGTAGCCTCGCGGCCATGCGCAGGTTCGAGTTCGTCGACGGCAACAGCTCCAAGTTCTGGATGCCCGAGCTACAGGGCGCCACCTTCATCGTCACCTACGGCCGCATCGGCACCGCGGGACAGCGCAAGGAGAAGGTCTTCCCGGACGAGGACTCCGCCCTTCGCGAGTACACCAAGAAGGTCGCGGAGAAGGTGCGCGAGGGCTACGCCGAGGTCGGCGAGGGGGAGGCCCCGCC
>NZ_RAWG01000404.1 GCF_003611735.1 Corallococcus sicarius | reverse complement strand
CGGTGGCCCCGTCCGCGTCGCCCGCCGCCGCCCCACCGCCGCCCGCCTGAAACGACGACGGCCGCGCGGGCAGGTGCCCACGCGGCCGTCTTCTTCAAGCGCGGCTTGCTACTGGAGGAAGGCCTTCTTGACCTCGGTGAGGAGCGGGTTGGTGCCCGTCACGGGGTCGGTGCAGCCCTGGTTGATGGTCCAGATGATGGTGCCGCCGTAGCCGTTGGCCTTGGCGTACTGGCCCTTGGCCTGGATGGCCTCCGGACCGTCGTACGAAATCCAGCGCACGGTGCCGTCCTCCACGGGCGTGGTGAAGGTGACGTAGTTGGCCTGCGCCGCCGTGTCCCACCGGAGGGTGCCCGTCTTGGAGAGCTGGAGGATCTTCTTGTACGTGAAGGAGTTGTCCCCGCCCACGTAGTCGGACCAGTTCGTGAAGGGCTGGCGCGGGCCGGTGATGTTGCGCCATGCGAGGCCGTAGAACGGGATGCCCATGCCCAGCTTCGCCTTGGGGATGCCCGCGTTGACCCACGCCTTGAGGCTGGACTCCACGGACGTGGGATGGGTGCCGGACTCGCCCGTGAGCGCGGACGTGAACCACGAATCCCAGCCGTCCCAGACGCCAATCATCTCGTAGGACATGATGTTGACCTGATCCAGGTACGCGGCCAGCTGCGGGTACCACTTCAGCTCCGCGTCGGAGGCGAAGTTGTTGTTCACCCAGCCGATGGGGAACGTCAGCAGCATGTTGGGCCGCAGCTGACGCAGCCGCTGCACGAGCGCGAGCAGGTTCGGCTTGTCCGCCTCCTCCACCGGCTCCCAGTCGATGTCGAGCCCGTCGTAGCCGTGGTCGTCCATCGTCTTGAGCAGGTTCGTGACGAACTTCTCCCGGTTCGCGGGGGTGGCCGCGCCCACCCAGCCGGCGTGCTCGCCCGCGCCGCCCACCATGATGATGGCCTTGCGCCCCGCGGCGTGCGCGCGCGCGGACAGCGTCTTCGCCATGGCGGAGCCGTTCGAGTTGTCGAAGAGGGCGCTGACCGTGCCGTCCGGTTTCGGCGTCACGCGCCCGACGATGATGTGCGTGAGCGCGGTGAAGTCCACCTTCTCCGGCGGGTACTCATCCGCGTTCCAGCCCGTGTAGTAGCCGGACACCCACTTGTTGGTGCTGCCCACCGGGCCCGTCACGGTGATGGTGGCCAGGGCCTTCTTCGTCGCGTCCGCGCTGCTCGTCGCGACGACGTGGTAGCTGCCCGCCGTCTGCGGCGCGGTGTACGTGCCGCTGGAGGTGATGGTGCCGCCCGCGGCGCCCTCCTGGACGGACCAGGTGACGGCGGTGTTGGTGGCGCCCGTCACCGTCGCGGTGAAGGTCTGCACGCCGCCGCGCACCAGCGTCGCGCTCGTGGGGGTGACGGTGATGCTCACGCCGGTGGGCGCGGTGCGCGTCCCCGACACCGCGGTGGAGCGGGCGCTCTCCCCGGCCGCGTTCAGCGAGGTGACGGCGTACCAGTACGCCGTGCCGGTGACGGCGCCGGTGTCCTTGTAGGCCGCGGCCGTGACGGGCGCCGAGGTGAGCTTCGTGTACGTGCCCGTCTGGGACGTGGCGCGGTAGACGTTGTAGCCGGTGGCGCCCGTCACCGCGCTCCAGCCGAGCGCGATGTCCGTCGAGGAGCCGGTCGCCTTCAGGCCCGTGGGGGTGGCAGGAGCCGTGGTGCTCGCCGCGAGGCGGAGGTTGTCGAAGTGCATCACGGGCAGCGAGCGGCCCGCGTTCTCCATCACCACGAACCCGCTGAGGCTCGCGTTCGCCGCGCCCAGGTTCGTCAGGGGCACGCGGCACAGCGTCCACGCGGAGGCGCGGAGGGTACCGCCCGCGCAGAACGGGTTGAGCGCGATGGGCGTCTTCTGGGCGGTGCCCACGGTCGCGTAGACGGCGAGCGCGGGGTTGCTCGTCGCGCCCGGGTTCACCTGGAGCTCCACGAAGCCGTAGCCCGTGGTGGGGACGCCCGCGTGGTGCAGGTACACCCCCTTCCAGGCGCCGAACGTCGCGGAGAGGGAGCGGGTGCCCGCGAACACGGGGCTCGTCGCCGTGAGGCTGTGCGTTGTGTAGGACCAGTCTTCCCAGCCCGTACCCATGGCGTCGTCGAACAGCGTGGTCGCGCTGGCGAGCGCGTCCTGCGACGTCTCCAGCGAGTCCACATCGCCCGCGGTGGAGGTGAAGTCCGGGGCGCCACCGCACCCGGTGTGCACAGCGCCCAACGCCACGAGGAACCACATGAGCTGTCTTCTCAAGTTTGCTCCTGTCGCCAGGGAGAGGATGTGGTGCCGGGGGTAAGGCCTGTCCTTCCCGCAGCGTGGGGAAGGACGCCCCCGGTCACCCTGGTGCCGGCCGGAATTGGCGGGCGTGCAACGGGGGACCTGGCGAACGCGGGCTGACAAACACCGCGATCGCTCGTCAGCGTTCAAGGCATGGGGTGGGGCATTTGGGTACGTCACAAGGACGCCCGGCCGGTGCGCGGACGGCCTCACGGGCGTCCGGTGTCAGAGGGGAACGTGCCTGGAGGCAGCAGGAGCGGGCGGGCCCTCCCCGCGCCTGGAGGCGCTGCATGCGCGCCTCCAGGGGGAAGGTCCCCGCGCCGTCACACGCGGGACTTCAATCCTTCACGGACAACGGACGTCGGTGTTTCGCCGTCAGTCTTTCGGAGACGACGTGAGGAACGTCCACGCGCTGTTGTTGCCCTGCAGGTACGTGTGGAAGTGGTTCTCACCCGGACGGTAGAGGCCCGTCTGCTTGAGCTGCTGATGCAGCGCGGGCAGGTGGTAGTAGGGCACCGACGGGAAGAGGTGATGGGAGAGGTGATAGCCGGCGTTGAAGGGCGCGATGAAGAAGCGCTCGAACCACGTGGGCGCCTCCACGTCGCGCGTCTCGTGCGTCTCGTCCTGCGTGGCCGGCGTGAAGGGGTGCTCCACCACCGCGCGGATGCGGAAGGCGATCATCATCAGCGTCAGGGACGGCAGCGACCACAGGAGCAGGTAGTGCAGCCAGCCGCCCGCGAGCGTGAGCCCCACGATGAGCGCCACCAGGAACAGCGCGTAGCGCACGTGTTCGGCGCGGGAGATGGGCGGGCCGCCCTTGCCCGACAGCCGGCCGGAGTAGGACCAGGGGACGATGATCTTCATGTGCGACGCGGTGAAGACGCCCACCATGTCCCCCAGCAGCACGCGCGCCGTGCCCCAGCGCGTGCGCGGGAAGATCCACGCGGAGTCGCGCTGCGCGGTCCTCCAGTAGGGGTCCTGGGGCGTGTTGACGTAGCGGTGGTGCTCCACGTGCTCCTTGCGGTAGCCCGCCGTGGTGATGTTCGTGGGAAAGGCGCACAGCAGGTCCGCCACGAGGTCGTTCGCCGTCCGGTTCGTGAAGAGGTGGTAGTGGGACGCCTCGTGCACCAGGCTCAAGAGCGCGTGCTGCCGCGTGGAGATGACGACCGCGGCAATCACCCACGCCCACCAGCGGTCCACCTGCACCACGAACGCCACCGCCAGTGCGATCATGATCCACTGGCGGGCAATCGCCCACAGCCCGCGGATGTTGGTCACCGTGGACAGCTGGCGCACGCTGGCCGTCAGCGCCCGACGGTCGAACTTGCGAGAGGTGACCGCTTCCGATTCATCCAGCAACGACTGTTCTGGAACGGCAAGCATGGGCGACAGGCCTCCTGCGTGTGATTACACCGCCTAAACGGTAATAATCTTATATCATGATAATCTGGAGGCCCGAAAGACCCGCCCCCCACTTCGCGCCGGAAGGCACTGGGGCGCGAGGGCAGGGCGGGTGTTGAGTGGTGCCCAGAAGGCGGCCTTCCAGGGGCCCTTGCGCGCGGTAAGGCCGGGCGCTCCTGCCTTTTGGCCATTGCGTTGGGAGTGTTGTCCGTACACTGGTCCCGAACGCCCTTTCCGCGTCCCGCGGCCCCAGGAAAGGCCGGGAGGTCCCAGTCCTCCCGGGTGATTGGATGCAGGCATCCTTCGACTTCCAGAAGCTCTTCGAGCTCTCCCCCAACCCGTACATGCTGCTGGACCGCGAGCTGCGGTACGTGACGGCGAACAGCGCCTACCTGCGGGTGACGGCCAGCCGGCTGGAGGACCTGGTCGGGCGCAACGTCTTCGAGGCGTTCCCCAACGACCCGGAGGACCCCGCCAACAGCAGCGTGCGGATGCTGCGCGACTCGTTCCTCCGGGTGCTGACGGAGGGCGTGCTGGACACGCTTGCGCTCATTCCCTACCGGGTGCCCCGGTGGACGGATGCGGGCATCGTCGTGGAGGACCGCTTCTGGAGCGCGACGCACACCCCGGTGCTGGATGACGGAGGCCAGGTGGCCTTCATCCTCCAGCACACGATGGACGTGACGGAGCTGCAGCAGCTCAAGCAGGCCGTGCGCGAGGTGGAGCAGGCGCAGGGGACGCAGCTGGAGGCGGGGGTGTTCCTGCGCGCCAAGGCGGTGCAGGAGGTGAACCGCACGCTCTCCGACGAGGGCCGGCGCCTGCGCCGGCTGTTCGAACAGGCCCCGGGCTTCATGTGCTCGCTGAGGGGGCGCGAGCACGTGTTCGAGCTGACCAACCGCGCGTACCTCCAGCTCATCGGCCACCGGGACATCCTGGGCAAGCCCGTGCGCGAGGCGCTGCCGGAGGTGGAGGGGCAGGGCTTCTTCGAGCTGCTCGACCAGGTCGTGACGTCCGGAGAGCCCTTTATCGGTCAGGGCATGCGCCTGATGGTGCAGCGCGTGCCCGGAGGGCCGTTGGAGGAGGCCTTCCTGGACTTCGTGTACCAGCCCATCGTGGAGGCCGACGGGAGCGTCTCCGGCATCTTCGTCCAGGGCAGCGACATCACCGCGCAGAAGCGCGCGGAGCAGGAGCTGGCGCGGCACCGCGACCACCTGGAGGACCTGGTGCGCGAGCGCACGCGGGCGCTGGAGGTGAGCGAGGCGGAGCGCCGCCAGACGGAGGCCGCGCTGCTCCAGGCGCAGAAGATGGAGGCGGTGGGGAAGCTGACGGGCGGCGTGGCGCACGACTTCAACAACCTGCTCCAGGTGGTGAACGGCAACCTGCAGCTGCTCCAGCGCGACCTGGCGGGCGACGCGAAGGCGCAGCGCCGGCTGGAGGTGGCGCTGGGCGCGGTGGAGCGTGGGGCGCGGCTGGCCTCGCAGCTGCTCGCCTTCGCGCGGCGTCAGCCCCTGGCCCCCACGTCGCTCAACCTGGGCCGGCTGGTGCGCGACATGGACGACCTCTTGCGCCGCGCGCTGGGCGAGGACGTGGAGGTGGAGACGGTCATCGCGGGCGGGCTGTGGAACACGTCGGTGGACCGCAACCAGTTGGAGAACGTCATCCTCAACCTGGCCATCAACGCGCGCGACGCCATGGAGGGCCGGGGCAAGCTCACCATCGAGGCGGGCAACGCGATGCTGGATGATCACTACGCGCTCTTGCACCCGGAGGTCACCGCGGGGCAGTACGTGATGCTGGCCATCTCCGACACGGGCTCTGGCATGACGCCGGAGGTGATGGAGCGCGCGTTCGAGCCGTTCTTCACGACGAAGCCGGAGGGCCGCGGCACGGGCCTGGGGCTGAGCATGGTGTACGGGTTCGTGAAGCAGTCCGGTGGCCACGTGAAGATCTACAGCGAGGTGGGGCACGGCACGTCGCTGAAGCTCTACCTGCCGCGCACCTTCCAGGCGGCGGTGCAGCCGACGGACACCGTGGCGGGGCCGGTGGAGGGCGGCACGGAGACCATCCTGGTGGTGGAGGATGATCCGGCGGTGCGCGGCACGGTGGTGGAGGTGCTGACGGAGCTGGGTTACCGGGTGCTCAAGGCGTCTGACGGGCAGAGCGCGCTCGCGGTCATCCAGAGCGGCCTGCCGGTGGACCTGCTCTTCACGGACGTGGTGATGCCGGGGCCGGTGCGCAGCACGGAGCTGGCCCGGCAGGCCCGGGAGCTGCTGCCGGACCTGGAGGTGCTCTTCACGTCGGGCTACACGGAGAACGCCATCGTGCACGGCGGCCGGTTGGACCCGGGCGTGAGCCTGTTGAGCAAGCCGTACCGTCGTGAGGACCTGGCGCGGAAGCTCCGCGCGCTGCTGCGCCAGCGTGAACAGCGGCTCGCGGAGAAGGCCGTGAAGCCGCCCGCGCCTGTGCCGTCGCGGGTGATGGAGGCTGACTTGAAGGGACCGCTGCGCATCCTGCTGGTGGAGGACGACCCGGACATCCGTGAGTCCGCGTCTGAGTTGCTGACGGACATGGGGCACGGCGTGCGCGCGGTGGAGAGCGCGGAGGCGGCGCGCACGGCGCTGGGGGAGGCGCCCTTCGACGTGCTCTTCACGGACGTGACGCTGCCGGGCATCTCCGGCGTGGTGCTGGCGCGCGAGGCCGTGAAGCAGTATCCGTCCCTGCGCATCATCATCGCGTCCGGGGATTCGCGCGCGGTGACATCCGAAGGTGGCCGGGAACTGGAGCGTGTGGTGTTGCTGCCCAAGCCGTATGACCTGAATCAGATTGAGCGCGCGCTGCTGCAGGCCTCCGCCGCGCGGACGCGGCCCGCGTGACGGACGCCCAGCCCCGACAGGGTGAGGAAGTCATCTACGTGGCCACGCTGCCCGGGCTGGAGCCGGCGCTGGAGGCCGAGTCGCGCGAGTGCGGACTCGCCCCCCGGCGCGCGGAGGGCGGCGTCGAGTTCGTGGGCCCGGCGGGCCTGCACCAGACGGCGAACCTGCACCTGCGCACCGCGAGCCGGGTGCTCTTGCGCCTGGGCACGTTCACGGCGCCGACGGCGGACGGGCTGGTGCGCGTGCTGGCGCGGCTGCCGCTGGAGGGAATCTGGGATGGCAGGACGCCGCCGAAGCTGTCGGTGAGCCTGCACCGCTCCGTGGCGCCAGGGCCGAACGTGGTGCTGGAGTCCGCGGCCGTGGCCTGGGGCCTGCCCGAGGTGGGGCGCGCGGGGCACCTG
>NZ_RAWG01000403.1 GCF_003611735.1 Corallococcus sicarius | reverse complement strand
GCAGGGGGCCCTGCTCCGGGGGAGGGGTGGCAGTCCATGCTTGGCGGAAAACTGCCGCCGCCCGAAAAACACAAGCGTCAGCCTGATGGAACTGCCAGGAATTTAGCGATTTGGCGTATTAGTTCCGACTATCCAATTTTTGACCGGTTAGAGAGACAATGAACCCCGAAGGCGCGCCGGCCCCCCATCCGACACGACACGTCCTGGTCCTGGCCAACACGGACCATGAGGACACGCCCTACGACGAGTGGGCCGCGGGGTCGGATCTCCAGCTCACCCTCCTCTGCTCCGAGGAGAAGGCCCCGGGCTACCGCCACCTTCCCCGCGTGTGGTCCTTTCCCAACTACCGGACCAATGGGCAGGTGGAGCAGACGGCCCTCCGCCTGGCGAAAGAGATTGGCTTCTGCGCCCTGTTCGCGAAGGGCGAGGTGGACATCCTCCGCGCGGGCAGGCTCCGGGATGCGCTGGGCATTCCGGGCCAGGGCTTCCAGAGCGCGCTTGCCTTCCGGGACAAGCTGCTGATGAAGGCCCGCCTCCAGGAGGGAGGCGTCCCGGTCGCGGCGGCCGCGCGCGTCACCACCGCCTGTGATCTGCTCGAGTTCGTGGAAGCCCACGGCCTCCCGGTCGTCATCAAGCCGGTGCTGGGCTCCGGCTCGCTCGACACGCGGGTCATCCATGACGAGGCGGAGCTGGATGCCCTGCTGGTGAGAGGCATTGCGCCCGACATGGCGGTGGAGAAGTTCGTCGAGGGCACGATGTACCACGTGGATGGGTTGATGGCCCATTCGGAGGTCGTGGAGATCCACCCTTCGACGTATGTCAATGATTGCCTTTCGTTCCAGCGGGACGAGTTCCTCGGGGGGTATCTCCTCCGGGAGACCCATCCCCTGAAGGAGCGCCTCATCCGGTTCACCCGGCAGGCCCTGCGCGCCCTGCCAACGCCCCCGCATATGACCTTCCATGCGGAAATCTGGCACACCCCGGATGACCGGCTCGTGTTCTGTGAAATCGCCAGCCGCACGGCGGGCTGCCGCTTCAACACGACCTTCGAGCTGGGCCGTGGCTTCAACCTGGACCGGAACTGGTTCAACGCCCAATGCGGGCTGCCGGTGGACGTCCCGCCGGCCCGCAGCCCCGGTGCCGACGGCCGCATGTCGGGCTGGTGCGTCGTCTACCCCCGGGCGGGCCTGCTCACCGGCCTCCCCTCGGGCACGCCGCCTCCCGGCGTCCACCAGCTGCGCCTCAACGGGAAGCCCGGACAGACGCATCACGGGGGCTACAAGTCCGGAGACTACCTGGCGGGGTTCATCCTGAAGGGCGAGTCGGAGGAGCAGCTCCAGTCGCGGATCCGCGAGGCCGCCACCTGGTTCGAGAGCAACACCACCTGGCGCCAGGAGCAGCCATGAGCCTGAAGCTCTACAGCTATTACCGCTCGACGGCCTCCTACCGGGTCCGCATCGCGCTGAACCTCAAGGGCCTCGCGTACGAGTACCAGGGCGTCCGCGGCCTGAGGAAGGGCGAGCCCGACTTCACGCGGCACTACCACGCGCTCAATCCCCAGGGCCTGGTGCCGCTGCTCGTGGATGGAGACGTCCCCCTAAGCCAGTCCCTGGCCATCATCGAGTACCTGGACGAACTGCACCCGGAGCCGCCGCTGCTGCCCCGGGAGCCCGCCGCCCGCGCCCACGTCCGCGGCATCGCGCTCTACATCGCCTGTGACATCCACCCGCTGAACATCATGCGCGTGAGGAAGTACCTCACGCAGCCCCTGGGCCACTCCCAGGAAGAGAAGATGGAGTGGTACCGCCACTGGGCCGTCACCGGCTTCGAGGCCCTGGAGCGCATGCTGGTGGGCAGCCCTCACCGGGGCAAGTGCTGTCACGGAGACACGCCCACCCTGGCGGACCTGTGCCTGGTGCCGCAGGTCTACAACGCCGAGCGCTTCAAGCTCCCCCTGGATGCCTATCCCACGCTGAAGCGCATCCACGACCATTGCCTGACCCTGCCCGCATTCATCGCCGCCCAGCCGCACCTGCAACCCGATGTCAGTGAGTACGCCCCGAACGAGGAGTACTGACCTGAGCACCGGGGCGCGCCCGCAATAACAGACGCCCCCATCCCACCCTCCTTGTCCCACCCACGCGTCCCTCCAGGGGCCGCGAAGGGACTCCCCTTGCCGGAAACCCGACGGGCCGCGCCTTGCGCGCGACGCCCCCTGGCCCGGCCCTGCCCAGGAACGCCCAGGAGAACGCCGATGACAGACTTTTCGACGGCGCCCGTGCACGCCTTGTCCTTCCTCGCGGTCGCGCTGGTGCTCCGCGCCGCGGACGCCCTCTACTACCGCGACTCCCGCCGCATCCTCCGCCTGCTGAAGCTCGAGGGGACCGCCCAGAAGGGCGAGCGGTACTACCAGCGGTTCGACGCCGTCTTCGCGCTCTTCCCGTTCCTCTGGTCGTGGTGCGACATCCTCGCGGCCAACCTCGCCGCCGCGCACTTCGCGCACCCGGCGCTCTACGTGCTGCTCGTGCTGTTCGTGGGCACCCGGTTCCGTGCGCTCCAGGAGGCGGCCCACACGGCGACCCATTCAGGCCTCTGCAAGTCACGGCCGTGGCAGTGGGCGCTCTCCAACGTCTTCTTCCAGTACCCCTGCTTCAAACCCGACATGCACCACCGCTACACCTTCCATGTCCTGGACCACCACCATCACGCCAATGAGCTGGGCAAGGACCCGAACGTCACCCGGTTCATCTCCGTGGGCGTCGTCCCCGGACTGACGCGGGCCCAGTTCCACTGGAAGCTCCTCCACCCGCTCACGGCCGCGGGGTTCGCGGAGACCTTCCGCGCCATGGCCATCAACAGCCTGCGCAACCAGCGGGTGTCCAACCTCGTCGTGCGGGTGTTGGTCGTCACCGGGGTGGTGGCCGCCTTCACCTGGGCCTTCGGACCGAAGGGGCTGCTGCTGGGCTTCCTCCTGCCGCTCGTCACGACCTACCCGCTGTACTCGTGGATCTCCGTCCTGGCCGAGCACCGCTGGTTCGTCCACTGCGACGAGGAGGAGCGGGTGGCGCGCGAGTGCATCAACGGCCGCCCCACGGACTACGCGGGGCCGCTCGGCTGGCTCGTGAAGCACGCCATCTTCCCCGCCACGGATCACTACCACCTGGCCCACTCCCTCTACCCGCATCTGCGGTGGAACTACGTCCGGGCGGTGGACCTGGCGCTGAAGAAGAAGGATCCCCGCTACGCCCGCCACCTCAGCCACGGCCTCTTCTGGTCCTCGACGGAGCGTCCCTCGGCCCTGTCGGAGCTGAGGGACCGGCTGACCGCGTCGGCCGACCCGGAGCTCGCGGGCTGGGCCCGTGAGCTCGGCGTCGAGGCGCCCCGGGTGACGTCCGCCCAGGCCCACGCGAGGGAGTGATGCCCATGCCGCCGCACGACCGACCCCTGTCCTCTCCCGGAGTTCCCATGACCCTGCACAACACCGCCCTGGACGACATCCCGCTCTCCGTCTTTGACGACATCGAGAAGCGCATCGCGCAGCTGAAGCACCCGCACTTCCTGCGCCTGCATCAGGGCAAGAGCACCTTCGCGCCCTGTGCCCGCATGCACGACTGGCAGCACTCGGACTTCGCGCTGCGCGCCCACGAGCACGCGCCGCCGGGCGGCATCCCCATGCTGCGGCGCAGAATCGTGGAGCACCTGCGGGAGCAGGCGCGGCAGGAGGTGCGCGAGGACCACGTCGTCATCACCTGCGGGGCGACGCACGGCATCGGGTCCGCGCTCCGGGCCATGCTCCAGCCGGGCGACGAGGTCCTCATCATGTCGCCGCAGTGGCTGTTCGTGACGGGCCTGGTGCGCGCGGCGGGCGGCCGTCCCGTGGAGGTCCCCGTCTTCCAGGAGCTGAGCCGGGACCGGAACTTCGACTTCGTCGCGGCGCTCCAGGCGGCCGTGACGCCGAGGACGCGCGCCATCTACTTCAACACCCCGAACAACCCCACGGGCTTCTCGCTCGACCGCGAGGCCCAGGAGCGGCTGGCGCGGTTCGCGCGGCGCCAGGACCTGTGGCTCATCTCCGACAACGCCTACGCGCTCTACGACTTCACGGAGCCGGGCTTCGTGGACATCTCCCAGCTCCCGGACGCGGCGGACCGCACGTTCTCCGTCCATTCCTTCAGCAAGACGTACGCGATGCCGGGCTACCGCGTGGGCTTCGTGGTCGCCCCGGAGGGCATGGCGCTCCGGATGAAGAAGTGGGGGCTGTACTCGCTCTACTCGCTGGCGAGCGCCTCCCAGTACGGGGCCTTCCAGGCGCTGGGCACGCCCCCGGACGTCCTGGAGAGCCACCGCGCCCGGGCCCGCGAGGCCCGCGACATCACGATGCGCGAGCTGCAGGTGCCCTGCACCCGCGTGGAGGGGGGCTTCTACACCTTCCTGGACCTCTCCCAATGGCAGCACGGCAGCGAAACCGAGTTCTTCGCCCGCGCCATCGCGGCGGGAGTCTCCGTCGCGCCGGGCATCGCCTTCGGCCAGCACTGCCAGAAGTCCGCGCGGCTGTGCTTCACGGCGGTGGGCCACGAGGACCTCCGCATCGCCATCCAACGCCTGAACGCCGTCTACAACACCGCACCCTGAGGGGGGAGAGCACATGTCTCGCACGCACGAAGCACACGCGGTCGCACGCAAGGTCCGCCAGCCGGCTCCGATGAGCCTCTGGGAGTTCGTCGTGGGGCAGGCCCGGGAGCGCTTCGCCCGTCAGGCCCTGGGCCTCAAGGTGAACCTGTACCGGGGCTATGAGGTGGAGGCGCTGGGCCAGGCGATGGAGTCCCTGGACCTCATGCGCAACTGCCGCCTCGAGTGCCTGATGGTGGGCGACTCGTACTTCATGACGCACCTGGGCCGCCCCAGCACCCGGCTGGAGACGGTGGAGGAGCAGGTGTGGGGCATGGACCAGATGCTCACGCTCCTCCAGGAGGTGCGCGGGGCGATGACGCGCGCGTTCCCCGCCTACCGCCGCCCGTTCCTGCTGGGCGACATGCCGGACGGAGCGGCCACGACGCCGATGGTGGCGCTGAGGAGCGCGGAGGTGATGGTGGAGGCGGGCGCGGAGGTGCTGAAGGTGGAGGTCACCTCCGACGCGTCCCTGGCCGTCCTGGAGGCGCTGTGCCAGGAGGGGTTCGCCGTCATCGCCCACCTGGGCTACACCCCGCAGGGGGGCGTCACCCGGCGCTACGGAGACACGCTCGCCGAGGCCCGGGAGATCTTCGCGGGCAGCCGGCGGGTGCGTGACCTGGGCGCGTGCGGCCTGGTGCTGGAGATGGTGGCCGAGCCCGTCAACCAGGCGCTGTGCCGGCCCTCGCCCCAGGCGCTCCCCGTCTACAGCATCTTCAGCGGCAAGGCGCCCTGTGGCGGCCAGTCCATCAACGTCTGGGACTCCGTCTTCCTGCCTTCCTTCAAGGGCAAGTACTTCCCGCCCACCGCCGAGCACCCGGTCTCCGCCTTCCCCGGCGTCTACACGCACGAGACCATCGCGCGGAAGGTGGCGGAGATGCTGCGGCTCACGCTCGCGGGAGACTTCCCGCTCTCCCCTCCGTCCAAGCTGAGCCCGGCCGAGCAGGAGGAGCTGCGAGCCACCGACCCCTGGGCCGCGACGCCCTGAACCGCCAACCCGCCATCGCTGAATCCCCCTGGGGTGAAACCATGCAGAAGCCTGCCGCAACCCGTCACGCAAGTCCCCGCGCCATCTTCGACGAGCACGAGTCGGCGGTCCGCACCTACTGCCGGAAGTTCCCGGCGGTCTTCAGCCGCGCGCTGGGGCACCGCATCTGGGACGAGGAGGGTCGGGAGTACATCGACTTCCTCTCCGGCGCGGGTGCCCTCAACTACGGACACAACCACCCGGTCATCAAGCGTCAGGTCATCGAGTACCTGGAGCAGGACGGCATCACCCACTCGATGGACATGCACACCCAGGCCAAGCGCGACTTCATGCAGGCCCTGGTGGACGTCATCCTCAAGCCCCGGAAGCTGGACTACCGCATCCAGTTCACCGGCCCCACGGGGAGCAACGCCGTGGAAGGGGCGCTCAAGATCGTCCGCAAGGTCACCGGGCGCGCGTCGGTCATCGCTTTCACCAATGGCTTCCACGGGATGTCGCTCGGGGCGCTCGCGGCGACGGGCACGGCGATGAAGCGCGCGGGCGCGGGCCTCCCCCTCGCGCACGTCACGCGGATGCCGTTCGACGGGTACTTCGGTGAGGGCCGGGACACGCTCGAGTACGTCGAGGCGCTCCTGGACGACCCGGGCAGCGGCGTGGAGCTGCCGGCGGCCTTCATCCTGGAGACGGTGCAGGGGGAGGGGGGCGTCATCGCCGCGAGCACGGGCTGGCTCCAGCGGCTCCAGGCCCTGGCCCGGCGCAAGGGCATCCTGCTCATCGTCGACGACATCCAGGCGGGCTGCGGGCGCACGGGCACCTTCTTCAGCTTCGAGGAGGCGGGGCTCTCGCCCGACGTCGTCACCCTCTCCAAGTCCATTGGAGGCATGGGGCTGCCCATGGCGCTGGTGCTGGTGAAGCGGGAGCTGGACGTGCAGCAGCCCGGGGAGCACAGCGGCACCTTCCGCGGCAACAACCTGGCCTTCGTCGCCGCCCGCGCGGCGCTCTCCTTCTGGGCGGATCCCCTCTTCGAGAAGGAGCTCCAGCTGCGGTGCGCGCTCGTGGACGAGCGCCTGCGCGGCATCGCGCGCCAGGAGGGCGCGAAGGGCTGCACCCCGCGCGGCCGGGGCCTGCTGCGCGGGCTGACCTGGGCGGACCCGGGCGTCGCGGGCAGGGTGTCCCAGGCGGCCTTCCAGCGGGGCCTCATCGCGGAGACCTCCGGGGCCCATGGCCACGTGCTCAAGGTCATGCCCCCGCTGACCATTGACGTCGAGGCCCTCCAGAAGGGCCTGGACCTGCTGGCGGATGCCATCCAGGCGGCCCATGCAACGGTTTGAACCCAGACTCCAGGAACCCCCGACCATGAACCCCACCCACAC
>NZ_RAWG01000402.1 GCF_003611735.1 Corallococcus sicarius | reverse complement strand
CTTCCGCCCCCGCCGCGCCGCAGCCGGTGACCCCGGACGTGACGCCGCCCGTGCCCGCCACGCCGGAGGCCCCGGCCTCCATCACCCCGTCGTCGGAGCCCGACCTGGACTTCGACCTGCTGCAGCCGGAGGCGGACGCCACGGCGGGCCTGTTGGATCCGGAGCTGGAGAGCAAGCTCAAGACGCGGCGCACCATGCTCAAGCTGCACCAGGGCCTGGGGCTGGGGATGGCGGGTGGCCTCACCGCGGCCACCGTGCTGGGGCAGATCCAGTTCAACCGCTCGTTCCGCGGCGGCGGGGATGACCGTTCCCTGCTCGCGTGGCACCGGGGCGTCGTCGTCGGCACGTCGCTGCTGTTCGCCACCGTGGGCACGCTGGGCATCCTGGCGCCGGATCCGGTGGAGCGTGAGTTCCGCTTCGACACCGTGACGTTCCACAAGATCTTCATGAGCATGGCCACCGTCGGCATGCTGACGCAGGCGGTGCTGGGCATCCTGGCCACCCGCAACTACGGCGAGCTGGATGAGCGCCGGTTCGCCACCGCGCACCAGGTGGTCGGCTATGCCACGTTGGGCTGTGTCGCCGCGGGCATCGTGACGCTCACCTTCTGACCCTCAATCCCCCTGTCGTGAATGTCTCCGCCCGCAGGCCGTTGTGCGGAAGGAGAGCCGTATCCCCCTTGGAGGACGCCGTGATTGCTCGACGACTCGCCACGCTCGCTGCCCTGCTGCTCGCGCTCCCCGCCGCGGCGCAGAGCACCGCCAGGCTGTACTCAGTGAAGAAGGACAGCAGCTCCCTCACCTACAAGCTCATCCACAAGATGCACACCGTCTCCGGCAAGGCGAAGCCCAGCGAGGGCAAGGCCGTGTTGAAGCCGGACGGCACGCTCCAGGTGGCCGTGCGTGCGCAGGTGAAGGACTTCGACTCCGGCAACGCCAACCGCGACACGCACATGGTGGAGGTGACGGAGGCGGCGAAGTATCCGCTCATCGACTTCAAGGGCGTGGCCACCGGCGTGAAGACCCCCGAGAGCTTCCCGGCCAAGGTGCCGGTGACCCTCAAGGGCAAGCTCACCTTCCACGGCGTGACGAAGGACGTGGAGCTGCCCCTGACGGTGAACTTCACCTCCGCCAAGGAGGCCACCGCCGACGGCACCTTCAAGATCAGCCTGGAGGGCTACAACATCGAGCGCCCCTCGCTGCTGCTGGTGAAGGTGGAAGATGAGCTGGTGCTGGAGCCCCACCTCGTCTTCGTGGAGGGGACGTGAGCTCGTCGCGTCGTGATTTCTTCAAGAAGGTGCTGGGCACGGGCGCCGTCGTCGCGGGGCTGCCCGCGTGCGCGCCGGACATCGACCCCTCTCCGGTGCTGGACGTGCCCACGCCCGGCGAGGACGGCATCGTGGCGCTGGTGGTGCCGCGCTACCCGGACCTGTCCCGCACGGGCGGCTCGGTGACGCTGCGCTTCCCGGGGGGCTCCGGGCAGGAGAACCTGCTGGTGGTGCACCCGGAGGAGAACGTCTACGCGGTGCTGTCCGCCACCTGCACCCACGTGGGCTGCCCCATGGGCTTCGATGGCAAGGAGGCCGTGTGCCCCTGCCACCTGTCGAAGTTCTCCATCACGGGGGCCGTGACGAACGCGCCCGCCACCGTGCCCCTCAAGGCGTACGTGGCCACGTACAACGCGGGCACGCAGGTGCTGAGCATCGCGCTCAAGTCCGGTGACACGACGTTCCCCACCGTCGTCAACGGCACGCTGACGCTCACGTTCGAGCAGTTCCCCGCCCTCCGGGACGTGGGCGGCATGGTGAGCGGCACGCCCACCGGCTACGGCAAGCGGGTGTTCATCTTCAAGCTCGAGGACGGCACCTACTCGGCGGTGGACTCCGTCTGCACCCACCAGGGCTGCGAGGTGGGGTTCGAGCCGAGCGTCGAGGGGCTCCTGTGCCCGTGCCACGCGTCCACCTTCAGCAAGACGGGCGTCGTGACACCGGGGGGCGCGGCCACCCTGGACCTCAAGAAGTTCACCGTGGCGGAGAACGCGTCCGGGGTGGTCGTCACCATCGCGTGAGGTGCGGCGCGGAAGCCGGCTGTCAGCGCAGCCGGCTCCAGAACGAGCGCCGCGAGGAGATGCGCTCCAGCGCGTCCTGCAGCTCCTCGTCCTGATCCGCGCGGCTCGCGATGTCCCCCAGCGCGATGATGCCCACGAGCCGGTCGTCGGGCTCCACCACGGGGACGCGGCGCACCTGGCGGCGGCCCATCAGGTCGATGACGCCGTGCAGGTCCTCCTCCGGCAGCACCGCCTCGATGTCCTCCGACATCACGTCCGCGGCCCGCAGCGCCTCCACGGCGCGCCCGTGGGTGAAGCCTCGCACCGCGAGGTCCCGGTCGGTGACGAGCCCCACCAGCCGCCCGTCCGCGTCCACGATGGGCACCACGCCGCAGTCCTCGTCCTTCATCAGCTGCGCCACTTCCCGCAGGGTGCTGTCGCGGCGGGCGGTGCGCACCGTGCGGGTCATGATGTCGCGCGCGGTGAGCGGCTCGCGCTGCCAGCGCCGGCGCGATGTCGTGGCCGTGGCCGTGGCGGTGGTGGCGCGGACGGGCTGCTCGCGTGACGGCTGGGGCGGACGGTCGCGCAAGAGCGGCTCCTCGCCGCCGTAGCCGGTGCGGTCCCACTCGCGGAAGTTGGCGGGCTGGCGGGGCTGCTCGCGCTCCTGTTCACCCTGCGTCCTCAGGGGGCCCTGGCCGGTGGCGACGCGCGGGTCCCGGTCATCGCGGCCGTAGGGGCCGTAGGAGCCAGGGGTGCCTCCGCCGCGCTCGTCCTCGTGCCCTCCACGCCAGAAGCTGGCGTCATCCACCTGGGCGGTGCGCACCCGGGCCAGACGCAATTCGGCGGCGCGGTGGAAGCGGCCCTGGCGCACGGAGGCCTCCTCCTCGCGGGCGGAGCTCCAACCGCTCACGTCGGATTCGGCGCGCTCGCGCGAGCCCGGCGGGGCCACGTCCGGCGAGCGGTGCGTGGCCATGGCGTCGGTGGGCGGCGTGGAGATATCCGCGCGGCCCAGCGGTGCCGGATGTCCGTTTCCGTTGCGGTGGTCCCTGGTCCCCATGTGTCGCAGGCCTCCTCGCCCGCCGAACCCGTCTGGCGAGCTTGTCTGGCAAACTCGCCAGACGAACATGGGAAGCCGACCGGAGGGCGCAAAGGCCCGGCCGGTCAGGAGCGGCGACGGTCGCCTGTCCGCTCTGCGTCCGCGTCAGGCGACGGTGAGCGCGTCACCCAGGTGGACGAGGCCCCGGAAGTCCTCCAGGTCCGCGCCCGCGTCCGGCGCGGCGATGGCCAGCGCACCCAGGGGCAGCCCCTCCGCCAGCCGGTCCAGCAGCGAGCGGTGCGCCTTCGCGCGCGCGTCCTCCACGCCGGCCAGGTGCTCCAGCGCGAGCACGGCGTCGGTGTCCGTGGAGTTGTTCGCGTGGGGCTTCAGGTTGGCGGCCGGGGCGAGCCCGTCCTCGCGCGCCCAGCTGCGGTTGAGCACGTAGCCCGCGAAGGGCAGGCCGCGCGCCTGGAGCGCGTCGCGGAAGAAGGTGGCCTCGCGCATCGCGGCCGCCTCCGGCGAGGTGACGAGCAGGAAGGCCGCGTCCTTGGACGTCAGGTGTTCGCGCAGCCGCTCCGTGTGCAGGCGGATGCCGGCGAACAGGCCGCCGAAGGCGCCCACGAAGGTGCGCATCTCCTGCGCGAAGCCGCCGCCGAAGATGCCATCCAGCACCTTGCCCACCAGCGCCTGCGCGCCCTGCCACAGCCGGCCGGTGCGGCCCGAGTCGGGACCGAAGAGGGACACCACCCGCTCATCCAGGAAGCGCGCGAGCCGGCCCGGGGCCTCCAGGAAGTCCAGCGCGTGGCGGCTGGGCGGCGTGTCCAGGAGGATGAGGTCGTAGTGGCCTTCCGCGAGGAAGCCGTCCAGGGCCTCGGCGGCGGCGTACTCCTGCACGCCCGCGACGAGCTCCGACAGGAAGCGGTACAGGCGATGGTCGAGGATGGCGCGCGCGGCGCTCTCCGTGGCGGACAGCTTGCGCACCATCCGCTCGAAGACGATGCGCGGCTCCAGCATCCACACGTCCAGCCGGCCTTCGCCGACGGGGCCGTCCGCGTACAGGCGCTCCAGCGGGACGGTGGTGGGCTCCGGGCCGTTCTCCTTCAGGCCCATGGCCTCCGCCAGCCGGCGCGCCGGGTCGATGGTGAGCACCAGCACGTGGCGCCCCGCACGGGCCGCGGCCACGCCCAGCGCCGCCGCCGTCGTCGTCTTGCCCACGCCTCCCGCGCCGCACAGGACGATGACCCGCTTGTCGCGCAGCATTCCGTCCAGGTTCATGGCGTGGCCTCCCGGCCGCCAGCATGGGCGGCCTCTTCGAGTGTAGGCAGCAGCAGCTCCGCCAGCCGCTCCACCAGGGCCATCCCGGTGAGCGCCAGCTCCGGCAGCCCCCATTGTGGCACGGACGTGTCCTCGGCCAGCCGCTTCCGGGCCTCCCGGGCGCGCTCCAGCCGCTCCAGTGCACGTTGGCCCCGGTGCGGACCGTGTGTCTCCAACAGCCGGTCCAGCGCCGCGCGCGACTCCGGCGTGAAGGGGTCCTCCGGCAGCCGGTTGAGCAACACGGCGGACAGGGGCAGCCCCACGTCCTTGAGTTCGCGGGCCATGGACAGCGTCTCGCTCACCGGCAGGGGCTCCGGCAGGCTGGTGAGCACCACGCCCGTGCGGGTGGGGTCCTGGAGCAGGTCCAACCCCTCGCGCACCGCGCGGCCAATGGGCCCGCCGGGCATCAGCGACAGGACGCTCCGGGGCAGGGTGGCCAGCGCCAGCGCGTGGCCCGTGGCGGGCAGGTCCACCACCGCCAGCGGGTACATGGGGCGGCCATCCGGGTGCGCGCGCCGCACCAGCGTGAGCATCTGGTACAGCAGCCCCATCTCCTTCAGCGCCGGGCCGGCCTCCAGGAAGCGCCGCAGCGCGCGCGAACGCAGCGCGGCATCCGCCAGCCACTTCACCGGCAGCGTCTCCTCCAGGAACTGGCGGTGTCCTTCCGAGGCCGCCAGGCGCACGAAGGACAGGTTGGGCCGCACCGGCACCACCTTGGCGCCGGCCTCCTTCGCGCCCACGAGCGCCGCCAGGGTGGACGGACCGCCCTCGTCCGGGGACAGCTCCGCCAGCAGCACCGGACGCCCGGAGCGCGCCGCCGCCACGGCCATGGCCGCGGACAGCGTCGTCTTCCCCACGCCGCCCTTGCCCGACACGAGCACGGCGCGTCTGTTCCACAGCGAGTCCAGCACCACGCCCCCATCCGCCCGCGCCATCGCGCGCGCGACACTTCACAGTGAGCAAGGAGGCGCATCCCGACAACCGCCCGGTGATGCGACCTCGGCGGCCGTCCGCACGGCCGCCTGCCGGCAATCATAGCGGCTTCTGTTCACCACCCGGCAGACCCCTCCCCACCTGCCGGGCAGGGGCACCGCGTGGGGCGTTCACCCGGCGCCTTTCCACCGTGCGTGAGTGTCCGGCACGCGACGACGCAGGCGCACCCATCCCAGGGAGCCACCTGGCCCGCGACGGTGCATGCGACCCGGCAGGTCGCATGGCCGTGCGTCACCCGCAAAGAGGTCGTGACGAAGTAGTGACGTTGCTCCCGTTTTCGGTACCCTCGGGGCTTATGCGTGGAGGAGGTTGATGGGAGCGCTGCGGGAGTGGGTCTTCGGGGCACAGCGCATCGTGCTGGAGTCCGCCGACATCGTCTGGGCCACGGTCCGCGGTGCGTTCGGCGACGAAGAGGTGCGCCAGCTCATGGGCGTGTTCCACGAGCTGACGACCGACCCGGGCGGGCCCTTCTACCTCGTGGTGGACCTGGGCAGCGCCATGGGGCCCATGACGGAGGGCCCCGCGCTGTCGGTGGCGCCGCGCAAGTACCTGGCCGGGAACCTGCGCCCCGAGTGGTTCCGCGCCGTCATCTTCTACGGCGGCAACCGCGCGCAGCGCGACGTGATGCAGGCCCTGGTGGTGGCGCTCCAGTTCACCGGCGACACGAAGCTGGAGGCCCGCTTCCTGGAGACCAGCGGCGAGGCCCGCGCGTGGCTTCAGGCGCACCGCCAGCGTCAGCCCCTGCCGCCCGCGTCTCCGGCCACCTGAGCTTGGGTGAGGCGGGCGCGAGGGGCCTGCGGGGACGTCAGTGGACGGCCCAGCGCTCGGCGATCTCCTCGCACGCGAGCACCACGTCGCCCAGCCGGCGGATGTGCGCACGCGGCGCCACGTAGAGCGACCCCGCGAACACGTCCACCACGGTCATCAGCCGGTGGTCCGCCGGGCCCAGCCGGCACAGGTGCTGCTCCGCGAAGCGCTGCAAGAGCGTGCCAATGTACTGCCCCGAGCGCTCGTCCAGCGGGTGCGTCTTGGAGAAGTAGAGCTTCATCAACCCCACGCGCGGGTTGCCCTGCTTGTCCAGGCGCTGCACCACGACCTCCGGGCGCACGCTGATGGTGACGCCCGCCATCTCCAGCACGGGCGGCTCCGCGCCCACGGCGCTGATGATGGCGTCGTCCAAATCCAACCACGGCACCAGGTCCGCGAAGCGCTCCAGCGCCTCTGAACACAGTTGCATGCGCTGCGCCTCGAACTCCGACTGCGGCACCGCGCAGGCGAACCGGCGCTGGGCCTCCCGGAGCACGTTCATGTCCAGGCCCCGGCAGAGGAACTCGGTGACGGCGTGGGACGCCTCCGGGTAGCGGAGGTACTGGGCGTCCGGCGGGTGCTTCTGGTCGTGGATGATGCGCTTCCTGCGGGCAGGCGTCGCGATGAGGTACTCGCCCAGCTTGTTGACCGACACTCGCGGCATTTCACGGGTCTCCGGCACGGTGATTCCCCCTCTGGAAGGCTGTCGGAATAGGTACACAGTACACAGGGGGTCTGACATCCAACGGACAGCGGGAACATGCCCCGGAGGGCAGGTTCCGGGGTTTGTGCTTCCCGGGGCATGTTCCCGCTGTCCGTTGGATGTCAGACCC
>NZ_RAWG01000401.1 GCF_003611735.1 Corallococcus sicarius | reverse complement strand
GGCCTGGGGGAGGGGACTGGAAGACATTGGCCCGCCGCCCATCCTGGCCCAGCGTGACGCGGCGCGCTAGCGTCGGGCCGGTTGACGTACCGCACCTGGACGAAGCGAGGGAGTTGGGCTCATGCATCTGTCTCCCCGAGATGTGGACAAGCTGCTGCTGCATCAGGCGGGCGTCGTGGCCCAGAAGCGCCTGGCGCGGGGCCTGCGGCTCAACTACCCGGAGGCGGTGGCGCTCATCGCCACCCAGTTGCTGGAGTTCATCCGTGACGGCCGGAGCGTGGCGGAGCTGATGGACCTGGGCCGCCAGTTCCTCGGGCGCGCGCAGGTGATGGACGGCGTGCCGGAGATGGTGGCGGAGGTGCAGGTGGAGGGCACCTTCCCGGACGGCACCAAGCTCGTCACCGTGCACCACCCGGTGGTGGCGGAGCACGGGGACCTGACGCTGGCGCTCTACGGCAGCTTCCTGCCGGTGCCCTCCCTGGACCGCTTCACCGTGCCGGCCGCGTCACCGGAAGGGCCTCCGGGCCAGGTGCGCGCGGAGCCCGGGGCGCTGGAGCTCAACGCGGGCCGCGAGGCCATCACCCTGCGCGTCACGCACCGGGGCGACCGGCCCGTGCAGGTGGGCAGCCACTACCCGTTCGCGGAGACGAACCGCGCGCTGGTGTTCGACCGGGGCCGCGCCTACGGCCACCGGCTGGACATCCCCGCGGGCACGGCGGTGCGCTTCGAGCCGGGCGAGGTGAAGACCGTGTCGCTGGTCCCCATCGCGGGCGAGCAGGTGGTGCGCGGCGGCAACGCGCTGGGCAGCGGCAAGGTGTCCGATGAAGGCCGCGAGCGATTGCTCCAGGCCGTGCGCGCGCAGGGCTTCGGTCACGAGGAAGAGAACGAAAAGCCGGAGGAGCGCCCATGAGCCGCCGAATGGATCGCCGCCACTACGCGGACATGTTCGGCCCCACCACGGGGGACCGGGTGCGGCTGGGAGACACGGGCCTCTGGGCCCGGGTGGAGCGCGACGCCACCGTCTACGGCGACGAGTGCAAGTTCGGCGGCGGCAAGGTGCTGCGTGAAGGCATGGGCCAGCGCGCGGGCGCGGGCGACGCGGACGCGCTCGACTGCGTCATCACCAACGCGCTCATCCTGGACTGGACGGGCATCTACAAGGCGGACGTGGGCCTCAAGGCCGGGCGCATCTCCGGCATCGGCAAGGCGGGCAACCCGGACGTGATGGCGGGTGTCACGCCGGGCATGGTGGTGGGCGTCACCACGGAGGTCATCGCGGGCGAGGGGCTCATCCTCACCGCGGGCGGCCTGGACACGCACATCCACTTCATCTGCCCGCAGCAGGCGGACGAAGCCATCGCCAGCGGCATCACCACCTGGGTGGGCGGCGGCACGGGCCCCGCCACCGGCACCAACGCCACCACCTGCACGCCGGGCGCGTGGAACCTCCAGCGGATGCTGGAGGCCACGGACACGCTGCCCCTGAACATCGGGCTCACCGGCAAGGGCAACACGTCGCTGCCAGACGGCCTGTTGGATCAGGTGCGCGCGGGCGCGATTGGACTCAAGCTGCACGAGGACTGGGGCACCACGCCCGCCGCCATCGACACGTGCCTCACCTTGGCGGACGGCGAGGACGTGCAGGTCACCATCCATACGGACACGCTCAACGAGTCCGGCTACGTGGATGACTCGCTGGCCGCGTTCAAGGGCCGCACCATCCACACGTACCATTCGGAGGGCGCGGGCGGCGGCCACGCCCCGGACATCATCCGCGTGTGCGGCGCGCCCAACGTGCTGCCCAGCTCCACCAACCCCACGCGGCCGTACACGGTGAACACGCTGGATGAGCACCTGGACATGCTCATGGTGTGTCACCACCTGGACCGCGAGATTCCGGAGGACGTGGCCTTCGCGGAGAGCCGCATCCGGGGGGAGACCATCGCCGCGGAGGACATCCTCCACGACCTGGGCGCCATCAGCATGATGGCCTCCGACAGCCAGGCCATGGGCCGCGTGGGCGAGGTCATCACCCGCACGTGGCAGACGGCGCACAAGATGCGCGAGCAGCGCGGGCGCCTGTCCGGCGAGCAGGGCGACAACGACAACCTGCGCATCCGCCGCTACGTGGCGAAGTACACCATCAACCCCGCCATCGCCCACGGGCTGTCCCACGAGGTGGGCTCCGTGGAGGTGGGGAAGCTCGCGGACCTGGTGCTGTGGAAGCCCGCCTTCTTCGGCGCGCGGCCGGAATTGGTGCTCAAGGGCGGCTTCATCGCGTGGGCGCAGATGGGGGACGCGAACGCGTCCATCCCCACGCCGCAGCCGTACCTGATGCGCCCCATGTTCGGCGCGCGCGGCCGGGCCCGGGGCTCCACCAGCCTCGCGTTCGTGTCCGGGCGCGCATTGGCGGAGGGCACCGTGCAGGGGCTGGGGCTCACCAAGCGGCTGTCCGCGGTGGTGGGCTGCCGGAAGCTGGGCAAGAAGGACATGCGGCTCAACGACGCGCTGCCCGTCATCACGGTGGACCCCGAGACGTACGAGGTGCGCGCGGACGGAGAGCTGCTGCGCTGCGAGCCCGCCACCTGGCTGCCCCTCGCGCAGCGCTACTCGCTGTTCTGAAGTTCTGGAGGGGCACGGCCATGGGCTCCGGCTGGAGGGTGTTGCAGTTGGCGGACTCGGGGTTTCCCACCGGCGGCTTCGCGCACTCCGGGGGCCTGGAGGCCGCGGTGCAGCAGGGCGAGGTGCGCGGCGGGGCCGACGTGCGCCGCTTCGTGGAGGCGCTCCTGTGGCAGGCGGGGCTGGGCGGACTGCCGCTGGTGAATGACGCGTGGAAGGCACCGGCCACGCTGCCCGCGCTGGACGCGCGCGCGGACGTGTTCCTGTCCAACCACGTCGCCCACCGCGCGAGCCGCACGCAGGGCCGGGCCTTCCTGGACACCTGCGCGCGCATCTTCCCGGAGGCGGTGGGGCCCGTGCGCGACGCGGCCCGAGCGGCCGGCGTGAAGTTCCACCACGCGCCCGTGTTCGGCGCGGTGCTGTGCGCGCTGGAGGTGGACCTGGAGGACGCGCAGCGCCTCTTCCTGTCGCTCACGCTCCGGGGCGCGCTGTCCGCGGGCGTTCGCATGGGCGTCATCGGCACGCACGAATCGCATCAACTCCAGCACGCGGCCACGCCCCTGCTGGACACGGTGTTCGCGCGCTGCGGGGCCCTGGGCGTGGAGGACCTGGCGCAGCCCGCGCCGCTGTGGGACCTGCTGGGCGCCACGCACGACCGGCTCTATTCGAGGCTGTTCCTGTCCTGAAGGGACGAAGGGGAAGCGACATGCACGACGACGACCACCGCGGCCATGGGCAGGACGGGCACGAGCACACACACGAGGAGCTGGACCACCCCGGCCACTTCGACGCGCGCGACAAGCCGCACCGGCGCGACTACGCGCAGCGCGCCTTCACGATTGGCATTGGCGGCCCGGTGGGCAGCGGCAAGACGGCGCTGGTGCTGGCCCTGTGCAAGAAGCTGCGGGACGCGTACCGGCTGGGCGTGGTGACCAATGACATCTTCACCAAGGAGGACGCGGAGTTCCTGGTGCGCAATCAAGCCCTGCCCCCCGAGCGCATCCGCGCGGTGGAGACCGGGGGCTGCCCGCACGCGGCCATCCGCGAGGACATCAGCCACAACCTGCTCGCCCTGGAGCAGCTCATGGAGGAGCTGCACCCGGAGCTGCTCATCGTGGAGAGCGGCGGCGACAACCTCGCGGCCCAGTACAGCCGGGAACTCGCGGATTACACCGTCTACGTCATCGACGTGGCGGGCGGGGACAAGGTGCCGCGCAAGGGCGGGCCGGGCATCACGCAGTCGGACCTCCTGGTCATCAACAAGACGGACCTCGCACCGCACGTGGGGGCGGACCTGGGCGTGATGGAGCGCGACGCCCGGAGGATGCGCGGCGAGGGGCCCTTCGTCTTCACCCAGGTCACACGGGACGTGGGGGTGGACGCGGTGGTGGGGCACCTGCTCGACGCCTGGCGCCGAAGATAGCCAGCGAACGAACGGTCTGTTCAGCGCACAGCTGACGCCAACACCCGGGGCCGGTTGTGCGAGGGTGCGCGCCGTGGAAATCCTGGAGCGGGCACGCGTTGAATGGGTCGCGGCGGCGATTGGCATCGTGGTGGGCACCACGATGGTGTTCGTCCCCTATGAGTTCGGGTCCGCGCTGTTCCAATACATCTATCCGTACATCCGTCTGCTGGGCAGCCTGTTCCTGGCGGGCGCGGCGATGGTGCTGCTCGCGCTGATGTACCCGGCCTGGCCCGCCTTCGTGGGGCGGGTGGGCCGTGTGTTCCTGCTGGCGGCGTTCGCGGTCTACTGGTGGACGGTCTGCGTGCTGCCCGTCAGCCTCACGGGCACCGTCCTCTACCTGTTCGTGATGGTCCTGCTCGTCATGGAGCGGAGCACCCTGCGCCGGGGACAGGGCCTGCTGCCGGTGTTCCTCTCCTCCGTGGCGGTGTGCTTCGGCGCGCTGATGGCCTGGGCACCCCAGGACTTCCTGCGCTTCGCCCTGGCGTCGCTCGGGTCCTCCGTGCGGCTGATGGGGATCCTCTTCTTCCTGCTGGGGATGCTGCTGGCCGTGGGGCGGTGGCGCCGGCAGCCCTTCTTCTGCCGCGTGGCCCTGGGAGGCCTGGCCCTCCTGTTCCTGAACATGGCGGTCGGGGTGGCGTCGCGGGGGTCGTGGTCGGGGATGAGCGTGTACGCCGTGATGTCCCTGGCGTGCCTGCTGCTCGCGGCGGTGCGCCGGTGGCCGACGCTGTCGGGGGTGCGCTGGCGGCTCTTCCGCGGCATGGCGCTGGCGTCGGTGCTGCCCATCGTGGGCGTGGGCGCGGTGGCGTCGTTCCTCGCGCAGAAGGCCCTGGAAGTGGAGCTGCGCGGCAAGGCGCAACAGGCGGCGTCCGCGGAGACGGCGTGGCTTGCGCAGACGGCCCTCATCGCCAGCTCGCTGTTGCGCGTGTACAGCCGCGACACGGACTTCATCGCCCAGGTGCGCGCCGGGGACCGCGCGGCCATCGAGGAGCGGATGGCGCTGCTGGAGAACCAGACCGGGCTGTTCGACGCGGCCTGGCTGCTGGATGAGGACGGAGACACGCTGATGGCCTCCGCGCGGCTGAACCGGGCCAACGGCAACTTCGCGCACCGGGCCTACTTCCAGGACGCGCTGAAGGCCGGCGCCCAGGTGCTGCTGTCGCGGCCCTTCCTCACCCGTTCGGGCCAGCCCTTCGTCGTCTTCACCGTGCCCATGGAGCTGGGCGAGGGCCGGCGCGCCTTCCTCGTGGGCGGGCTGTCCCTGCGGCGGCTGGGGCTGCACCCGACGCTGGCCTCGCGCAGCTACCAGGTGGAGATGTTCGACCGCCGCGATGGCAGCCTCCTGCGCGAGACGGCGCGAGGGGACGTGCTCGGCCGGGCGCCGGTGCTGGACCTGCTGGGGCCGGACGCGCTGAAGGGGGTGGAGGGCTTCCAGGAGGTGTTCGACGACACGGGGCGCCGGATGGTGGTGGCGCACGCGCAGGTGGCGGGGACGCCCTGGTCGGTGGTGGTGACCGCGCACCTGCGAGAGGCGTTCGCGCCGGTGACGCGCATGGGCGCCTGGGTGGTGGCCATCGCGGTGCTGGCGGGCGCCATCGCGCTCCTGCTGTCGCAGTGGGTGGGGCGGGACGTGGCCGAGCGGCTGGAGACCCTCCGGGACGGCTTCGCGGTGCTGGGCACCCCGTCGGTGGAGCAGCAGGTCCCGGCGCGGGGCGATGACGAGATTGCCCAGCTCACCCTGGGCTTCAACGAGATGGCGGCGCGCATCGACCGCACGCAGAAGGAGCTGCGCGAGGCCATCGCCATCCGGGACCAGTTCCTGTCCATGGCGAGCCACGAATTGCGCACGCCGCTGACGCCGCTGAAGGCGACGCTGGAGCTGCTCATCCGCCAGTCCGGCTCCGGCCCGGGGATGACGCCGGAGCGGCAGCGGGAGACCTACGCGCGGCTCAACCGGCAGGTGGACCGGCTGACGCGGCTGATTGGCGACATGCTGGACGTGTCGCGGCTGCAGTCCGGGCGCTTCACGTTGACGGTGGCGCCCGTGGACGTGGCGGCGCTGGCGCGCGAGGTGGTGGAGCGCATCCAGGTCACCCGGCCGGAGCGCGCGCGCCAGTTGACGCTGGAGGTCCCCGAGGCGCCCCTGGTGGGCCGGTGGGACGAGCAGCGGTTGGATCAGCTCTTCACGAACCTGGTGGAGAACGCGCTGCGCTACTCGCCGCCGGACATGCCGGTGGTGGTGCGCGTGCGCGAGGACGCGGACGGGGTGCGGGTGGACGTGGAGGACCGGGGCATCGGGATTCCGCCGGAGAGCGTGTCGCAGCTCTTCACGCCCTTCTTCCGCGCGCGCAACGCGACCGAGCACTACGCCGGAGGGCTGGGGCTGGGGCTGGCCATCTGCCGTGAAATCGTGGAGCGCCACGCGGGCCGCATCGACGTGAAGAGTGACGGGCCGGGTCAGGGCACCTGCTTCACGGTGAGGCTGCCCCGGGCGGCGGTGGCGGACGCGGCCTGATGCGCTACGTGGAGGTGAGCCCCTGCGCCGCCCTGGCGCCCTACGTCCAATGCTACTGGGGGCTGGAGATGTCGGCCCCGCCGACGGCGCCGCACCGGGTGTTGCCGGATGGGTGTCTGGACATCCTGCTGGAGCTGTCGGAGCGGCCGCGCTTCCAGGTGGTGGGGGCGATGCGCCGCGCGGAGGTGGTGCCGGTGTCATCGCCTGCGTCCTTCGTCGCGGTGCGCTTCCGTCCGGGAGGGGCGCACCCGTTCCTGCGGCTGCCGCTGATGGAGCTGACGGACGGGCAGGTGGCGTTGGAGGACCTCTGGCCGGTGGATGCGCGGGAGTGGCGGGAGCGGCTGGAGGAGGCGGGCGGGATGGCGGCGCGCTTCGCGCTGCTGGAGCGGATGTTGTTGCGGCGGTTGCCGGAGCGGGGGGAGGACGCGGGGGTGTTG
>NZ_RAWG01000400.1 GCF_003611735.1 Corallococcus sicarius | reverse complement strand
CCCACCACCGCGCCCAGCACCGCCAGCCGCATCAGCCGGCCCGCCACCATCAGCACCAGGCCCATGGCCAGCATGCACACCAGCAGCGTCACCGCCGCGGCGCGCACCTGACACAGGTACAGGCTCACCAACCCCACGCCGATGCCGCCGACGCTCAGCACGCGCTTCCACGTGCCCTGACGGCTCAGGAGCAACGCGCTGCCCAGCAGCACCGCGTAGAAGGCGCCGGTGGCCGCGCCACCCGGAAGGTCCGTCAGGCCCATGGGCCGGAAGACGCGGGCGCCGCTGGCCGTCTCGAACTGGAGGCTGCGCAGGTAGCCCTCGCCCTGCCCCTCGATGACGGAGGACAGCGCGGGCTGGAAGCGGCCGGGGAAGTACACCTGCAACACGCCCACCGTGGCGCTCGCCATGTTGAACAGGAAGAGCAGCAGGACGATGCGCCCGAATATCTTCTCGTCGATGCGCAGGCGGCTCGCCCAGAACAACGGAGCGAAGACCGCGGCCTGGATGCCCACCTGCGCCGCCGCCGCCAGCGCGCTGGTGGTGCCGGGCTGGAAGAAGTTGAACGCCGTCACGCCCACGAAGGCCAGCAGGAAGGGCATCGCGGGGTGCTTGAGGCGACGGCCCTTCACCAGCGCCAGCAACGCGAGGCTGGTGCCAAACGCCAGGATGCGGAACACGACCCGCAGCGGGGACAGCGCCTCCACCAACAGCGCGAGCTGACACCCGAAGAGCAACCCGATGAAGGCCACCACCACGCGGCCCGAGCCGAAGAACCCGACCGGCCTCTCCACCGGAGCAGGAGCAGGAGCAGGCGCAAGCGCAAGCGCAGGCGCACCGGCCGCGACCGGCGCGCGGCGCACGTACCGCTGGTGCAGCACGCCGGGGCCCCGGAGTCGCGGACGCTCGAAGGGGGCGCCCCTCATGACAGGGGCTCCCGGACCACGGAGCGCACCGCATCCTCCAGCGCGCGCAGGAACACGGGCGGCGCGCTCAGCGCATTCGCCCGCGCGGGGCCGCCACGTCCCAGCTTGCGCCGCGCCGCTTCGTCCTCGATGAGCCCGCGCAGCGCCGAGGCGAGCGCCTCCGGCTTCGGCGGCACGAGCACGCCGCACGTCGCATCGACGATCTCCAGCGGCCCGCCCAGCGCGGTGGTGACCACGGGGAGCCCCGCGTACAGCGCCTCCACGAACGCGAGGCCAAAGGGCTCCGGCCCGGTGTTGGGCTGACAGTGCACCTCCGCCGCGCGCAACAGGCGAGGCACGTCCGAGCGCTGTCCCAGGAAGCGCACCCTGTCAGCGAGCCCCAGCCCCGCGACCTGGGCCTTCAAGCCGTCCTCGTAGGCCACCTCTTCCGGACGCTGCGCGCCGCCCACGAGCCACGCCTTCCAGCGAGGCACCTGCCGCAGCCGGCCCAGCGCCTCCAGCAGCAGCCGCTGTCCCTTCCACTCCTGCATGCGGCTGGCGTGGACGATGACGACGTCCTCCGCGCTCGCGCCCAGCTCTCCCCGGAGCGAAGCGCGCTCGGAGGCCGTGAGCCCGGCGCCGCCCTCCTGGACGGGAGGATGGAGCACCCGCCACGGCGTGCGCGGATACACCCGGGCCAGCGTGCCCGCCGTGTAGCGGCTGTTGCACAGCGCCAGCTCTGGCACGGTGACGCGAGCCCAGCGCTCTATCCAGTGCGAGCCCGTGAGCGCGTCATGCTGGAAGAAGAGGAGCGGCACTCCCGCCGTGCGCGCCACCGGCCCGAAGAGGGCCTGCGGCCACGCCGCGTGACACACCACCGCCGAGAACGCCTCACGCTCCAGCAGCGCCATCAACGCGCGCCGCGCCTCCCACACCAACCACGGACGGCTCACCTTCGCGGGCCCCAGCAGGTGCAGCGAAGCACCCGCCGCGCGCAGCTCGTCCGCGATGCGCCCCTCGAAGCACAGCGCGAACGCATGCTCCGGCCCTTCGCCCCGCTGCGCCCGGGCGAGTGCCAGCGTGCGCAGGAACGTCTCGATGCCCCCGTACAGGTTGCCGCTGGACACGTGCAGCACGCGCATGGCCCGGGCCTCAGCCCCTGCCCGCGACGTGCCGGACCGAAGCCGAAGCCGGAGTCGGGGCTTCCACCACGGGGCTGCGTCCGAGCGCCTCCGCGTACAGGTCCAGGCTGCGCGCCGCCATCACGTCATGGGCGAACTCCGCCTGCGCGCGCTCCTTCGCCCCTCGCGACAGCCGCTCACGAAGTCCGGGCTCCTCCACCAGCCGGCGCGCCGCCGCCGCCAGCGCCCGCGCATCGCCCACCGGCACCGTGAGGCCGGTGCGCTCGTGCAGGCTCACCCACGCCACGCCCGAGTCCGGAACCGCGGTGTTGAGCACGGGCAGCCCGCTCGCCAGCGCCTCCACCTGCGACAGGCCATACGCCTCGCTGCGCGCGTTGCTCGGGAACCACAGCGCGGTGGCGGCCCGGTACGCGCCCGCGAGCGCCTCCGGCGACAGGTAGCCCGCCCACGTCACGCGGTCCGCGATGCCCAGCGCCCGCGCCCGCTCGCGTCCCTCCGCGGCCAGCGGCCCCTCGCCCACGACGACGAGCCTTCCGGGCGCGTGCACCAGCGCCTCCAGCGCGGTGAACAGCCCCTTGTAGTAGACGAGCCGGCCCACCATCAGCCACAGCGGGCCCCCCGCCGCCTCCGCGGTCCACCGCGCCTGGGCCTCGCGCGCTTCGACAGAAGTCTCGGAGGAAGGGCGCAGGTACGAGTCCAGCTCGATGCCCAGCGGCAGCACCCGCACCTTCTCCTTGAACGTGGAGAGCAGCGACGAGCCGCGCACGTACGCATCGCTCGTGGCCAGCAGCCGCGCCGCGCGGGCGTACAGCAGCCACTCGAAGGGACGGAAGAGCGCGCCCGCGACCCGCTGGCGGATGATGTCGCTCTGGTGCGTCACCACCACCGCGGGCAGGCGCGGTACGGCATCCAGCGCCAGCACCATGGAGGGGTTGGGCACGTGCAGGTGCACCACGTCCACGCCCCGCGCCAGCGCGCGACGCAGCGCGAGCGGCAGCGCCGGCATCACGTCCATGCGCGCCACGGACGCCAGCCGCCCCAGCCGCACCACGCGCACCGGGCCGTCCCACTCCTCGCGGGTGGGGCTGCGCCCGTGGAACTCGTGGCTGGTGCCGGTGCCGTCCACGGAGTGGTTCGCGCACAGCACCTCCACCTGCGCGCCCAGCGCGGCCTGGGCCTGCGCCAGCGTCCGCACGTGCGCCTCCATGCCGCCGGAGGCCGGAGGGTAGAACTTGCCCAGGTGCAGCACCCGCAGGCCCGCGCCCGTCACGACGGCGCCACCCCGCTCTTCGGCTCATCCTGGGTCGGGCCATAGCCCTGGTAGCCCAGGTACATGTCGCCGTAGCGCGGCTGGCGCAGGTCCACGTCGTTGAGGATGGCGCCGAACATGCGCGCCTGCACGTCCGCCAGCGAGCGCAGCGCACTGCGCGCGGCCCCGCGGTCCGTCTTGCCCGCCTTGAGCACCATCACCACGCCGTCCGCCTGCGTGGCCAGCACCGCCGCGTCCACGACGGCGTTGAGCGGCGGGCTGTCCAGGATGATGCGGTCGAACTTCTCTCCCGCCGTCCGCAGCAGATCCTTGAAGGCGCGCGTGTGCAAGAGCTCCGCCGGGTTCGGCGGCAGCGGGCCACACGGCAGCACGAAGAGGTTGGGCACCTCCGTGCTCTTCACCGCCTTGTCCAGCGAGCCCTCCCCCACCACCAGCGAGCTGATGCCGAAGTCGTTGGGCACGCCGAACGCCCGGTGCAGCCGGGGCCTGCGCATGTCCGTGTCCAGCAGCAGCACGCGGTTGCCACTCTGGGCCATGGCCACGCCCAGGTTGATGCAGGTGGTGGACTTGCCCTCCTGCGGCCCGCTGGACGTCACCACCAGCGTCTTGAAGGGGTCGTCCGGCGACATGAACAGGAGGTTCGTGCGCACCGCGCGGCAACACTCCGCCACCGCCGAGCGCGGCGAGCGGTGTACGTACAGGTCGCGATCGCCCGGCTCCTTGCCCGTCTCCATCCGCGGCACCACGCCCAGGAAGGCCAACCCCAGCACGTCCTCCACGTCCGCCTGCGACGTGACGGTGTTCTCCAGGAACTCCAGCACCAGCGCCACGCCCAGCCCCAGCAGCAGGCCCATCACCCAGCCCACCATCAGGTTGCGCCGCGTGTGCGGCCGCACCGGCACCATCACCGGCCGCGCCGCGTCCAGCACGCGCACGTTGCTCGTGCGCAAGAGGCCCGACAGCTCCACGTCCTTGAGCCGCTTGAGCACGTCCTCGTAGCGGCGCTGGTTGTCGTCCGACTCGCGCTGGAGCTGCCCGTACTCGATGGCCTTCTTGTTCACGAGGTGGGCCTCGGCCTTGGTCTCGTCCAGCAGCTTGTTGAGGTTCTTCTCCTCGCCCTTCACCTCCAAGAGCTGCAGCTCCGCCGAGCGCACCACGTTGCCCAGGCTCTTGAGCAGGTCCTCGCGCACCACCGCCAGCTTGCGGTTGCACTCCAAGAGCTTCGGGTGCTCCGGCAGGTAGCGCTCCGACAGCTCCGCGCACGCGACCTTCTGCTCGCCGTAGCGCATCTTCATGTCCTGGATGGGCCCGTCCTTGGCCCCGGGCACGGCCTCCGCCCACGTCTCGTCGTCGCCGGCCGCCTTGCGCAGCTGGTGGATGGCGTCCACGCGCGCCTGCTGCGCCGCGATGCGCGTGCGCACGTCGGTGAGCTTCAGGTTGTAGGAGTTGATGCGCTCGCTGACGATGGACAGCCGCGACTCCAGCGACGTGGACAGCATGTCCGCGTCCTTCTTCAGGTCGTAGACGGCCAGCTCGCCCGCCTTCGCCTCACGGCCCAGTTCGTCCCGGCGGACCTCCAGCCACGTGCGCGCTTCTTCCGTGACGCGCATCTTGAGCGCCTGGTTCTCCGCCATGTACGCGGCGGCCACCTCGTTGGCGAGCAGCGCCGCGCGCTCGGGGTCCACGTCCTCCACCCCGATGTTCATCACCCGCGAGTCCTTGCCGGGCATCACCTGGATGCGCGCGCGCAGAAGCCCCACCGCGTCCGCGCCCTGGAGCGCCTGCACGCGCGCCTTCTCGTCCTGGTTCGCCGGCAGGCCCAGGAAGCCCGGGTCGTTGGCCAGCCCCAGCCGGTCCACCACGCGGCTGGACACCGCGCGCGAGGTGATGACCTCGCTCTGCGTGCCGGTGTACTCCTTGTTGAACCAGTAGTTGCTGCGCTCCTCCCCCATGACCTCCTTCACGTCGCCGTCGAGGATGCGGGGGGCGGTGACGTCGATGATGAGCGACGTGCTGGCCGCGTAGATGCGCGGCTGCCGCAGCGTCCACGCGGCCGTGAGCGCGGTGACCGCCAGGGCCACCCCGAGCATCACCCAGCGCCGGCGCCACAACCTGCGCGCCCGGTGCATCATGCTCGCGGACGTCGCGCCGGGAGCTCCTCCGGCCGGGTCCAACTCCGTTGCTTCCACGTCGCGTCTCTCCAAGGGGGGCTGCCGCGGGCGGCCTCACCGGCCCGAGACCACCGGACCCCGACCTGCACCCACATCGCACTGGGGGAATTTCGGCCGGAGCGTGCAACGACCCGGCCGGGTTGTCCATCGCACGGTCGTCGCCTGGATGCTCCTCGTCCATCCGTTCCGGTCCGCGAACGCGCGTCCTGAAAGCGGCTGTGGTAGTCAGCGGCGCCATGGTTCCAGCTCTCTCCGTGGTCCTCCCCTACACCCCGGCGACCGCCGCCGCCGCCGCGCGCTTCGCGCACGCCCTGGCGGGCCAGGCGCAGGTCGTGCTCGCGGGTGAAGGGCCGGTGGACGTCACCCCCGGCCCCAACGTCCACGTCCTCTCCGCCCTGGGCGGCAAGGGGGCGGCCATCCGCGCCGCGCTCCCCCACGTCACGGGCGGGATGACGGTGCTCCAGGATCCGGACGCCGCCTATTCGCCGGACAGCTACGACGCGCTGGTGCAGCCCCTGCGCGACGACACCGCCGACGCCGTCTTCGGCCGCCGCCCCGGCAACTCGGCGGAGATGATGGCCGAACGCGCCCTGGGCGGCATCACCCGCTTCGTCACCGACGTGGCCCTGGTGGATCCGCTCACCGGCCTGCGCGCCTTCCGCACGGACGCGCTGCGCTCCATCCAGCTCACCAGCGATGACGACTCGGTGGACGCGGAGCTGGTGGTGAAGATGGCCGCGCAGCTGTTCCGCCTCACGGAGGTGTCCCTGCCGCCCCTGCAGGCCGTGCCCCGCCGCCCGGCCTCCGCGCACCTGGCCCGCCTGCGCACCCTGGTGCGCTACGCCACCGTGCGCGACGACGCGGACAACCAGCACGAGGGCTACTCCACCCTGGAGCGCATGGACGGCGCCACCCACTACAACCAGTGGCTGGGCCGCCGCTTCCGCGAGCACATGGGCCGCCGCGTGCTGGAGATTGGCGCCGGCATCGGCACCATCACCCGCGAGCTGGAGGCCGGCGCGGAGATGCTCGTCGCGCTGGAGGTGGAGCGCTTCTACGTGGACCGCCTGAAGAACCTCTTCCGCGGCAAGCCCCACGTGCGCCCCTACCTGTCCGACGTGGCGCTCGCGGACTGGGAGTCGCTGAAGGCGGAGAAGCTGGACACCATCGTGCTGTCCAACGTGCTGGAGCACATCCCGGACGACGCGGCCGCGGTGCGCCGCTTCCGGCAGATCCTCCAGGTGGACGGCCGCGTGCTCATCCTCGTGCCGGCGCTGCCGCAGCTCTTCGGCGCCATCGACGAGGCGGTGGGCCACTACCGCCGCTACACCCAGGACTCGCTGCGCGCGGTGCTGGAACAGAACGGCTTCCGCGTGGACACGCTGGAGTGGATGAACCTCGTCGGCCTGCCCGGCTGGTTCGTCAACAGCCGCATCCTGCGCCGCCGCGCGGTGCCCAAGCTCCAGCTCAAGCTCTACGACACGCTGGCGCCCCTCTTCGCCCGCGCCGAGCAGCAGGTGAAGCTGCCCGTGGGCATGAGCCTGTTCGCCGTCGCCCGCGCCGTCTGACGCCCCCTTGAGCGCCGCGCCCCACCCCAC
>NZ_RAWG01000003.1 GCF_003611735.1 Corallococcus sicarius | reverse complement strand
ACCGCCCCCAGGCTCCGCCCCGCCGCCTGCACGCCCCACAGCGCCATCTTCATACGAACGTTCGTGCTATTTTCCGCCATGACGAGGTCCTCCTCGAAGGACACTGCAATGAAAGGTCAGGAAGTAGGGGTGCGCGCGGCGGTGACGAGCGCGTCGAAGGCCCGGCGGGCTCGCGCCTCCGCCTGGGGGTCCCGCATCAGCCGCTTCGCGTGGTGGAAGCCCAACATCACCGCGTACTGATCATGCGCGAACTGCTCCACGTCCAGCGCCTTGCGGAAGTGGCCCTCCACCACCGCGATGCGCGCGGCCTGGGCCAGGCAGTCCAACCAGTCCCGCTGGCTCTGCACCAGCGTGTCGCGCGCGGGCCCGGGCGCGTCGTCCAGCTCCGCCGCCGCCGCCACGAAGATGCAGCCGCCCTCGAGGATCTTGTCGCGGTCCCACGTCAGCCAGCCGTCGAAGAGCGCCTGCACGCGGGGCTCGCCCCGGGGCCTGCCCAGCGCCGGGCGGACGACGCGCTCGGTGAAGAGGGCGGTGGCCGCCTCCAGCACCTGCACCTGGAGCTCCGTCTTGGACTTGAAGTGCGCGAACAGGCCGCTCTTGGAGAGGCCCAGCTCCTCCGCCAGCCCTCCAATGCTCAGCCCCTGCAGCCCCACCCGGCTGGCGAGCCGCACCGCGGTCTCCAGGATGGCCTGATGGGTGAGCTCGCCCTTGCGCATGACCCATTCATAGAACGGTCGTGCTTTTTCCGCAACTCCCCCTTCAGGGACCTCACACGGTCCATCGCGGCCTGTCGCTCGCGATGGACCTGGGGCGCGCCGTGGAAGCTCAGTTCCCCGTCGTGTCCACGGTGAAGGTGTGGGGTTCGGAGGGCGGGCTGACGTGGCCCGCTGAATCCTCCGCCTTGGCGCTCACCGTGTGAAGCCCCGGCGCCAGCGCGGTGGGCTGGGTGAAGCTCCAGGTGCCCTCGTCGGTGGCCGTGATGATGCCCACCCGGACGTCATCCACCAGGACCTTGATGGTGAGGCCGGGCTCCGTCCTCCCGCTGTAGGTCGGCAGGCTGTTGCTCGTCATCGAGCCGTGGGCCGGCGAGAGCACCTTCGGGACCGACCGCTTGATGCGCAACGTGACGGAGGTGAAGACCTCCACGGTGATCCCGTTCTCCGTCACCGGTTGACTCTCGACGCCCACCTGCTTGAGGTAGAGGTCGTCCGCGATGAAGCCCTTGACCGGCTCGGACGCCTGTTGCGGCTTGACGGGGATCCGCGCAGCCACCGTCGAGCCCATCGAGATGCCCGTGCAGCCCACGCACATGCCCGCGCGGTAGACGAACACCTCGCCGCCGTCGATCTGGTTCACGTCCGTGGTGCGTGACTTCGGCATGGCGACGAACAGCCGCCTCCCGAGGTCGGATCTTTCATAGACGGCGCCCAGCGCCACGCTGCTGCCGATGTCGACATTGCGGTTCACCGGTCGGAGCGTGAGGTCGGTGGAGCCCCCGTCTTCAATCGCCGCGTTGATCTTGATGAGGTCATGCTTCCGCGTCCACCCCAGCCAGTGGAGCTGCGGGAGGTTGTAGCTCTCCGACGGCAGCGTGCCCATGTAGGTGCTCGGGTCACCGCTGCTGTCAAAGACGCCATTGGCGTCGACCTTGTTGCCGTGCCCAAGGCCCAGGGAGTGCCCGGTCTCGTGGGCATAGTCTCGCTGCAGGCGGCTCGCGAGGGTGATGCGGCGCCCCCCACCGTGCGATTCCTCACACAAGCCCAGGGGCATCATGAGCACGTTCAGTTGCGCGTTCGAGCTGCTCTTCTTGAGGGCCTGGCTCTTCGCCTTCCCGCAGTCCCGGGTCGTCGGCACATTCACGGTCTGATCCGGATAGAAACGCATCCCCACCTGATGGTGCGACGCCCCGTCGAAGAAGTCATACATCTCGCGGATGTTGCCCCGGATTTCGCTCAGCGACGGCGTGACGCGACCGTCCATGACGACCCGGATGACCTTGACCGTGTGCGTCTTGTTGACCTGGTTCAGCCTGCCGTTGAAGTTCTTGACGCAGGTCGGCTCGTTGTCGGCGCAGTCATAGCGGTACGGCACCGCCCTCCGCGCGGAGGACTGGATCCGGAATGAGCGCACCTTGTCGTTCGCGCTCGCGCCGCTCGCGAACGACGTGTCGCAGAGGTTCGTGTCGGAGTCGATGTCGGTGGAGTCGCCGGTGCAGTCCACGCCCGCATGGAGCGTCACGGTCGTGCCCATCGGCACGTCGAAATAGGAGGCCTGCGCGCCGGTGACGGCGTAGCAGCCATCCAGCGTGGCCTCCTGCAGCACCTGGGAGTCCGCAAGACAATTGACGCGCACCCGGACGCTCGGCGGGCGCGGCGCGACGAGTTGCTCGCGCAGCGAGGTCCAGTTGGCGGACGTGCAGCGTCCCGCCTGCACCTCAGCGATGAAGAGCCCATCTTCGAGCTCCGGGTGTTCGTAGGTCTCGCACGTCTCCCACAGCTCGCTCCAATGCGCCCAATCGCAGGTGCCCGCTTCGGCATACCCCTGCACGCACGCGAGTGACGCCTCGAGCTCCGGAGAGAGGAGCGCCTGGTGGGTGGAGGCGACGGACGCGCTGCCCCCTGGAGCGGGGTCGCGTTCGAGCCGCGGCTCCACCACGCCATCACACCCTGTCAACAGCGCGCTCCCCATCGTCACGACAGCCATCAGGAATCTTCTTGTCATTCGCCCTCGTAACACCCTTCCGTTGAATGCCTCACACAGTGACCTGACAATGTTTTTCCTTCTCCAAGGGGTTGGCCCCCAGGCTGGACGCAAGCCAGATCAAGGCCGGCAAGCGCGTGTCGCTGAACGTGAGTGAATGCGACCTCCACGCCATCACCCTCCAGGCGCTGGAGGAGCTCTCCGCGGTGTTCACGGATCGCTTCGTGTTGAAGGCCGAAGGCGTGCTCAACCTGGTGGCGGACCCCACCGGGCTGCGCCGCATCGTGGAGAACCTGGCCTCGAACGCGGCGGCGCCGGAGCTGTTCTCGACCTTCTCCGAGTTCTCGCGCTTGCGCAGCTGAGACCTCCCCGCGGGGGCCGGGGGCTTGGGCTTCCTGCCGGCTGCTGGTAAAGCCTCCGGACTGACAGCGCCAACCCGCCTGTGCGGGCCCCCCGCACCCGGCGTGTCTACAGCGCCGGTCGGAGGCCCCTTGCTGCTCCCCCTCGTCCACCAGCTCGTCGAGCGACGCGCGACCGAGCTTCCCTCCCATGTCGCGGTGAAACACGGGGACGAGTCCCTCACCCAGGCGGAGCTGAACGCGCAGGCGAACCAGCTCGCGCACGCGCTGCGCGCGCGGGGTGCGGGGCCGGACTCCCTCATCGCCATCTGCCTCCCGCGAAGCGTGGAGCTGGTGGTGGCCGTCCTGGGCGTGCTCAAGGCGGGCGCGGCCTGGGTCCCGCTGGATCCCGCCTCCCCACCCGAGCGCCTGCGATACATGGCGGCGTCCGCGGGGGTGATGGCTGCCATTGGCTCGGGGCCGGCCGTGGAGCGGCTCGCGTTGGACGGCATCCCGGTCCTTTCGGCTTCGGCTCGGGAGTTCACGTCGTTTCCGGCCGTGAATCCGGACATCGACGTCCTGCCGGATCACCTCGCGTATGTCATCCACACCTCGGGCTCCACGGGGCTGCCCAAGGGCGTGATGATCAGCCACCGCGCCCTGTCCGCCTTCACGGCGTACCACTGCGGCACGTTCGCGCTGTCGCCAGCGGACCGTGTGGGGGTGATGGCCTCGCTGGGCTTCGATGCCCTGGTCATGTCCCTCCTGCCTTCGTTGGCCTCGGGCGCGCGGCTGGAGCTGCCGGTGGACGAGGAGACCCGCCTGTCTCCCCGGAAGTCACAGGAGTGGCTGCTGGCCCGAGGCATCACCTTCGTCTTCCTTCCGACCCCGCTCGCCGAGCGCCTGCTCCCGCTTGCGTGGCCGGAGTCCTGCGCCCTGCGACTGCTGCTCACCGGCGGAGACCGGCTGCACCTGCGCCCCCGGCCCGGGCTGCCCTTCCAGCTCGTGAATGGCTATGGCCCCGCCGAGTGCACCATCTACTGCACGTCCGACGTCGTGCCTCCCGCTGGGGAGTCGCGCGAGGAGCGCCTGCCCTCCATCGGTCATCCCATCGATGGCGCGGAGATCCACCTGCTCGACGCGGACCTGCGGCCCGTGGGCGCTGGAGAGACCGGGGAGCTGTTCATCGGAGGCCCGGGCCTGGCTCGCGGGTACGTGGGCGCGCCGGACCTCACCGCCTCGCGCTTCATTCCCCACCCCTTCTCGCGCACGGGCGGTGAGCGACTGTACCGCACGGGGGACCTCGGCCGCGCCTTGCCGGAGGGCTCGCTGGAGTTCCTCGGCCGCATCGACTCGCAGGTGAAGGTCCGGGGCATCCGCGTCGAGCCCGCGGAGATCACCGCCGCGCTGCTCACGCATCCGCACGTGGGGGCCGCGCACGTCATGGCGCGGAGCACCGGGGCCATGGAGGCTGCCGAGGACGTCTTCTTCGTGGCGTATTTCGCGCCCCGGGACGCGCGCGCCGTCCCCGGGACGGAGCAGCTGCGCGAGCACCTCCGGGCCTGGCTCCCCGAGACCATGATGCCCCGGACGTTCGTCGTGATGGACGCGCTGCCGCTGGGCCCCACGGGCAAGGTGGACACCCACGCGCTCCCCGCTCCCGCCGTCCATGCGAGCCGGAGCCGGGCCTACGTCGCGCCCCGCACGGAGCTGGAGCGCACGCTCGCGCGGGTGTGGCAGGAGGAGCTGCACCTGGAGCAGGTCGGCCTCCAGGACGACTTCTTCGAGCTGGGGGGACACTCGCTGCTCGCCACGCAGATCACCGCGCGCATCGAGGACGCGCTGCGCCTGCCCGTGTCGCTGCGGGAGCTGTTCGCGCACCCTCGCATCGACTCGCTCGCGGAGCTGCTGGAGTCACGGCGGGCCAGCCCCGCGAAGGATGTGCTGCCGCCCGTGGTCCGCGCCACGGGACTGGAACGGGCGCCGCTCTCCGTGCAGCAGGAGCAGGTCTGGTTCCTCCAGAAGCTGTCGCCCGACAGCATCTCCTACCAGGCGCAGACAACGCTTCGCGTGCTGGGCGGGCTGGACCTGGCGGTGCTTGAGCGCGCCCTCACGGAGATCACCCGGCGCCACGAATTGCTGCGGACGGCCTACGAGGAGGTCGACGGTCGGCCGTGGCAGCGCGTCCTGCCGGTGACGCCGGTGCGTGTTCCGCTGCTCGACCTGAGTGGGCTTCCCGGAGATGAGCGGGAGCGTCAGCGCGAGGAGGCCATCCGCGAGGAGCTGCGGCGTCCCCTCTCCCTCTTCGCGCCACCGCTGGTCCGCTGGAGCGCCCTCCGCCTGGCTCCGGACGAGCACGAGCTGATCCTCGTCGAGCACCACGTCGTCCATGACGGGGTGTCCTTCTCCGTGCTGATGCGGGAGCTGGACGCGCTCTACAACGCCTACCTGCGCGGTGAGCCCTCGCCGCTGCCGGAGCCGGGGGTGCAGTACCGCGACTTCGCGGTGTGGCAGCGCGCGGCGCTCGACGCCCCGGCCATGAAGGCGCAGCTCGCCTTCTGGCGTGAGCGGCTGGCCGGCGCGCCCGAGGTGCTGCCGCTGAGCACCGACCGCCCCCGGCCTCGCGTGCAGGGCTCCAACGGCGACCTGCTCCGGCTGGAGCTGCCCCCGGCCCTGCCTGGCGCCCTGCGCGCCTTCTGCCAGCGGGAGGGCGTCACCCTCTTCAACACCCTCTTCGCCGCCTTCGCCACGCTGCTGCACCGCTACACCGGGGAGCAGGACCTCTGCATCGGTTCGGCCTTCGCCTCCAGGGCCGGCATCCGGAACATCGAGAACGTCATCGGCATGTTCGTCAACGCCGTCGTCCTGCGGTGCGACGTCTCTGGCGCACCGTCGTTCCGGGAGCTGGTCCGGCAGGTGCGCGACGTCACCGCCGCGGCGGCGGAACACCAGACCTATCCCTTCCTCAAGCTGGTCGAAGCACTGGGCGTGAAGCGCGACCCCAGTCGCAACCCGCTCGTGCAGGCGATGTTCAGCTTCCACGACTCGGCGGTGATCAGTCCCCGCCTGGGCGGCGCGGCGTGCACCGTGTTCGAGCGGGGCAACGGCTCCTCGAAGGTGGACCTGGACGTCGTCGCCATTCCGCATGCCGGACGGCACCTGGGCGACAAGGCTCGCGGGGATGCCCGCATCTCGCTCATCTGGGAGTACAACCGGGACCTCTTCGACCGCTCGACGATGGAGCGGATGTCCACGCACTTCCTGCGGCTGCTGGAGGCCGCGGTGGCCAGCCCCGACGCCCCGGTGTCGCGCCTGCCGATGCTCTCCGACGCCGAGCGACAGGCCCTCCTGGTGGGACGGAATCCCTCCGCCGTGTCTGGCTTTGAACCGCCGGTGCATCAGCAGGTGCTGGAGCAGGCCGCGCGGACGCCCGACGCGGTGGCCGTGCGCGACGAATCGGGGCCCCTCACCTACGCGGAGCTGATCCGGCGCGCGACGCTGCTGGCCGAACATCTGTTTCAGCAGGGCGCGGGCGAGGAGACGGTCGTCGGCGTCTGCGCGCCCCGTGGGGCGGACCTGGCCACGGCGGAGTTGGGCGTGATGCTGGCGGGAGCCGCGTTCCTGCCATTGGATCCGGAGCATCCCGCCGAGCGGCTCGCGCTCCTCCTCGCCGATGGCGGCGTCCGCCAGGTCGTCACCACCGGAGCGCTTCGCGAGCGGCTCCCCGCCACGTTGGAGCGGGTGTGCGTCGAGGACTTCCGCGGCCCCGGCACGCCGCGCGGCGGCCTGCCCCCTGGCACCCAGCCCGGTTCGCTGGTCTACGTCATGTACACGTCCGGATCCACCGGGCGGCCCAAGGGCGTGATGGTGGAGCACGGCTCGCTGTCCAACCTCGTCGCGTGGCACCGCCGCGCCTTCGGCCTGGATGCGAGCAGCCGCACCACGCTCCTCTACTCTCCCGCCTTCGACCCGTCGGCCGCGGAGCTCTGGCCCGCGCTGACGGTCGGCGCGACGCTGCACGTCCCCGGACAAGACGTACGCCTGTCTCCGGAGCGGCTCCAGGCATGGCTCCTCTCCGAGCACATCACCTTCACGGACCTGCCTACCGCGCTCGCCGAGCGGCTGCTGGCGCTTCCCTGGCCGGCGGCGTCCGCGCTGCGCACGGTGCTCGCGGGCGGAGACCGGCTCCTCGCGCGTCCGGTGCCCGGGTTGCCCTGGCGGCTGTTCAATCAGTATGGCCCCACCGAGACCACCGTGACAGCCACGTCCGGCGAGGTGCTCCCCGCCGGCACGGACGCGGCGCTGCCCGCCATCGGCCAGCCCATCGACGGGGCCACGGCGTACGTGCTGGATGCGGAGCTGCAGCCCGTGCCCCTGGGGGTTCCAGGAGCGCTGTATGTCGGCGGCGCCGGCGTAGCGCGGGGCTACCTGAACCGTCCGGACCTCACCGCCGCGAGCTTCCTTCCGGATCCGTTCTCCTCGCGCCCTGGCGCGCGCCTGTACCGAACAGGAGACCGCGTGCGCTTCCGGCGGGACGGGATGCTCGAGTTCCTGGGGCGCATGGATGCACAGATCAAACTCCGCGGCTTCCGCGTGGAGCCCGCGGAGGTCTCCGCCGTGCTGCGCACGTGTCCGGGACTCGCCGAGGCCTACGTCCGGCCCTGGAGCGCTCCGGACGGAGAGCCACGGCTGGTGGGTTACCTCGTCCCCCGGTCGGGTCAGGCCATGCCGTCCCCGGCGCGGCTGCGCGAACACCTCTCCCGCGAGCTGCCGGCGTACATGATTCCCTCCACCTACGTGGAGCTGGCGGCGCTGCCGCTCACCCACGGCGGCAAGGTGGATGAGCGCGCATTGCCCGAGCCTCCCGCGGTGACGTCAGCGCCCCAGGCTCCGCTCGCGAACGAGCTGGAGCGACAGGTCGCCGGCCTCTGGTGCGAGACGCTGCGCCTGGAGCGCGTGGGCGCGGAGGACAACTTCTTCGACCTCGGCGGGCACTCCCTGATGCTGGCGCAGGTGCAGCACCTGTTGAAGGGCCGCCTGGGCCACGATGTGCCCATGGTGAAGCTGTTCGAGTTCCCCACCGTCCGGACACTCGCCGGGCATCTCCAGGGTCGGGACGATGGCGGGCAGGCCGCCGCCGCGCAGGAGCAGCGCCAGGAGCAACGCCAGAGTGGACGCGCGCGCCTGCTCGGCCGGCGGGGACGGCTCGCGTCGGACAGCGACCCGGAGGACGCGGAATGAGTGCCCCACTGGAGCTGGACGCGGAGGACCGCTCCGCGCACATCGCGGTGGTGGGATTGGCGTGTCGTCTTCCCGGGGCCGCCAACGCCGCGGAGTTCTGGTCCAACCTGGCTGGCGGCGTCGAGTCCATCACCTTCTTCGGCCCGGACGGACGCCCCTCCGAGCAACCTCTGGGAGAGAGCGCGGTGGGCGAGGAGGTGCCTGCCTTCGGCCTGGTGGCGGACGCCGACAGGTTCGACGCGGCGGCGTTCGGCTGCTCGCCCCTGGAAGCCCTGATGTTGGATCCGCAGCAGCGGGTGTTCCTGGAGTGTGCACGGGAGGCGCTGGAGGACGCCGGGTATGATCCCGCGCGCTATCGCGGCGCCATCGGGCTCTACGCTGGAGGCAGCGAGACGTCCTATCTGTCCACGCTGCGCTCGCGAAGGGAGCTGCTCGCGGGTGCGAGTGATTGGCAGCTTCGGCTGGCCACGGGCATGGACTTCCTCACCAGCCGGGTGGCCTACAAGCTCGGGCTGCGCGGCCCCGCGGTCACCGTGCAGACAGCCTGCTCCACGTCCCTGGTCGCCATCCACCTGGCGGCGCAGGCGCTGCTCGCGGGGGACTGCGACATCGCCCTGGCCGGTGGCGCGTCGGTGCACGCGCCGCCGCGCTTCGGCCACTACAGCGAGGGCGGGCCGCTGTCGCCGGATGGTCGCTGCCGTGCGTTCGACGCGCGCGCGCAGGGCACCGTGGGCAGCAACGGCGTGGGACTCGTGGTGCTCAAGCGGTTCGCGGACGCCCTGGCGGACGGGGACACGATTCGTGCGGTCCTCCGGGGCTCCGCCATCAACAACGACGCCGCCGGGAAGATTGGCTTTACCGCGCCCAGCGTGGAGGGACAGGCCAGCGTCATCGAGACGGCCTTGCGCGTCGCCGGGGTGGAGCCCGAGAGCATCACCTCCATCGAGGCGCACGGCACCGGCACGCGGATGGGAGACCCCATCGAGCTGGCCGCGCTGACGAAGGCGTTTGGCACCGACGCGCGGCACTTCTGCTGGTTGGGCTCGGTGAAGACAAACATCGGCCACACGGATGCGGCGGCGGGCGTGGCGGGCTTCATCAAGACCGTCCTCGCGCTGGAGCACCGGCAGCTGCCGCCGAGCCTGAACTTCGAGCAGCCCAATCCGGAGATCGACTTCGAGCACAGCCCCTTCCGCGTGAACACGCAGCTGCGGGACTGGGACACGGGCGGCCTTCCCCGTCGGGCCGGCGTCAGCTCACTGGGCATCGGCGGGACCAACGCCCACACCGTGCTGGAGGAGGCGCCCGCGCTTCCCGCGCCCGAGCGCTCGCGCACGCCGCAGCTCCTGGTGCTGTCGGCCCACGGTCCCGCCGCGCTGGGCCGAGCCGTGGACCGACTCGGGGGGCACCTGCGCGAGCACCCGGAGGTGCCTCTGGGTGATGTCGCCTGGACGCTCCAGGTGGGACGTCCCGCGCATGCGCATCGTACGTTCGCCGTGGGCCAGGACCTCCCCGAGGTCCTCCGCGGACTGGCGGAGCGGGCGGACGATGCGCGGCTGGAGCCGGGAGAGCGCCCGGTGGTGTTCATGTTCCCCGGCCACGGTGGACAACACGTGGGCATGGGCCGGGAGCTGTATGCGACGCAGCCTGCCTTCCGCGAGGCCGTGGACGAATGCCGCGCCCAACTCACCCCCGTCCTGGGGTTCGACCTGCGGGCGGTGCTCCACCCCGAGCCGTCGGACACCGCCGCGCTGGAGCTGGCCTCCGCGCGGATGGGCGAGTTCATCACCGGCCAGCTCTCCGTGTTCGTCATCGAGTACGCGGTGGCGCGGCTGTGGAAGCGCTGGGGCGTGAAGCCCGCCGCGGTGGTGGGACACAGCCTGGGGGCCTATGCCGCGGCCACGGTGGCCGGTGTGTTCTGCCTGGCGGATGCCCTGCACCTGGTCCTGGAGCGCTCCCGAATCCTCGCGAGCCTGCCCGCGGGCGCCATGTTGGCCGTGCCGCTGCCCGAGTCCGAGCTCGTGCCCCTGCTCCTGCTCCACGACGGGCTCTCCCTGGCGGCCGTGAACGGACCCGCGCAGTGCACGGTGTCCGGCCCGGTGATGGACGTCGAAGGACTCCAGGCCCGGCTGACGGCGCGCGGCGTGGAGTCGCGACTGCTGCGCATCCCGGGCGCCGGGCACTCGCCGCTCGTCGAGCCGTCGCTGGCCGCGTTCACCGCCTGCGTTCAACGTGTCGAGCGGCGGCCTCCGCAGCTGCCGTGGATCTCCGACCTCACCGGCGCCGTCGTCACCGCGGAGCAGGCCGTGGACCCGGCGTACTGGGCCGCGCACCTGCGCCACACCGTGCGCTTTGGCGATGCGCTGGGCACGCTGCTGGCGGGCCCGGCCAGTGTCTTCGTGGAGGTGGGTCCTGGACGGACGCTGGCGACGCTGGCGCGCCAGCACCCGGACGCGGGTGCGCACCTGACGGTGGCCACCCTCCCCCACCCCGCGGACACCACGTCCGACCTGATCACCGCGCTCACCGCGGCCGGGCGCCTGTGGGCCGCGGGCGTGCCGCTCTCCTGGCAGGGATTGCACGGGGGCTCGAAGCGGCGACGGGTGCCATTGCCGACGTACCCCTTCGAGCGCCAGCGCTATCTGGTCGAGGCGCCGGACGCACCCGCGCCCGTGCCGACACAGGCAAGCAAGGCGCAGCTGGCGGACGACACACCCGCTGAGTCCCCAGCCGTCACGACAGAGCTGCCCGAGGACCTGACCGTGCGGCGCATCGCCACCGCGTTCGCGGAGGTCCTGGGGCTGCCCCGGGTCGGCCTCCACGACAACTTCTTCGAGATGGGCGGCGACTCGCTGATGGCGGCGCAGCTCATCGCGCGGCTGCGCCCGCACGTCGCCACGCCCCTGCGGGTAAAGACTCTCTTCCGCGCGCCCACCGTGACCCGGCTGGCCCGCTTCGTCGCGGAGGCAGTTGCCGCGGAGGCGACGTCGGCGGGTGCAGCGCCATCCGAGACATCCTCCGAGTCAGCGTCCACCGTCAGCACGCGCCCAGGTCCCTCCTCGACATGACCACACCCCTGCCCCCTTCCTGGCTTGCCTGCCGCTTGCGGCGCCCGGAAGCCCCCGTGCGTCTCTTCTGCTTCCCTCACAGCGGCGGCTCCGCGGGCGAGTACGTGCGCTGGGCGGACGCGCTCCCGGACATCGAAGTGTGGGGCGTGCAGCTTCCCGGACGTGGTGCGCGCGCGGAGGAGACGCCCTTCAGCCGGATGCGCGAGCTGGTGGACACCCTGGTGGCCGAGGTGGACTTCGGGACGTCCTTCGCCTTCTTCGGACACAGCCTGGGGGCGCTCGTGGCCTTCGAAACGGCCCGGCGCCTGCGCGACCTGGGCCGCACGCCTCCAGACCGGCTGTTCCTCTCCGCCGCCCCCGCCCCGCAGCTTCCTCCGCGCGGCATCCCCGCGAGCCACCTGGACGACGACGGATTGATCACCGCGCTCGCACCCACCTACGGCGAGCTGGCCGTGGAGCTGCGGGAAGACGCGGAGCTGCGCGAGCTGCTCCTGCCGGGCCTGCGCGCGGACCTGGCAGTCGTGGAGTCCTACCGGCATGAGCCCCACGCCCCCCTGGACTGCGCGATGACCGTCACGGGCGGCACGCAGGACGACCTGACCCGCGAAGAGCTGGAGCCCTGGCGCGTCCACACCACCGGCCCCTTCGACTTCCACCTGCTGCCCGGCGGCCACTTCTACCTGCGGGAGCAGAAGGACTCGCTCCTGCGCCTCGTGGCAGAAGCGCTGCGGCAGGGCCGCCCCCACACCGTTTCCCGAAGGGACGTGAAGCCATGAGCCAGCCCCTGCATCCCGCCATCCGCGCCCGCGAGGGCTTCCTGGGCCAGCTCTTCGCGGGGAAGCTCCGCTGGGACCTCGTCCGCGCATTTCCCGAACAGGACCCCGAGGAGCGTCGCGAGGGCGATGCCGTCATCACCGAGGTCGACCAGTTCCTGAAGGAGCACGTGGACGCGGTCGAGGTGGAGCGCACGGGCCGGCTCTCACCGGAGCTGATCGAAGCCCTGCGCGCGCGGGGCTATTACAAGCTCCCGGTGGAGCGGGAGCTGGGCGGCCGGGGGCTCTCGCTGCTGAACACCTTCCGCGTCATCGAGGCGGTGATGAGCCGGTGCCTCCCGGTGGGCTACACGCTGGCCATCCACAGCGGCCTCGGCGCGGGCGCCATCATCGAGGCGGTCCAGGCCGGTCCGCTCAAGGACTACGTCCGCGCCCGCGTCGCCGACGGGGCCATCTCCGGTTGGGCCGACACCGAGCCCACCGGGGCCTCCGCGCGGCGCGCGTCCACCACCGCCACGCCCACGGAGGATGGGACGGCGTATGTGCTGAACGGGGAGAAGGTCTACATCGGGAACGGCTCCATCGCGGACCTCCTGAACGTCACCGCGACGCTCTGCGAAGACGGCAGGGAGCAGATCAGCCTCTTCTTCGTGGAGACAACGAGCCCCGGCTTCCGCGTCCGCGCCGAGCACGGGCTGATGGGCCTGCGCGGGCTGCCCATCGCCGCGCTGAGCTTCGACAACGTGCGGGTGCCGAAGGAGCGCATGCTGGCGATGTCGCAGGAGCACTGGCGCAACACGCCGCTGCTGGAGCCGCTCAGCGCCCTGGGCCGCATGTACATCATCGTGGCGGCGTCCCTGGCGCTCTCCAAGCAGTGCCTCCAGTGGTCGCGCGAGTTCCTCCACCGGCGCCTCGCCCAGGGGCGCATGCTCGGCGACTTCGAGGAGATCCAGCGGCAGGTCTCCGCCACCGCCGCCGAGGTCTTCGCCCTGGAGAGCGTGGCCCGCTGGAGCCTCACCGGCGTGACGGTGGACACCCTGCCCATGCGCTGGTTCGAACAGGTGGCGGCCAAGAACATCGCCTCCCTCGTGTGCGCGCGCATCGCGGACCGGACCCTGTCCCTGCTCGCCGCCGAGGGCTACGAGACGGCCGGGAGCAAGGCAGCGCGGGGTGCGGTACCAGCGCCGGTGGAGCGCGTCCTGCGCGACGCCCGGGCCTTCCGCGTGGCGGGCGGCGTGGACTTCCTCGTGGACCACAAGGCCGCGCGAGAGGGCCTCTTCTCCCTCTACTACCCGTCACCCGCGCAGGCCGTGGAGCAGGAGTCGCCCCCCCCGCCGCTGCCCGTGGAGGAGCACCTGTCACCCCGCAACCGGGAGCACCTCCAGCACACGGCGCGAGAGGTGCACCGGCTGTCCCGGAAGTGCCAGGAGTTGTCGCGCCGCTACCCGGACGCAAGCGTGCTCTACGCGCGCCAACGGACGCTCATCCTGCTGAACCAGGTCTGCAATGAGCTGTTCACCCAATCCGTCACACTGGCCCACGCCGCGGCCCTGGCGGAGCGAGGGCAGCCCCACGCGGGCGACCTGGCGGACGTCTACTGCACCGCCGCGCGCTACCGCCTGGAAGACCTCTGGCGGCAGCTCGACGCGGAGGCCGAGCCCGACTTCGCGGGGGTGAGCGCCCGCTGGTTGTCCGGGAGCGAGCTCGACTTCCTGCTGTGTGACGTGCTCATTCGGCCGTGAGGCTCGGGGTTCAGCGCGGGGCGGTGGCCGGCGCCGCGTCGTTGCGGTGGATGATGCCGTCCTTCATCACGAAGAAGACCTTCTGCGTGGCGCGGATGTCATTGAGCGGATTGCCGGGCACGGCGACGACATCCGCCAGCTTCCCCGGCTCCAGCGTCCCCAGCCGGTCCGCCACGCCCAGCAGCTCCGCCGCGTACACCGTGCCAGCGCGCAGTGCCTCCGCGGGCGGCATGCCGGCCTGCACCAGCAGCGCGAACTCCTCCGCGTTGCGCCCGTGGGCGAACACGCCCGAGTCGGTGCCCAGGGCGATGCGCACCCCGATTGCAATCGCCTTGCGCAGCACCTGTTCGCGCCGCTGATCCACCGTGCGGAGCTTGGCGACGGTGTCCGGCGGCAGGTTGCCCTTGTCCGCCAGCTCCTTCGCGCCGAAGAAGGCGAGGGCCGTGGGCACGTACCAGGTGCCCTTGCGCTTCATCAGCGCCAGGGCCTCGTCGTCCAGGAGGGTGCCGTGCTCGACGGAGTCCACGCCCGCGCGGACGGCGCGCTTGGCCCCTTCGGCGCCGTGGGCATGCGCGGCCACCTTGCGCCGGTGCGCGTGGGCCTCGTCCACCACCGCGTCCAGCTCCGCCTGGGTGAACTGCGGTGCGTCCGGCTCCGCGTTGAAGCTCATCACGCCGCCCGTGGCGCAGACCTTGATGAGGTCGGCGCCGTACTTGAGCGTCTCCCGCACGCGGGCGCGCAGCGCGTCCGGGCCATCCGCCACGCCGGGGCTGGCGTCGTGGGCCATCAGCCCCTTGCGCCACGAGTTGCCGTAATCACAGTGCCCGCCCGTGGAGCTGAGGCTGGACGAGGCCGCGAGGATGCGCGGCCCCACCACGTTGCCGCGTGCGATGGCATTGCGCAGGCCCACGTCGATGAAGTCCTCCGCGCCCAGGTTCCGCACGGTGGTGAAGCCCGCCATCAGCGTGACGCGGGCCCAGGGCAGCGTGTCGAGCGTCTGCTCGGGAATCGTGCGCTGGAAGCTGTCGATGACGTCCTTGCGCCAGTCGGGCCCGGGCTCCACGGTCAGGTGCGTGTGCGCGTCCATGAAGCCCGGCAGCAGCGTGGCGTCCCCCAGCTCCACCACCGTGGCACCCGCGGGCACGGGCGCCTTCGCGCCCACGCCCACCACCTTCCCGTCCGCCACCACCACGACCCCCGGCGTAACGACCTTCCCCGTCTTCGCGTCGAAGAGGCGCGCGGCCTTGAGGACCTGGGCAGCTCCGGGCCTGGCAGCGGGCTCGGCGGCGGAGGCGGACAGGGACAGCAGGAGGGAACCCAGGAGCAGGGAGCGGCGCATGGGAGCCACTTGCCGCCCACCCTGCCCCTGAGTCAAGCAACCGCCCGTCCCTCCTCAATGCGCGACGTGTGGGGGCGGCACCGGGTCCGGCTGGATGTTCTGGTTCACGCTGAAGAGGTTGGTGGGGTCGTAGCGGTTCTTCACCGCCAACAGCCGCGCGTAGTTGTCGCCGTAGGTCGCACGCACGCGGTCCTGGCCCTCGTCCATCATGAAGTTCACGTAGGCGCCGCCCGCGGAGTACGGGTGCACCGCGTCCCAGTAGTCCTTCGCCCAGGCGGTGATGTCCGCCGCCCGCTCCGGCGAGGGGTCCACGCCGACCATGACCTGGGACCAGCGTGCGTCGCGGAAGCGGAAGGCCGTGTCATGCGGGCCCACCCGATGCGCCGCCCCATCCACGGGGTAGAGGTGCATCGTGGAGTGCATCGTCGGCAGCCGCTCGGCGAACTCCACGTGGCGCGCGATGGCCTCGTCGCTCAGCTCGCGCACGAAGTCCGCGCGCCAGTACCACTGCAGCCCGGGCGGATAGAGCCCGTCGAAGGCCGCCTGCAGCATGGGGTAGGGCATGGGCTGCACGCCGTGCAGGGCGGGCTTGAGCGCTTTCACGGGCGCGAACAGCGCATCCGCGCGCGCGGGGGCCCCGGTGTAGCACCACACCACGCCGCACATCTTCTGCAGGTGCAGGGACTCGGGGAACGGAGGCGCGGGCGGCACGGTCATGAAGGCGAAGAAGCCGTTGAGGTCCTCGGGCGCGGCCGGCAGGAACTCGCGGTACCAACGCATCACCTCCGCCGCGCGGTCCAGGGGCCAGAGCGTGGGGCCTCCCACCACGATGCCCACCGGGTGGGCCCGGAAGAGGAACGACGTCACGACGCCGAAGTTGCCGCCTCCACCGCGCACCGCCCAGAACAGGTCCGTGTGTCGCTCCGCGCTGGCGGTGACGAGGCGTCCGTCCGCGAGCACCACGTCCACGGCGAGCAGGTTGTCGATGGTGAGGCCAAAGCGGCGCGTGAGGTGGCCCGTGCCGCCGCCCAGCGTGAGGCCGCCCACGCCCGTGGTGGAGATGATCCCCGACGGCACGGCGAGTCCGAAGGCGTGCGTGGCGTGGTCCACGTCCCCCCAGACGCAGCCCCCCGCGACCCGCACCGTGCGCGCCTCGGGGTCCACCCGCACGTCGCGCAGGTGCGACAGGTCGATCACCAGCCCGTCGTCGACCAGGCCCAGGCCGGCGCCGCTGTGTCCGCCGCCGCGCACGGCCAGGGCGAGCCCCTGCTCGCGGGCGAAGTTCACGGAGGCGATGACGTCCGCCACGTCGGCGCAGCGGGCCACCATGGCCGGACGCTTGTGGATCATCGCGTTGTACAGCTGGCACGCCTGCTCGTAGTCAGCGTCCCCTGGCCGGAGGAGTGGGCCCCTCAACTGTGCCCGGAAGTGTTCCACGCTGTCCGGTGGCAGACCTGCGCCCGATTGCGGCGGCACGCGGTGGGTTTCGAGAGTCACGGGGTTTCCTCCTGTGAGAAGGCAGCGACACGGCGCCTGACCCAACGAATGCGCACGGTGCTGGCCCCACGCAGGGCCTCCAGGCACGGGGAGGCGGGAGGAAGCCTCCTCGCACGCGTCGACTTCATCTCAAGGGGGCGAGCACGGCCCCTGGGCCCGGGCAAGGAAGCGCCAGTTCACCCAGCCCCGCTTGCCCTCCACGGTCAGCACTTCGGCCCAGGTCTCCCGGGTCACCGTGCGCCGGCGCAGCTCGCGGACGCACCGGGTCCCGGGTGCCAGCGCGGCCACTTCCAGGGAGCGCCAGTCCGGCACCTCCCTCACGCGCAGCACATCCCCGGCCTTCACACCGGACACCGTGGCCCAGGTCTCCTCCGGGACGGGCGTGGGCGCCGCGTCCTTGCGCTGGAACATCAGCGTCTTCAGGAAGGGGTTCCAGAGGTAGAGCCCCTCGGGGCCTTCCGTGAAGTGACAGGCGTAGCCCATCGGGAGCCGCTCCGTGCGCCAGCCCTTTTCGGGCGTGCCCCGGAGCAGCAGGGCATTGAAGGCGAACACGAACTCGCCCCCTTCGAGTGCGGCGGCGCAATCCGCGTCGTCGCGTTGCCCATACATGATGAAGTCCTTGTCCTCCGCCTGCGCCAGGGCCAGCTCCGTCCCGGGTCCGGCCAAGGGCAGTTGCAGCGGCTGCCAGGTCTTGCCATCCGGGCGCCACTGCATTTCGCTCCCGCGGAGGCAGCCGGTGGCATTGCACTGCTCACGGGGCGCGAGGCGCGCTTCCATGAACTGATCCGTCTCCGACGGCCCTCCTACCCGGCGCCAGCGTGCGCCGTCGTGACGGAAGGTGCCGTACTGGCTGACGACCCCCGGCAGCCCCCTCGCGTCGATGCTCGCGCGGTCCGGGCGGTGGTGGCCCTCCGGGGCGACGGGCGGCAGCGCTGGCAGGGCCACGGTCCGCCATGAGCCACCTTGCGTGCGCCAGAGCATCCGACTGCCGCTCAGGAAGCAGGGAGCGCAGCCGCCGCCCACGTGCACGAAGCCCAGGTCCGGGCTGGCCCAATCCAGCTCCGTCGTGAGCGCCTGCCAGCGCTCGCCGTCGAAGCGGTGGAGGGAGTGCGTGCCCATCTCGTTGCAGAGGGCAACGGGCCGCTCCGGCGATCCCAGCAGGGTGACCTCATGCGTGCACTGCGCCAGGAAGAAGCGCTCCAGCTTCCCGAGCGGGTGCTCCCGCGTCACGGTGAGGCGCGCGGTCTCATAGGCACGGTAGAGCCACAGGGGCTCACCGGGCCCGCCTCCGAACAGCACATCGAGCTCCTTCGCGAACTGCGTCCCCTTCACGGAGGGAGGCGTCCGTCGCTGACCTCCCGACTCGACGACGAGATGCTCCTTCTCCAGGAAGAACCGCACACCGGGCCGGGGCTCCCGCACCTCGGGTTCGGGAGGCGTCGCGGGCAGCTCGTTGTCCGGGACGAGCGCCAGCGCCCCGATGCGGTCGTCCACCTTCGCGCGGACACACCGCACGCGGTCACACGCGAAGAGCCACAGCGCGCCTCCCGGCGCATCGGCCAGCGTCAAGCGCCGCAGCGGCCCCAGGCCCGTGTCCAACGTGTCCCGCCATGCACCCGCGCGCGAGAGCATCACCACGCCGGAGCGGACCCCGTGGGTGACGAGGGTGTCACCCCGCGCGGCCACCAGCCCGGGGTACAGGGGCGCGGGTAGCACCGCGCACCAGCCGGAGCTGCTGCAGTGCTGCCCGGTGAGCTGCGGCAGGGTGACGGGAGCCTGGGTCAGGAGCGCGGTGAGGAAGGCGAGGAACATGGGGGTCGCTCACTTCTGGAATGCCGTGTGGACCGCCGTGCGACGTGCATCACTTCGCGGGAGGGCGGGCGTCGCGCAGGGCACGCTCCAGCAGCGCCCAGGGCACCGTCTTCCCGGAGCCGTCCTCCTCCCCCTCGGTGGACTCGAGCAGCACGCCCTCCTGCGTCACCTCGCGCGGCAGGTACGCATCCGGGTCGAACGTGGCCGTGCGGTCCAGGCCCAGATGCCACGCGGCCCCCGACTCCACGTCGATGGCCACCAGCGAGAAGCCCGGGTCCATGAAGACGGGCACCTTCAGCCAGGCCCGGCCCCGGTGCATCCCCAGCAACTCCAGGCCGCTCCCGGACGCCGCGAGCCACGCCGAGCGGTGGCGCTTCGGCTGCTCCAGCACCACGTACGTCTCCTTCTGGGTGGGACGGCTGGGACTGGAGAAGAAACGGAGTCGTTGGGCGCCGACCTCCCGCACCGCGTCCTCACGGACACAGCAGTCGCCCCGGTGGACGGAAAGGAAACGGCCGGAGGTCACGAATCCCTTCGGCGCGTTGATGGAGGCGTCCTCCTCCTCGGCGAAGATGTTCGAGTCGGCCCATGACAGGGATTGCGCCACGGGGAGCCCCCGCGACCATCGCGGAGGCGGCTGCGTCACGGCCCGCACGTTGAAGGCGCCAGGAAGCGCCTTCGCCCCCCGGGAGCGCGCGGGGGGCTCTTCGTCGGTGTCCTCTTCCCTCATGGGTGGAAGGGGCTGGAGTGCCGGAGCGATGGCGGACTGATGCTCGGGCTTCTTCGAATCGCGTCGGGCCCCGCCCAGCCAGGACAGCAACAGCTCGCGCTCCGGGTTCGTGGGGGGCTGGCCCGGACGGTGGATGAACATGGCCGAGCAAGCCGGGTTGCCTCCCGCGCACTCCATCTGGAGGGCCACGGTCCGACACGTCTTCGGAAGGATGAGCCACAGCCGCTGCGTCACGTACTGGCCGGAGCCCGAGGGACCATTCGCCTCGCGGAGCCGGACGGCATGGCCTGCTGGGGTCTCCACGAGCTCCGCCGTCGTCCCAGAAGCTTCCCCCAGCAAGGAAGGCAGCGTGCACGAGGCCACCGCGGCGCGAGCCTCGGCTCCGGCTGTTGCGCCCGCGTCCGGCGCCGACACGACGACTGAGACCGCAAGGAAGAGGAAGAGGCCCATCCCCCGGCCTAGCGCCCCGGATGTCGGCGCGTCAATCCGCCGACTTTCTTCACAGCGGGTTCCCACGAATCGCGGCTCGCGCATTAGCCGCCCGAAAGAAATCCTTTCGGAGGAAGTCCCCATGAGAATTCGGAGTCTTGGCGCGGTCCTGTTCGTTGTCCTGTCCGCATGTTCCACGGGCCCCGCGGATGAAGTCGCGGGCCCGGACGCACTCGCCGGTGAGCAGCAGGCACTTGAGCCGGGCGAGGTCTCGCTGTTCCTCGACTCCGCCCGTCCCACCATCGCGATGGACAGCGATACCGGCGCGGTGGAGCTGGGAATGAAGTTCCGTGTGTCCGTCCCGGGCACCGCCCGCGGCGTGCGCTTCTTCAAGGGCGGCGCCCAGAATGTCGGCCCGCACCGCGTGAGCCTGTGGAACCGGACGGGCGCGAAGCTCGCGGAGGCGACCTCCACGAGCGAGACGACGACGGGTTGGCAGACGGTGCGCTTCGCATCCCCCATCAACGTCAGCGCGGGGACGACCTACGTCGTGTCGTACTACGCCTCGGCCGGGCGGTATGGCGCGACCGTGGGCGGCTTCAACGCGGAGAAGTCACGCGGCCCCATCCAGGGACTCGCGTCGGGTGTGGACGGAGTGAATGGCGTCTACCGCTACGGCGGCGGCTTTCCGACGCAGGGCTTCCAGAACACCGACTACGCCGTGGATGTGGTCTTCCTGCCGGACGGCACCGAGCCCCCGGCGGACACCCAGGCGCCGACCGCACCCTCGGGACTCGTCGCGTCCGCGGCGTCCGCGAGCGCCATCAACCTGGGCTGGAACGCCTCCACGGACAACGTGGGCGTCGCGGCCTACGACGTCTTCCGCAATGGCGTGAAGATCGCCTCCACGGCGAGCCGCACCTACGCGGACTCCGGCCTCGCGGCGGCCACGGCCTACAGCTACCTGGTGAAGGCGCGCGATGCCGCCGGCAACGTCAGCGCCAACTCGAACACCGTCACGGCGACGACGAACTCCAATCCGCCGGCCGGTGGCTTTCCGACCGCGAGCACGACGGGCGTGCCGGCGGGAACGCAGCTCACGGCCTACACCGGCCCGTGCACCCTCACCGTGGCCAACACCGTCATCGACTCCAAGACGGTGAACTGCGACCTCAACATCCGCGCAGCGGGCGTCGTGATCCGCAACTCGAAGATCAACGGCAGCGTCGCCACCGACGAGAGCTCCACCGGCTTCTCCTTCACGATCACCGACTCCCACGTCGACGCGGGTGACCGCATCGTCACGGGTGTGGGGGCCGTGAACTTCACCGCCATCCGCGTGCACGTGCAGGGCGGCAATCGCTCCATGCACTGCTGGCACGACTGCGAGATCCGCGACTCCTACGTCCACGGCCAGATGACGGACGAGACGGGGACCGCGCACGAGTCCGGCATCCGCATGGGCCGCAACGTCACCCTCCGCCACAACACCATCACCTGCGACGCGCCGGACGTGCCTCCCGACGCGGGCTGCTCGGCCGCGCTCACGGGCTACGGCGACTTCGCCCCGGTGGAGAACAACCTGGTGGAGAACAACTACTTCCCCGGCACCACGGGAGGCTTCTGCGCCTACGGCGGGTCGTCGCAGGGCAAGCCGTACTCGGGCGCGACGAACAACATCCGCTTCATCGGCAACGTCTTCGGTCGCGGTTCGAGCGGGCGCTGTGGCTACTACGGGGCCATCACCAGCTTCGACACCTCGGAGCCGGGGAACGTCTGGTCCAACAACACCTGGGTGGACGGAACGGTCCTCCCTCCCTCGAACTAGCGAACGCCCCAGGGCCTCCCGGAGGTCTCAATCGTGTCGCTCGATGGGGACCTCCACGCCCGTGGCCTCCCAGACGTTGCCCGCGGCGGACAGCTGCGTCTGGGTGCTCACGAGCACGGCGCAGTCGTAGAACGTCCGGGCGCCGAAGACGTTGTTGCGCACCACCATGCCCGGAAGGCTCGCGCCGCCCGCGTGTCCCAGGTTCACGATGCAGCTGCCACGGTCGAGCCGGTTGCGCTCAATCCTCACATCGCGCGCCGGTCCGACCTGCTGGTTCACGAAGACCGCCGCGCCGACGTCCTCCCCCGGACCGTGCACGTTGCTGTCATAGATGCCGATGTCGCGCCCATCGAAGACGCTGATGCCGTACTGGGCGCCCACCGGGTCGAGCGCGTGGACCCACGAGGCCTCCACCCGCGCGCCGGACTTGAGGCTCATCCCGACCACCACCCCGTGCACGTCGAGCCGGCGCGCGGTGAAGCCTCCGCCCATCACGCCCCACTGGAGCGTCGAGGACTCCTCCGCGAAGACCTCGAGGTCCTCCAACACGACGCCCGTCGCGCCCGTCACGCTGATGATGCCGCCAATCTCGCGGGGCACCGGCGCGTGCACCACGCACCGGCGCACGGTGACGTTGTTCGCGCGGATGATCAGCCGACCGTGGATGTCGCGGTCCTCGAGCACGGCCCCCGGCGTGTCCAGCACCACGTCCCCCTCGTGCCGGATCAGGGACGCGCCCGCGGGGACCCCGGTGTTCAGCGGGCCGGGGAGGTCCGGGTTGGCGCGGCAGGAGACGTTGGCGGGACAGGTCTTGCACACGCCGTCCTCGCACCGGAAGCCATCCGCGCATTCGATGGGTTCGGAGCACAGGGGCTGCGCGAGCCCGAGGTCTTCGAGCGCGGAGAGCTGGCCGAAGCTCCGTGTCCCTTCACTCCAGGAGCCGGCCATCGGGGCCGGTCGGCCATCCCCCGTCACGCGGACAAGGGAGGCAGGGCCCCGGTAGCCCGGCGCCGACTCGGCGCGCATCTCCACCTGCGCGGGGACGGCGAGCGTCCGTGCGGAAGGCTCCAGGGCATAGGTCACTCCCACCGACCAGCCCTGCACCCCCAGCTCCCGGAGCGAGACCGTCTCCTCGCCATCGAGCGCACCCGGCGGAAGGGTCACCCGGACACGGCCATCGCGCGAGGTGACGGTGCCGCCTTCACGCCCGATGACGCGAACGTCGGGCCGCCCGCGTGCATCGAAGAGGCCTTCACCACACGCGCACGCGAGCAGGCCCAGGGCCGCGACGAGGAGGAGGTCACGCATCAGAGTCGGAAGCCCAATCCAGTGACGGCTTCGAACGCGGGCCGGAGGACCACGCGGTCATTCAGCCGGAACGAGGCGGCCTGTGCCTCCGCTTCCGAGAACCAGGAGACCCGGCCCCCGAGGGGCAGCGCATACGAGAGCACCGCCCCCGCGCGCCCGCGGAACGCCGTCCCCGCCGACGTGCTCGCCACCGACTGCCGGACCGCATCCGCGCCCAGCCGTCCGCCGGCTTCGAGTCCCCGGACGGGAAGCCTCCAGAGCCACGCGATATCCCCTCCGAGGCTCCGGAGCGCGTAGGGCAGCCCGGCATCCTGGCCCTGGCCGTCCTGATATCTCGCGCGGATCCGCAGCGTCTGGGAGGTGCCCATCGCGAGGTCGCCTCCCAGCAGCAGCGCGGGCGCAAGCCCCATGCCCCGAAGTGGCGGCGTGTTGAGGCCGACCGCTGCGAGGAGCTCCAGCTCCCGTCCGAAGCCCTCGCCCCGGAGCGCGTCGCCCTTCTCCCCGCGGTCGGCGAAGGGACGCTGTGTCAGCGTGACCGTCGTGGCGGTCCGCTCCTCCCCTTGCGTGAGCGCGAAGGCACCGGTCCGGACATCGTTCGCGGTCGTGCGGATCAACCGGTAGCTTCCGGCACGCAGCGCGAGCTGCCGTGGCTTCACGGGATCCTCACGAAGCTCCAGCACCTCGCCGAGTCCCTCGTCGCGCACGACGAGCCAGCGCCTGTCGGGCTCCGACCCCGGGGCGAAGACGAGACGCGCATCCGCGCGGCGCAGTTCGGTGAGCACGAGGTCGCCCTTCCCTTTCAGGTCCAGGGCGTACGTGGGACGCTGGGCGACGCCGGAGACCTCGGCCGTATGGGAGACGGTCTTCGCATAGGCGTAGCGATAGGCCTCCTGGAGCGTGATGCGGCTGTCTCCATCGGCGTCCGCCGCGCCGCGAAGCCCGGCCGTCAGGTGGTGCGTGAAGAAGCTCCCGCGCAGCTCCGCGCTCTCAAGCGCGTTCTCCCCCGGGCCGGAGGACGCGAGGATCGCGGTCCCATCCGGGGACTCGTCACTTGTGACGTTGAGCTCGAACCCGCCTGGAAGGGCCTTCGCCCCCTTCGAGGTGACGAGCCCTCCGGACCTGCACGCATCCACGAAGGCCAGTCGCACGTGCGCGCGCGAGGCCCCGAGCAGCTTCCTCAACTCCGCGAAGGCGACGCTCTCGCTCCCCAGCTCCAGGCCCTGCTCCGTGGCGTGGCCGGACCAGTAGAGGAGCAGCAGGTTTCGCCGCGAGGAGCGGCGGGCCGCTTCGACGATGCGTTGTTCGAGCGCGCGCACCTCCACGAGGAGCTGCGCACGGGTGGGCTGATGCAGCACGCGCACGTCCTCGGCGCGAAAGCCCCCGAGTTCCTTCAGTGCATCCGCGAAGCGCGAGGCATCCGCCTCCGCAAAACGAAGCCGCGCGTGGCCCGGGGCGCCCACGTTGCTGCCGACCGCGATGGCGAAGCGCCGCTCGGGCAACTGAGCCCTCGCGGAAGCAGCGACGAAGAGCACGGCGATCAATGCGAATCGGCTCATGGCGCTCTTCGCTGCGGAAGCCGCGAAGAGCACGGCGCCCAACGCAAGCCGGCTCATGGCGCTCTTCGCTGCTGAAGCCGCGAAGAGCACGGCGTTCAACGCAAGCCGGCGCATGGCGCGCTTCGCTGCTGAAGCCGCGAAGAGCACGGCGTTCAACGCAAGCCGGCTCATGGTGCGCGTCGCTCAAGCAGCACCGTGGCGGTCCGAGCGCCGGGGATGTGAACCGCCTTGGGGTCGCGCACCGGGCTCCCCTGGAGGGCCTGCTCCACGACGCCCCAGCTCAGGGGCTCCTGCGAGATCACCGCCCAGATCCGCTCCGGTCCTTCCGCCGCATCGAGCACCGCGCTGCCCGGAAGCAGCTGTGCCCCATCCACCGCGAGCGGCGTCGTCCCTTCCGCGGGCGCGAGGCGGGAGACAGCGCCCGTTGAATCGACCGAAGCAATCCAGACGAAGGCCGCTGAGCCCGGTGCCACCTGGAAGCGCAGCGCCTCTCCCGGTCGCACCCGCTCTCCCTCGGTCGCGGCCCGTGGCTCGCCCTGCCCTCCGACGTAGACGGTCAGCTCCCCGCCCTTGGTCGCGTAGCGCGGGGCCTCCGGCGGTGGGAAGCGGAGGAGGAACAGGGCGGCTGCGGCGAGGGCGGCTGCCGGCAGCAGCGGGGCCCATCGCCTCATCGGCGAAGCCCTCGCCTGCGTCTTCGCCATCCAGAGAGGACCTTGACGCGCGAACACGCGCGCGGCCTCCCCGGCGGAGCGCTCCCAGGCCTGACAGTGGGCACACCCCGCGATGTGCCTCGCGGTGGCGGGATTCGCGCTCAGCAGATGCTCCTCGAGCAAAAGGTCGCTCGGGCACTGCGCCGTCCGTGGTGCGTTCATTCGAAGACCCCGCGGCGGGCGTTCGCCAGGAAGAGCTGGATGCGCTTGCCGACCGTCTTGCGTGAGAGGCTGAGGAGCTCCGCGGCCTCCTCCTGGGAATGGCCGTCCACGAGCACGAGCCACGCGACCATGCGCTCGTGCTCCGTGGCGCAGGAGAGCGCCTTGAGCGCCATCTGCCGGTCTGCTACCTCCGCGAAGCTGTCCGTGGGCGCCGGTGCGTCGTGGTTCAGCTCCGTCCCGCTCGCCGTCTCCCAGGCATCGTCGCGCAGCTGGGCAAAGCACACCCGCGTCGCGACGACGTAGACCCAGCGCAGCTGTTCGGGCTCCGGAGGCAGCCGGGAGCGATGACGCACCAGCTGCATGAAGACCTTCTGACAGGCGTCCGCGGCCTCGTCCGGATTGCGCAGGATCTTCAGACAACGGCGGTAGATGGCCGGTCCAAGCCTGCGGCAGACCTCGCTGAGGGCATCACCGTCGCGCATCAGGGAAATCCGACGAGGGGGAGAGGGACGTCTATCGCGGCGACGCCCAGCGTACACCCAGCCTTCGAGCAGAGAAAGGCACGGCGGTGTTCAGGACGCCGCCGCGACGTCGTTGGTGACGACGACCTTCCCCCGGGTCCGGCCACCCTCCAGGTAGTGCACGGCCTCACGACCTTCACGGAGCGGGAACGTCTTGTCGATGACCGGCATGAGCTTGCCGGCCTCGATGAGTTCCTTCAGGAACGCCAGGTCCTCCTTGCGCGCCAGCGCGAGCAGGCCGCGAAGCTTGTGGCTCACGAAGGGTGAGAGCGCGAGCGCCTGGAGTTGACGCTCGTTCCCTCCAAACCAGCGTCCCCCCTCTTCGCCTCCAACGAGCACGAGCGTCCCCTGGGGCGTGAGCGCACGCCGCAGGAGCGACAGGGGACGGTTGCCCGCCGTGTCGAGGATGAGGTCGTAGCGCTGCGCAAGCGCCGTGAAGTCCTGGCGGGTGTAGTCAATGACGTCGTCCGCGCCCAGCGAGCGCACCCAGTCCACCTTCGTGGTGCTGCACACGCCGGTGACGTGCGCGCCAAGCGCCCTGGCCAGCTGCACCGCGAACAATCCCACGCCCCCGCCGGCTCCGATGATCAACACCTTCTGCCCCGGCTGGAGCCCTCCCGAATCGCGCAGCGCCTGCAGCGCGGTGGAGGCGGAGGTGGGGACGGCCGCGGCCTGCTCGAAGGTAAGGTTGGAGGGCTTGCGCAGGAGCTTGTCCTTCCGGGCGCACGCGTACTCCGCGAGCGCGCCGTCGCAGACGCCGAACACCTCATCGCCCGGCTGGAACTCCGTCACGCCCTTGCCGACGGCCTCGACGCGACCCGCGACATCCATCCCGCGAACGGCGATTTTCGGGCCCCGCAGTCCAAAGCCCAGGCGCACCAGGTACGGCAGGCCCGTCATCAGGTGCCAGTCCCCCATGTGGAGCGCCGCCGCGTGGACCCGCAGGAGCACGTCGTTCTCTCCCACCCGGGGTACGTCGATGTCCCGCAGGTGCAGGACCTCGGACGAGCCATACCTGTCTTGAACAAGGGCCTTCATGACGTGTGCGTCTACCAGAAGCAGTAGCATCCCGGGCGTGAACCGCACCGAAGCCACCCAGGCCCTCGAACTCATGCGCCGCGTCGTCGCGCAGGCCCGCGACGACACCGCGCTCCAGAACTGGGGCGCCATCTGGATGCTCCACGCCTTCATCAACGGCGGGGGCTTCCTGGCCACGGACTGGCTCTGGGCGCAGGGGCAGCGCGGCCCGGGCGCCTTCGTGCTGCTCTGGGGCGTGCTGCTCGGCGTCAACCTCACCAGCATCTTCTTGATGAAGCGCGGCCAGCAGGCCGGGGTGCGCTCGTTCATCGAGCGGCAGATCTGGGCCATCTGGACCACCTTCATCGGAGGGCTGGTGCTGGTGGCGCTGCTCAACCTGCTGCTCGGGTTGGACCGGCTCTTCGTGCCCGCGGTGGCGTGCGTCCTGTTCGCCATGTCCTTCGCGTCCATGGGCGCGCTGATGGGCCGCATCTGGTACGGGATGGCCCTGCTCTTCGCGCTGGCCGCCCTGGGGATGACGCGCCTGGAGGCGCACGGGTTCGGTGTGCTGGGCGGGCTCTGGTTCCTCGTCCAGTTCGGCTCCGGCCTCGCGCTGCATCGCGCCCGGAGCCGACGGCTCGCCGCCGGGGACACGGGGCCGAGGCTGGTATGAGCGCGGAGTCACTCGCGGCCCTGGTGGCGCTGGCCCTGGAGCCGCTCGGGCTCACCGAACGGACGCTCACGGCGCGGCTGAAGGAGGCCGGTGTCGTGGAGCCCGCCTCCGTGCTGCGGCAGCTCGTCGCGGCGGGGCAGGTGCAGGCCTCGCGCGGGGCGTGGGTGCTGACGCCGTCGGGACACGAGGCGCTGCGGGAGGCGCACGCCGCGCTCGCGCGGGCCCACGACCCCAGCCCCAGCTCCGAGGGCATGGAGGTGTGTCCTTCCGTGCCGTGGCTCACGCAGGTGCAGACGCACTGGGTGGAGGCCGTGTCGCTCAACTACGCGGTGGACCCTGCCCTCCTCGCGCGCCTGCTGCCCGCGCCGCTGGAGCCGGAGCTCTTCCACGGCACGGCCTGGGTGCAGGTGCTGATGTCCTCCCTGCGCGACATGCGGCCCCGGGGCTTGTTGCCGCTGCTGGGCGTCTGCTTCTACCAGGTGAGCTACCGGGCCGCGGTGCGCTACCGCAACGCGAACGGCGACTGGCGCCGCGGCGGCTACTTCGTGCGCAGCGAGACGAGCGATCCGGTGATGCGCAGCGTGGGCAACGCGCTCAAGGAGTTCAAGTTCCACGAGTTCGGCGAAGCCCAGATGGTGATGGCGCGCGAGGGAAACCTGCTCACGCTGGGCGTGGATCCGGAGCCCGCCTTCCCCGGTGGGAAGCTGGTGGGCGTCTTCGACACGGAGCCCCGGACGCAGCCGCCCGCGGGCAGTGTGTGGAAGGACCTGGACGCGCTGCATGAGCCGCTGGTCGAGTGCTACGACGCGCTCGGCGTGGCGGACGGGTTCGTCTACCTGCTGACCATCGACCGCGAGCCCTGGAACGCGCGCTTCGCCACGCCGGTGCAGTTGTATTGCGAGTACCTCCAGGAGGGCCCGCTCGCCCCGGGCGCGAGGCTCGACTCGGTGCTGCACCTCAAGGAGTGCGCCTACCGCTGGCGCCCGCTGCGTCGCGAGCGTTACGCGTGAAATTCAAGCTTAGATGATTTAACACGTATTGCGTGCTAGGTCGGGCCTCCACCGTGCTGTCTGCCCGCGCTCGCTCCTGACGAGGGAACGGGCGCTCGGAGGTCATCCCATGAAGAACCCGTCGCTCATTCCGGCCCTCGCGCTCCTGGGGGCCGTCTCGGTATTCGCTCCCGGCTGTGGCGACGAGCGTTCCGACGTCCCGCTCCCGGACGAGGCCCCGGTCGGCACCGCCAGCGGAGCGCTCGCGTGCAGCACGCGCATCACCTACGGCGACCGGTGGATCCGTCCCTCGACCCACCCGGCGCAGTACGACATCGCGGGCGAGCTGGTGACCTGGGACGGCCGGTGCATCAACGAGGGCACCAACTCCTACGCCCTGCTGTCGAATGGCTGGAAGCCGTACTTCACGGGCAACAACGCGTGCGTGCTGGCGCTCGACACGGATTGCGCGGGCGCCACCGCGTGCACGACGCGCGTCACCTACAGCGCGACGTGGCTGCGCCCCTCGGGGCACACGGCCCAGTACGACGACGTGGGCGGGCGCGTGTTCTGGGACCGGGGCTGCACGAACGAGTCCCCCAACTCCTACACGGTGCTGTCGAACGGCTGGAAGCCCTACTTCAGCGGATTGAACGCGTGTGGTCTGTCATTGCGCTACACGGGCTGCGGCGGGCTGTATCAGAACCCGGTGGTCCCCGTGGACTGCGCGGACCCGGGCGTCATCCATGACGGCACGAAGTACGTCGCGGCCTGCACGTCGGGGGGCGCGGCCAACGCTTTCGGGCTGCGCACGTCCCCGGACCTGGTGACCTGGACGAGCGCGGGCTCCATCTTCCCGTCCGCGCGCAAGCCGACGTGGGCCACGGGCGACTTCTGGGCGCCGGAGATCCACAAGGTCGGCACGCGGTTCATCGCGTACTACACCGCGCGTCACACGGACGGAAAGCTGTCCATTGGCGCCGCGACGGCGGACAGCGCGCTCGGGCCGTACACCGACCTGGGCCGGCCGCTCGTGCACGACGCGGGCATGGGCATGATTGACGCGACGTTCTTCCGCGACACCGCGGGGGTGCCGTACCTGGTGTGGAAGGCGGACGGAAACGCGGTGGGCCAGCAGACGCCCCTCTATGGCCAGACGCTGTCGGCGGACGGCCTGTCGCTCACCGGCACGCGCCGCACGCTCATGACCAACAACCTCGCCTGGGAAGGCGGCGTCGTGGAGGCGCCGTGGGTCGTCGCGCGGGGCGGCTACTACTACCTCTTCTACAGTGGCAACGCGTACTACAACAGCACGTACGCGGTGGGCGTCGCCCGCGCCACCAGCCCGCTGGGCCCGTACACGAAGCTGGGCGCGCCCATCCTCACGACGGGCGGCGGCTGGGTGGGCCCGGGCCACAACTCCGTCGTCACCGGACCGGGCGGCGACACGTACATGGTCTATCACGCGTGGAACAGCGCCCACACGGCGCGGGTGATGCTCGTGGACGCCATCACCTGGCCCAATGGCTGGCCCGCGGTCCCCGAGGCCCCGTCCATCAGCTCCCGGCCGATGCCGTAGCGGAAGCAGGCCTGACAGGCCTGACGTCGCACCGCTCCGGGGAACACCGTTCCCCGGAAGCGGCAGTCGCCACGACGGATCAGCGAACGCGGAAGACGGGCTCCACCCAATAGTTGGAGCTCTGCCAGCTCAGCGTGGGGAAGGTGCCCTCGGGCCCGTAGGCGAAGACGCCACCGTCCGCCTCCACGCGCAGCGGCTGGCTGTAGTGCGGGATGACGAAGGCCTGCGAGGCCACGGTGTAGCCCCCCGCCGGCGCGTAGTACGACACGGTGTACGCCGTGTTCTCCTGCACGGCCACGTCCGGGGAGAGGTTCACCGTCTGCCAGCCGCTGCCCGGCCCGCCCTCACCCACGAAGATGCCCGTGGCCAGCAGCACGCCCTGCGCGTCCCACAGGTGCACCACGCGCTCCTCCAGCGGAGCGCCGGGGTCGCGGTAGAAGCGCACGGCATCCACGATGCCCGGCACTTCGCTCTTGAAACGCACGCCCACCTCCACGCCCTCCGTGTCATCCGACGCGAAGACGCCGGAGGGCGTGGGCGTCTGCCACAGGCTGTAGGCGCGAGGGGCGGGCGTCACCGTCGCGCGGTAGGACGGGGCGCTGGTGCCGTACGTGTTGGACGCGCGCACCTGGTAGAAGTACGCGACGCCATTCGTGACAGCGGTGTCCAGGTACGCCGTTCGCGTGAGGCCCGCCGCCACCGTCTGGTACGGACCGGCCTCCGAGGTCGCGCGAAGCACCGCGTAGGTCTGCGCCCCGGATGCGGCATCCCAGCGCACCGCCGCGGCGTTGTTGCCAGGATAGGCCCGCGTGAAGAACGGCGTCTCCGGAGGCGCCTGCTTCACGAGCGGCTCCACCCAGTAGTTGGAGTGGTTCCACGTCTGCGTGGGGAAGGTGCCCCGCGGGCCGTAGGCGTACACGCCGCCGTCGACGGGCACCGACAGCACCCCGGCGGTGTAGCCGCTGGCGAAGGCGCCCTCGGTGACGGTGTAGCGCCCCTGGGGTGCGTGGTAGGAGACGACGTACTGCGTGTTCGCGGCCAGCGGGACGTCCGGGTAGAGATCCAACGTCACCCAACCCGTGTGCGGACCGCCCTCCCCCACCCAGACGCTGGAGGCGAGCAGCGCGCCGCTCGCGCTCCAGACGTGCACCGCGCTGGTGGTGAGCGCCGCGGCCGGATCCCGGTAGAAGCGCACCTTGTCGAGGGCCGCGGGCGCGGAGCTCTGGAAGCGCACGCCCACCTCCACGGCCGTGGTGTCCGGGTCGAGCTGCGCCGGAGCTGGCGCGGTGGTGCCGTCCCACAGGGACGCGGTGCTCTGCGCGCGCACGAGCCCGGGCGCGCAGAGCAGCAAGGCGAACAACGTCGAGGAGACCATTCCAACCGGCTTCATCAGGGACCTCCCGTCCACGCAGGGCGGACGCGAATGACAGGCGGCGCGGTGGCGCCCCGGACCCGTCTAACCTGATTTCCAGGGGCATGCGCGGCCGTGCCCCGGACGCGGGGAGTGTTCACCTTCCCAAAGGTCGAGGCCGCCAGGGGCTTGCCGCTCCCAGGTGCCAATGACGATACCGCCCTGTCGGTTTCAAAGGACGACGAGCTCGTGAGCCCACCCGCCCCCACCGCGCAACGCCTGAGGTCGTCCATGGCGCGCATCCTCCAGACCTGGGAGGCGCGGGCACGGCAGCAGGTTCCCGCCGCCCAGGTGGCAGCCTCGCCGGCCCTTCGCGACTCCCTGCCGGACATGCTGGCCGAGGTGGCCACGACGCTGGCGCAACCCGTGCCGCAGCAGGCCCTGGGGGCGCGGGAGCACGCGCTCGGCAGGAAGCACGGCCGGGAGCGGGCGATGCTGAGCGCCTACTCCCTGGAGCAGGTCATCCACGAGTACCAATTGCTGCGCCAGGTGCTCTTCGAGGTGCTGGAGGAGGAGGGCCCGCTGAGCGCGAACGACCGCGACGTGCTGCTCGACGCGGTGCAGGTCGGCGTGCGCAACGCGGCCAGCGAGTTCTCCCGGCAGCGCGGCATGGAGGCGGAGAGCGGCCGCAAGGCCCTGGAGGAGGCCCACACGCAACTGGAGCAGCAGGTGCAGGAGCGCACGGCGGCGCTCACCGCGAGTGAGGAGCGCTTCCGCATCTTCGTGGAGGGGGTGCACGACTACGCGCTCTTCACGTTGGATCCCGAGGGCGTCATCACCTCGTGGAACTTCGGCTGCGTGCGCATGAAGGGCTACACGGTGCAGGAGGCCGTGGGCCACCACTTCCGGATGCTCTACACGGAAGAGGGCCGGGCCCGCCGCGACCCGGAGGACCACCTGCTCATCGCGGCGCGCGAGGGCCGCTTCCGCGGCGAGGGGATGCGCAGGCGCAAGGACGGCTCGAACTTCGTGGCGGACGCGCTCATCACCCCCATGTACCGGGACGGCCTGCTCATCGGCTTCTCCAAGGTGGTGCAGGACCTCACCGAGCGCAGCATGCTGTTGCGCGAGCGCGACCTGTCGCGCAGCACGGTGGAGAACTTCCGGGTGGAGCGCGAGGTGCGCGAGCGCTTCATCGCCATGGTGTCCCACGACCTGCGCACGCCGCTGACGGCGGCGAAGATGAGCGCGCAGATCATCCTGCGCCGGCCCGAGGCCCAGGAGCGCCACCTGGAGTACGCAGCGCGGGTGGTGACCAACCTGGAGCGGCTGGACCGGATGGTCACGGACCTGCTGGACGCCAGCCGCCTGCGCGAGGGCCGGGCGCTCACCGTGGAGCTGTCGCACTTCGACCTCACGACGCTGGCCCGCGAGGTGGCGGAGGAGCTCGCCACGGTGCACGGCGACCGCTTCCTCGTGCACTCGGATGGGAAGGTGGAGGGCCACTGGAGCCGCGACGGGCTGCGGCGGGTGCTGGAGAACCTCGCCGTCAACGCGGTGAAGTACGGCGAGACGGGCTCCCCCATCACCTTCAGCGTGCACCGCAGCGAGCACCGCGCCGGGTTGCGCGTCATCAACCTGGGCAAGGGCCTCACGCCCGAAGAGCAGGGGGCGCTCTTCGGGCACTTCCACCGGGGCCAGGAGGCCGAGCGTGGCGCCCAGCCGGGCTGGGGCGTGGGCCTCACCGTGGTGCGCGGCGTCGCGGAGGCGCTCGGGGGCATCGTTGGCGTGACAAGCACCCCGAACTCCGGCACCACCTTCTTCGTGGACCTGCCGCTCGACTCGCGCCCCTTCGCGAAGGAGAAGCCCGAACAGGAGTAGCCCGCCCCCTGGACGCCGAGGCTGCATTTTGCCTCGTCCAGCAGCGCGCCTTCACCTTTCGCCCGGTGTCCGGTTCTGTCCGCATATTCTGCGAACATGAGTTCAGCGGAATCGAAGGGCAGCCACACCGCGGCGGGGGCGACGCCGGAGCAGAAGCGGGCACGGCTGGCGGAGCTGCTGCGCACCAAGGCCCGTCCCGTCCAACAGGCGCCGGTGTCCTTCAGCCAGGAGCGCATGTGGTTCCAGGACCGGCTGAGCCCGGGCAGCGCCTCCTTCAACATCCCGGTCCGCGTGCGCTTCTCCGGCTCGCTCGACGCGGAGGTCCTCCGCGCCAGCCTCCAGGAGTTGGTGGTGCGCCATGCGCCGCTGCGCACCACGTTCGTCGAACAGGACGGACGGCCCCTCCAGCGCATCGCGCAGGGCCTGGACCTGGCGCTGCCCGTGGTGGACCTCCGGCCGCTTGCCGCTGAAGAGCGGGAGGCGGAGGCGCAGCGCCGGATCCTTGATGAGGCGCGCCAGCCCTTCGACCTGGAGAAGGGGCCGCTGCTGCGCACCGTCCTGTACCGCCTGGACACGCTGGAACACATTCTGCTGCTCAAGCTGCACCACATCATCACGGACGGCTGGTCCATGGGGGTGCTGGTGCGTGAGCTGAGCGCGCTGTACCCGGCGCTCGCGGCGGGCCGGCCCTCGCCGCTGCCGCCGCTGCCCATGCAGTACGCGGACTATGCCGCGTGGCAGCGCGAGTCGTTGAAGGGCGAGGTGCTGGACTCGCACCTGCGCTGGTGGCGGGAGCGGTTGGATCCGGACGCGGTGCTGGAGCTGCCCACCGACAGGCCCCGCCCCGCCGTCGCCTCCGGACGTGGGGCCCGCATCACCGAGGTGCTGCCGCATCCCCTCATCGAGTCGCTCAAGGCGCTCGCCCGCGCGGAGGGCACCACGCTGTTTGGCGTGCTGCTCGCGGGCTTCCAGGTGCTGCTCTCCCGCTACACCGGTCAGCAGGACGTGGTGGTGGGCACCTCCATCGCCGGCCGTGGCCGCGCCGAGCTGGAGGGGCTCATCGGCCTGTTCACCAACTACCTCGCCTTTCGCACGGACCTGTCCGGACAGCCGTCGTTCCGCGAGCTGCTCGGCCGCGTGCGGGAGACGACGCTGGAGGCCTATGCCCACCAGGACGTGCCCTTCGAGAAGCTGGTGGATGCGCTCAAGCCCGAGCGCCAGCTGAGCGTCAATCCCCTCTTCCAGGTGGCGCTGACGCTGCAGAACGCGCCCCTGCCGCCGCTGCGGTTGCCGGGGCTCGTCCTGGATGCGCAGCCCGTGGACAACCGCACCAGCAAGGCGGACCTGTCGCTGCTCGCCACGGAGCTGCCCGAGGGGCTGCGCGTCACCGCCGAATACAACACGGACCTCTTCGAGCCCGGCTCCATCCAGCGACTGCTCGCGCACCTGCGCACGCTGCTGGAGGGCGCGGCCTCCGCTCCGGACCGGCGCATCCTTGAGCTGCCGCTGATGGACGCGGCGGAGCAGCGACAGGTCCGCAGCGCGTGGACCGGCGGCACCGCGCCCTTCCCCGAGGACACCTGCCTGCACGCGCTCTTCGAAGCGCAGGCGCGGCGGACGCCGGAGGCCCCGGCCGTCCAGTTCCAGGGGCAGTCGCTCACGTACGCGCAGCTGGATACGCGCGCCAACCAGCTCGCGCACGCACTGCGCCGCCGGGGCGTGGGCCTTGAGTCCCGCGTGGCCCTGAGCGTGGAGCGTTCGCTGGACGTGGCCGTGGGACTGCTTGGCATCCTCAAGGCGGGCGGCGCCTGGGTGCCCGTGGATCCGCTGCTGCCGCGCGAGCGGCTGGCCTTCATGCTGGAGGACAGCGGCGCCACCGTGATGGTGACGCAGGCCCCGCTGCTGGAGCGCTTCCCGCAGGCGCATCAGAGCCGGGCCCTGTGCCTCGATGCGGAGCGGGCGGCGCTCGCGGGTGAGCGCCCCGAGGCCCCGGTCTCCGGCGTGGGACCTCGAAACCTCGCCTACGTGCTCTACACCTCGGGCAGCACTGGCATCCCGAAGGGGACGGCCATCGAGCACCGGGGCGTCACCAACCTCGTCACGCATGAGGCGGTGGCCTACGGCATCGGGCCCGGCAGCCGCGTGCTCCAGTTCGCCAGCCTCTCCTTCGACCTGTCCGTGGAGGAGATCTTCACCACCCTGTGCAGCGGGGCCACGCTGGTGCTCGCGCCGCTGGAAGACCTGATGCCGGGCGAGCCGCTGCGCAAGCTGGTGCGCGACGAGGCCCTCACCGTCATCAGCGTCACGCCCGCGACGCTCGCGGCCACGCCCGCGGAGGGGCTCCCGTCGCTGCGCACCGTCATCTCCGGCGGTGAAGCGCTGCCGTCGGAGGTGGTGGCGCGGTGGGCTCCGGGTCGCAGGCTCCTCAACACGTACGGCCCCACCGAAGCCACGGTCATGGCCACGCTCACCGAGTGCGTGGCGGACGGGCGGGTGCCCTCCATTGGCCGGCCGCTGGCCAACGTGCGTGCCTACGTGCTGGACGCGCGCGGCGAGCCCGTGCCCGTGGGCATCAAGGGCGAGCTGCACCTGGGCGGCGTGGGCGTGGCGCGCGGCTATGCGGGCAGGGCCGCGCTGACGGCCGAGCGCTTCATGCCAGACGCCTTCTCCGGCGAGGCGGGGGCGCGGCTGTACCGCACGGGCGACGTGGTGCGCTGGCGCGAGGACGGCACGCTGGAGTTCATCGGCCGGGCGGACGCGCAGGTGAAGGTGCGCGGCTTCCGCATCGAGCCGGGCGAGGTGGAGGCCGCGCTGGCGAAGCTGCCTCCGGTGCGCGAAGCGGTGGTGGTGGCGCGCGAGGATGGGCCTGGCGGCAAGCGGCTGGTGGGCTACGCCGTGCTGCGCGAAGGCATGACCGCCGACGGCCACGAGCTGCGAGCGGCCCTCAAGGACGTCCTGCCTGAGTACATGGTGCCCTCGGCCGTGGTGGTGCTGTCCGCGCTGCCGCTCACGACCAACGGCAAGGTGGACCGCAAGGCACTGCCCGCTCCGGACCTGGCTGCGAATGGCACACAGGACTACGTCGCGCCGCGCACTCCCACCGAGGAGCGCCTGGCCGCGCTGTGGCAGGAGTTGCTCGGCGTCACGCGCGTCGGAGCCCACGACAGCTTCTTCGAGCTGGGAGGCCATTCGCTGCTGGCCACACAGGCCCTCAGCCGGATCCGTCAGGCCTTCGCGGTGGAGCTGCCCCTCCGCCGCCTGTTCGAGTCGCCCGCCCTGGACGCCGTGGCCCGCCTCATCGACGAGGCCCTCGCGAAACGGTCGCAGCCCGAACTGGCACCGGCACCGCGCAAGCAGCACGAAGCCCGCGCGCGGCCCGTGCCCACCATTCCGCTGGAAGAAGCGGCGCGAGCGATGGAGGCCCACGCCTCCGCACCACCGCGCGGTGACACCGAGGTGCCTCTAGCGGCCGAAGCGCGCCAGCGTTCCGAAGAAGCGGCGCACGCGACGGAGGCCCGTGCCTCCGCACCTCCGCGTGGTGATGCTGGGGTGCCCTTCACGGCCGAAGCGCGCCAGCGGATGTTGGTGGACTGGAACGCCACCGTCACCGACTACCCGCGGGGCTCCACGCTGCCGGAGGTCTTCGCTCAGGTGGTGGCCCGGTTCCCCGACAAGGTCGCCATCGAGTTCGGGGACTCGCACCTCACCTACCGACAACTGGACGCGCGCGCCAATCAGCTCGCGTGGCACCTGCGCTCGCTGGGCGTGAGCACCGACTCCCGCGTGGCACTCTCGATGGAGCGCTCCCTGGAGCTGCTCGTCTCGCTCGTCGCCATCCTCAAGGCCGGCGGTGCCTATGTGCCGCTGGATCCGGCCTACCCGCGCGAACGCCTCACCGCCATGGTCGAGGACGCCAGCCCCCGCGTGCTCCTCACCTCGCGCGCACTCTTGCCGAAGCTGCCCCACGAGGGACTCCGCGCCGTGGTGCTGGAGGAGCTGTCGCTGGACGCCGAGCCCACACACGCGCCTCCGCTGGCCGCCCTGCCCGACAGCCTCGCGTATATCGACTTCACCTCGGGCTCCACCGGCAGGCCCAAGGGCGTGGGCACGCCCCATGCCGCCGTGCTGCGCACCCTCTTCGGCGTGGACTTCGCCCGCTTCGGCCCCGAGGAGACGCTGCTGCTGATGGCGCCGCTCGCGTTCGACGCCTCCACCCTGGAGGTCTGGGGCGCGCTGCTGCACGGCGCGAAGCTGGCCGTCTTCCCACCGCATCCCCCGTCGGATCCGCGCGAGTTGGAGCAGGTGCTGGTGCGCCACGGCGTGACGATGCTGTGGCTGACCGCGGGCCTCTTCGCCCAGGTGGTGGACTCGCACCTGCCCGCGCTGCGCTCGCTGCGCCAGGTGCTCACCGGCGGTGACGTCATCTCCGCCTCACACGTGCGCCGCGTGCTGGAGGACCTGCGCATCCCCGTGACGGCCGGCTATGGCCCCACGGAGACCACCGTCTTCGCCACGAGCCACCGCTTCACGTCCGCCTCTCAGGTCCGCACCTCCGTCCCCCTGGGCCGCCCGCTGGGCAACACGCAGGTGTATGTCCTGGATGCCTCAAGCCAGCCTGTGCCCCCGGGCGTCACGGGCGAGCTCTACGTCGGCGGCGAGGGCCTGGCGCGCGGCTACGTGGGCCAGCCCGCGCTCACCGCGGAGCGCTTCCTCCCCCATCCCTTCGCCACCACGCCAGGCGCCCGCCTCTATCGCACGGGGGACCTCGCCCGCTGGCGCGAGGACGGCGTGCTGGAGTTCCTCGGCCGCACCGACGCCCAGGTGAAGGTGCGCGGCTTCCGCATCGAACTGGCGGAAGTCGAAGCCGCACTGCTCGCCCATTCCGACGTCCGCGAGGCCATTGTCGTGGCCCGCGAGGACGTGCCCGGCGACAAGCGCCTCGTGGCCTACGTCGTGGCCGCCGAGTCCCTGGACATGGCCGCACTGCGCGCGTTCCTCAAGCAGCGGCTGCCCGATTACATGGTGCCGTCCGCGCTGGGGCGACTGGCGGCGCTGCCCCTCACCGCCAACGGCAAGGTGGACCGCAAGGCCCTCCCCGCGCCCTCCACCTTCCAGGACCGCGTCCCGACACGCCCGCCGCGCACGGACACCGAGCGACGGCTCGCCACGCTCTGGGAAGAGGTCCTCCAGACCGGCACCGTCGGCGCCGAGGACAACTTCTTCGAGCTGGGCGGCCACTCGCTGAGCGCCACGCAGATCCTCTCGCGCATCCGGCGCGCGTTCCAGGCGGAGCTGTCCATCGCGGACCTCTTCGCGTCCCCCACGGTGGAGGCCGTCGCCCGCCGCATCGAGACGCAGGCCCCGCTGCGGCCCGCGCTGACGGCGCCTCCCCTCCGGCCCGTGCCGCGTGACGGCCACCTGCCCCTGTCCTTCGCGCAGCAGCGACTGTGGTTCCTCTCGAAGCTGGAGCCCGACAGCACCGCGTACAACCTCCCCTTCGTCGTGCGCCTGGAAGGGACGCTCGACGTGCCGGCGTTCGCGCGCGCCCTGCGCGACCTGCTCCAGCGCCACGAGTCCCTGCGCACCACGTTCCACGAGCAGGACTCCGTCCCCGTGCAGCGCATCGCCCCGGCCCCCGCGCTGCCCGCGGGCTGGATGGACCTGAGCACCTGGCCCGATGCCGCGCACGCGCTGCGAGCCCTCATCGACGAGGAGGCGCGACAGCTCTTCCACCTGGAGTCCGGCCCGCTCTGGCGCGTCCTCCTGGTGCGCATGGACGCGCGGCACCACGTGCTGCTGTTGACCCTGCACCACGTCATCGCCGACGCGTGGTCCATGGGCGTGTTCCTCCAGGAGCTGACCACGCTGTACGCGGCCCATGCGGAGCGCCGGGCACCGGAGCTGAAGCCGCTGCCAGTGCAGTACGCGGACTTCTCCGTCTGGCAGCACGGCTGGCTGCGCGACGAGGCGCTGGAGGCCCAGCTGGGCTGGTGGCGCCAGCAACTCCAGGATGCACCGAAGGCGCTGGAGCTGCCCACGGACCGCCCTCGCCCTCCGACGCAGACCTTCCGCGGCGCGGTGTGGCCCTTCCAGTTCCCGCGCGAGCTGTCGGACGCGATGCAGGTCCTCTGTCGGCGTGAAGGCGTCACACCCTCCATGGTGGTGCTGGCCGCCTTCCAGGTGCTGCTCTCCCGCTACAGCGGCCAGGAGGATGTCGCCGTCGGCTCGCCCATCGCGGGCCGCCACCACGCGGAGCTGGAGGGGCTCATCGGCTTCTTCGTCAACACGCTGGTGCTGCGCACGAAGCTGGGCGGGGATCCGACCTTCCGGGAGCTGCTGACGCGCGTGCGCGACACGGCGCTGGGCGCGTATGCCCACCAGGACCTGCCCTTCGAGAAGCTGGTGGAGGCCCTCCGCCCCGAGCGCGACCCGCGCCGCCCGCCGCTCTTCCAGGTGATGCTCGCGTACCAGAACGCGCCCATGCCGGAGACGATGGGCACGGGGCTGCGGCTCCAGCCGCTCGAGCCTCGTGGCGGCACGGCGAAGTTCGACCTCACCCTCGCGCTCAACGACACGGCCGACGGGCTGAAGGGCCTGCTCGAATACAACACCGACCTCTTCTACGCCGCGACCGCGGGACACATCGTGGGCCACCTGCGCACGCTGCTGGAGGCCGCCGTCCGGGAGCCGGAGTGCCGCCTCTCCGCGCTGCCCATGCTCACGCCCGGGGAGCGCGAACTCCTGTTCCAGGAAGGCAAGACGCCCGCCACGGCGCAGGACGGCTGTCCGCCCGTGCTCCTCCAGGCGCAGGCCCGTCTCCGTCCGGAAGCCGTGGCCGTGGAACACGAGGGCCGCACGTTGAGCTGGGCGGAGGTGCACCGGAAGGCCCTGGAGTGGCGCACCCGCGCGGAGGTGGCGCTGCCTCCACCGCCGCCCCTGGTCCCCGTCCCGCGCGACGCGGTCCTGCCCCTGTCCTTCGCGCAGCAGCGGCTGTGGCTCATCGACCAGTTGGAGCCCGGCAGCTCCGCGTACAACCTCTTCATGGCCCTGCGGGTCGAGGGCGCGCTGGACGTCGCCGCGCTGGAGCAGGCCTTCGCCGCGCTCGTCGCGCGCCACGAATCGCTGCGCACCGTCTTCGTCTCGCAGGAGGGCGAGCCCGTCCAGGTCATCCTTCCCACGGTGCCGCGCGCCCTGGAGCAGGTGGACCTGAGCGCGCTGGCTCCGGACGTGGCCCACGCCGCGCTGGAGCAGGGGCTGCGTGAAGAAGCCCTGCGTCCCTTCGACCTGGCCCGAGGCCCGCTGCTGCGCGTCGCGCTGCGGCGCCTGGGCCCCGAAGCGCAGGTGCTGTCGTTGAACCTGCACCACATCGTCTCCGACGGGTGGTCCATGGGCGTGCTCGTGCGGGAGCTGACCGCGCTGTACGCGGCGCATGCGTCGGGCCAGCCTCCCCGGCTGGCGCCCCTCCCCGTCCAATACGTCGACTTCGCGGTATGGCAGCGCGCGTGGCTCAAGGACGAGGTCCTGGAGCACATGATGGCCTGGTGGCGCCAGCAGCTGTCCGGAGTGCCGCCGCTGTTGGAGCTGCCCACCGACAAGCCGCGCCCGAGCATCCAGTCCTACCGGGGCGCCCAGGTGCCTGTGCGGTTGTCTGCCACGCTGACCGAGTCCCTCCAGGCGCTGAGCCAGCGCGAGGGCGGCACGCTGTTCATGGGGCTGGTGTCCGCCTTCCAGGTGCTGCTCTCCCGCTACGCCGGGCAGGAGGACATCACCCTCGGCTCGCCCATCGCGGGCCGCACGCGCCAGGAGACGGAAGGGCTCATCGGCTTCTTCGTCAACACGCTGGTGCTGCGCACGCACGTCGACCCGAAGGCCACGTTCCGCGAGCTGCTGGGACGGGTGCGCGCCACCACGCTCGCGGCCTACGAGCACCAGGACGCGCCCTTCGAGAAGCTGGTGGAGGCATTGCAGCCTCGGCGCAGCCTGAGCCACTCGCCCCTCTTCCAGGTCCTGCTCGCCCTGCAGAACGCTCCGCTGCAACCCGTGACGCTGGCCAGCGGACCCGGCGGCTCCGCGCCGCTGCGACTGCTGCCCCTGGAGCAGGACTTCCAGACGACGCAGTTCGACCTGACCCTGGACCTGGCGCGCACGCCGCAGGGCCTGCATGGAACGCTGAGCTACCGCACCGACCTGTTCGAGCCCGCCACCATCGGCCGGATGGTGGAGCACCTGCGCACGCTCCTGGAGGCCGCAGTGGCCCGTCCGGACACCCGCGTCGGGGAGCTGCCCCTGCTGACGCAAGGTGAGCGTGAGCAACTGCTGGTGACGTGGAACCAGACGCAGGCGGAGTACCCGCGCGACGCGACGATTCCGCGGCTCTTCGAGGCGCAGGCCCGGAAGACGCCGGATGCGGTCGCGGTGGTGAGCGGCAAGCAGCGGCTGACGTACCGAGAGGTGGAGGCGAAGGCGAACCAACTGGCGCACCGGCTGCGCAAGCTGGGCGTGGGGCCCGAGATCCGCGTGGGCCTGTGCGTGGAGCGCACGGCGGACGTGGTGGTGGGAACGCTGGGCATCATGAAGGCCGGCGGCGCCTACGTGCCGCTGGATCCGAGCTACCCGAAGGAGCGCCTGGGCTGGCTGTTGGAGGACGCGCGGGGCCCGGCGCTGGTGGCGCACTCGCACCTGCTGGAAGCACTGCCGGCGTTCACCGCGCAGGCGGTGTGCCTGGACCGTGACGACGCCCTGGCCGAGGAGTCCAGCGCGCCGCCCCCGACGGAAGCGCAGCCGGAGAACGTCGCGTATTTCATCTATACGTCGGGCAGTACGGGGAGGCCCAAGGGCGTGGCGGTGACGCACCGGAACGCGGTGGCCTTCCTGACGTGGGCACAGGCCACGTTCGAAGCGGAAGAGACGAAGGCCGTGCTGGCGGCGACGTCCCTCAACTTCGACCTCTCTGTCTTCGAGCTGTTCGCGCCGCTGATGCGGGGTGGCAGCGTGGTGGTGGTGCGCGACGCGCTGCACCTGGCCGAAGAGAAGCTGGAGGCGGAGGTCACGCTCATCAACACGGTGCCGTCCGCGATGGCACAACTGGTGAAGCTGGGTGCGGTGCCCCCGTCGGTGCGCGTGGTGAACCTCGCGGGCGAAGCCCTGCCGGAGACGCTGGCGAAGCAGGTGTACGGCGTGCCGACGGTGCGCAAGCTCTACAACCTCTACGGCCCCTCCGAGGACACGACGTACTCGACAGGCTCGCTGGTGGGGCGAGAGGAAGTGCCGAACATCGGCCGTCCCCTGGCGAACACGCGCGCGTACGTGCTGGATGCGTACCTGCAACCCGTGCCAGTCGGCGTGGCGGGCGAGCTGTACCTCGCCGGTGAAGGACAGACGCGCGGCTACCTGCTGCGGCCGGAGCTCACGGCGGAGCGGTTCCTGCCTGAAGTACACGGCCCCGCGGGCAGCCGCATGTACCGCACGGGAGACCGGGTCCGGTACCGGGCGGATGGCGTGCTGGAGTACCTGGGCCGGGTGGACTTCCAGGTGAAGGTGCGAGGCTTCCGCATCGAACTGGGCGAAGTCGAGGCCGCCCTGCGCCAGCACAAAGCCGTGAAGGACGCGGTGGTGGTCGCGAAGGGAGACGGCGCCGACAAGCGCCTCGTCGCCTACGTCGCGGCGAAGGCCGGAGCGACGCCGGAAGCGGAGTCGCTCAAGGCAGACCTGCGTCAACGATTGCCGGAGTACATGGTGCCTGGGACGGTGGTGGTGCTGGACGCCCTGCCGCTCAATGCCAATGGCAAGGTGGAGCGCAAGGCGCTGCCGGAGCCGGAGGCGCAGCAACCCGGCGGCACGTACGAAGCGCCGCGCACGGCGCTGGAAGCGAAGCTCGCGGCCATCTGGTCCGACGTGCTGCATGTTCCCCGCGTGGGCGTGAAGGATGACTTCTTCGCGCTGGGGGGGCACTCGCTGCTGGCGACCCAGGTGGTGTCACGGGTGCGCACGGAGACGGGCACGGAGCTGCCACTGCGCGCGCTCTTCGAAGCGCCCACCATCGCCGCGCTCGCCTCCCGCATCGAAGGCTCCGGACGCTCTCACGATGACGTGCGGATGCCTCCGCTGGTGCCCGTCCCCCGCGACGGCCCCCTGCCGCTGTCCTTCGCCCAGCAGCGCCTGTGGTTCCTCGACAGGCTCCATCCGGGGAGCCCCTTCTACAACATCCCCGCGGCCGTCCGACTCGACGGCCCGTTGAACCCCGAAGCCCTGGCCCGGGGCCTCCAGGAACTCGTCCAGCGCCACGAAGCGCTGCGCACCACATTCCACACGCGCGAGGACGGCGAGCCCGTCCAGCGGATCCACCCGCATGCGGACCTGCCCCTGGCGCGGGTGGACCTGGGCCACGTGCCGGAGGCGCAGAAGGACGCGGAGGCCCGGCGGCTCGCGCACGAGGAGGCGCTGAAGCCCTTCGACCTGGCCCGCGCCCCGCTGATCCGCACCACCCTGCTGCGCCTGTCCGAGCAGCGCCACGTGCTGCTCGTCTCGGTGCACCACATCGTCTCCGACGGCTGGTCCAGCCGCGTCCTCGTCGAGGAGATGGCCGCCCTCTACCTGTCTTTCTCACGGGGGCTGCCTTCCCCGCTGCCGCCGCTGCCACTCCAGTACGCGGACTACGCGGCCTGGCAGCGCGACTGGCTGAAGGGAGAGGTGCTGGAGCAGCAGGTGGGGTGGTGGAAGCAGCAGCTCGCCGGCGTGCCCCACGCGCTGGAGCTGCCCACCGACAAGCCGCGTCCCTCCGTGCAGACCTTCCACGGAGCCCAGGTGCCCGTGGTCCTCTCGCACGCGACGTCCCAGGGCCTCAAGGCGCTCAGCCACCAGGAAGGCGCCACGCCCTTCATGGTCCTGCTCGCCACGTGGCAGGTGCTGCTCTCACGCTACTCCGGGCAGCAGGACTTCTCCGTCGGCTCGCCCATCGCGGGCCGCCATCTGGGCGAGCTGGAGGGCATCGTCGGCTTCTTCGTGAACACGCTGGTGCTGCGCGCCCGGGTGGACCGCCGCGCGTCGTTCCTCCAGTTGCTGCGCGAGGTGAAGGAGATGGCGCTGGGGGCGTACACCCACCAGGACCTGCCCTTCGAGCGGCTCGTCGAAGAGCTGCGCCCCGCGCGAGATGCGAGCCGGGGCCCGCTGATCCAGGTGGCGTTCTCCCTGCGCAATGTCCCTCCCCGCGCACCCCGGAAGCAGGAGCTGACGTTGCGCCCGCTGGACGTGGAGGAGGCCACCGTCAAGTTCGAGCTGGAGCTGGGCCTGGTGGAGTCCCCGGAGGGCTACACGGGAGCCCTGAGCTACAACACCGACCTGTTCGAGCAGGGCACGGTCGCGCGCATGGCGGAGCACTTCCGCACGCTGGTGGAAGGACTCGTGGCCCGCCCCGAGGCGCCCCTGGGCTCCCAGTCCCTGCTGACGCAGGCCGAGCGCCAGCGGATGTTGGTGGACTGGAACGCCACCGCCACCGAGTACCCGCGGGGCTCCACGCTGCCGGAGGTCTTCGCGCAGGCGGTGGCCCGCTTCCCTGACAAGGTCGCCGTCGAAGCCGGGGACTCGCGCCTCACCTACCGACAGCTGGATGCACGCGCCAACCAGCTCGCGTGGCACCTGCGCGCCTTGGGCGTGGACACCGACGCCCGCGTGGGCGTCACGCTCGAGCGCTCACTGGAGCTCTTCGTCACGCTCCTCGCCATCCTCAAGGCCGGCGGTGCCTATGTGCCCATGGATCCGGCCTATCCGCGCGAACGCCTGGCCGCCATGGTGGAAGACGCCGCGCCCCGCATCGTCGTCACCTCGCGCGCGCTCTTGCCGAAGCTGCCCTCACAGGGGCTGCGGGCCGTGGTGCAGGAGGAGCTGTCGCTGGAGGCCGGGCCCACGCACGCGCCCCCACGGGCCGCGCTGCCTGACAGCCTCGCGTACATCGTCTTCACGTCCGGCTCCACGGGCCGACCCAAGGGCGTGGGTTCGTCGCACGCCGCCGTGCTGCGCACCCTCTTCGGCGTGGACTTCGGCCTCGGGCCCGAGGAGACGCTGCTGCACATGGCGCCGCTCGCCTTTGACGCGTCCACGTTTGAAATCTGGGGCGCGCTGCTGCACGGCTCGAAGCTGGCTGTCTTCCCGCCGCATCCGCCCGGGGACCCGTATGAATTGGAGCAGGTGCTGGTGCGCCACGGCGTGACGACGCTGTGGATCACCGTCGGCCTCTTCACGCAGGTGGTGGACACCCACCTGCACGCGTTGCGCTCCGTGCGCCAGGTGCTCACCGGCGGTGACGTCATCCCCGCGTCCCACGTGCGCCGCGTGCTGGAGGAGCTGCGCATCCCCGTGACGGCGGGCTATGGCCCCACGGAGGGCACCGTCTTCGCCACGAGCCACCGCTTCACGTCCGCCGCGCAGGTGGGCACCTCCGTCCCCCTGGGCCGCCCCATCGGAAACACGCAGCTGTATGTCCTGGATGCCTCCGGACAACCCGTGCCCTCGGGTGTGGCAGGCGAGCTCTACATGGGCGGAGACGGGCTGGCGAGAGGCTACCTGGGCCAGCCCGCGCTCACCGCGGAGCGCTTCGTGCCCGACCCCTTCGCGTTGGAGCCAGGGGCCCGCGTCTACCGCACGGGTGACCTCGCGAGGTGGCGGCACGACGGCGTGCTGGAGTTCCTCGGCCGCGCGGACACCCAGGTGAAGGTGCGGGGCTTCCGCATCGAGCCAGGCGAAATCGAGGCCGCGCTGATGACCCACGCCGAGGTGCGCGAAGCCATCGTCCTGGCCCGCGAGGACGTACCCGGCGACAAGCGACTCGTGGGCTACGTCGTGGCTCCCGAGCCCTTCGACGCCACGGCCCTGCGCGCGCACCTGCGGACCCGGCTGCCGGAGTTCATGGTGCCCTCCGCCCTCGTGCGCCTGGACGCCCTGCCCCTCACCTCCAACTCGAAGGTCGACCGCAAGGCGCTGCCCGCTCCCGAGTCCGTGACGGCCTCCTCGGCCGACGCCCATGTCGCGCCCCGCACGCCCCTGGAGGAGCAGCTGGCGCAGGCCTTCGCGAACGTGCTGCGCGTGCCCCGCGTCAGCGTCACCGACAACTTCTTCGACCTGGGCGGACACTCCCTGTTGGCCCTGCGGCTGATGGCCGCCATCCGCGAGCACACCGGCCGGCCGCTCCCCGTCTCCGTCCTCTTCCAGCACGCCACGGTGGAGCGACTGGCGCGGTTGGCGTTGCAGGAGTCCGCCCAGCCCACGGCCAACCTGCTGCGGCTGGACGCGGGCACGTCGCCCTTGCGGCCCCTCTTCCTCGTCCATGGCGGTGGCGGCGGCGTGCTGGGCTACACCGAGCTGGTGCGCCAGCTCGGAAGCCAGAGGCCCGTCTACGGACTGGTCGCCTCGGGCCTGGAGGGAGGCGAGCTTCCCCCGGACTCCGTCGAGGCCCTGGCCCGCGACTACCTCGTCCAGCTTCGCACCGTGCAGCCGCAGGGGCCGTACCTGCTGGCGGGCTGGTCCTTCGGCGGACTCGTCGCCCTGGAGCTGGCGCGTCAGCTCCAGACCGTGGGCGAACAGGTGGAGTTGCTGGCGCTGCTGGACTCCACCGTGCCCACGCCCGAGCCCCGCCCCGCGCCCGACGCGCTCAGCCTCCTGGGCCTCTTCGCTCGGACGCTCGGCCTGCCATGGAAGGGATTGCCCCTGGACCTGGAGGCGCTGCGACGCCTGGAGGGACGGGAGCTGCTGGCCACGGTGCTGGAGCAGGCCCGGAGTGCTCCGGGAGGCAGCGTGGGACTGGACCTGGACACCGCCGAGCGCCTCTACCCGCTCTACCAGCGGCTCTACGAAGCCCAGCGCAGCTACGTGCCCCACGGTGGCTACTCGGGGCCCGCCCTCCTCCTCCGGGCCGCGGCCAGCACGGGGCCGCAGCCGGACTGGAGCATGTGGCTCACGGGACACCTCACCGTGTACGAGGTGCCGGGGGACCACTACACGATGCTGGGCGAGCCGCATGCTTCCGCGGTGGCGGAGCGGCTCCGCCACCACCTGGGTGAGCTGGGGTGAGCGGCGCGTCGAGGGGGACGGCGGGCGTGAACGCCCGCCTCTTCAGGCGTTTGAGCCGGGCTTGAGGCCCAATGCCTCGCTCGCGAAGCGAGCCATCCGTTCGATGAGCCGCTGGTTGTCATCCAGGACGCTGCGCCCGGACAGGTTCGCCATGGACTCCAGCCGCTCACCGCAGCGCAGGTCCATGCAGAGGATCACACCCACCCGGCGCTTCGAGTCGACATCCGTGGTGAGCAGGCCAATCTCCGTCTCGGAGGTGCGGCACCAATCACACACCTGGGGCACCAGGGACTTGTCCCCCTGGTGATCCCGCCGGAAGGCGATGCCCGTGGGCTGCGTGCCTCCGGGTGGGGTGAACAGCAGGAAGACGCGAACCCCATAGGGGTCCACCCACGCGAAGTAGTCCCGGACGAAGAGGGGGAACTTCGTGCCTTTGGGCGGCTCCACGAACTTGCGGTCCCGCGAACGGAACGCGCGCAGAAACTCTTTCTCGGTTTCGATTCGGAACATAGGCGCCTGCGCAGACGATGGCCGGCCAGGATCCTGACCGGGCGGGTCCGCCACCATGTTGCCACGGCGCGAATCCAATGGCGCTGGAGATGGCCCTACCGGAACTCATCCACGATGTAGACACCGGCACGTGATGAATCGAGGACGGCGGTTCCCGGCTTGGACTCCGGCAGCTTGCGCAGCTGTCCGAATCCAAGCCGCGCCACCGCGCAGATGGGCACGGTGTCCCCGCCCCGCATGCGCTTGGCCGCGTAGTAGCGGATGACCGGCTGCGCCCCTCCAGTCCAGACGCGCCCATAGAGACGGGCCGGTGCCTCCAGGGTCCCGATGTCTTCGTCCAGCACGCTTTCAATGGGACCGTCGTAGAGGGTGATGGTCCGAGCACGGCTCTGGTTCGCATCCAACTGGACCCAGGCAGCCTCCCCCACGAAGAGCTGCAGATACCGCATGACCTCCAGCGACTTCTCCGGGCACTTCTCTGACAGGGGCGTGCCGTCGGCGCGAAGTCGGACATCTCCTGGGGTCGTGGCACAGCCCAACGACAATCCCAGCAGGACCACACACCCCAGGAACAAACATTCGCGGGAGTTCATCCGGTCGCTCTTACTTTCCGATCAGGTCCGGATCCAGTTGAACCATCGCCTGCCGGAGCCCGTCCTGCCGGTACATCTCCAGGAAGAGGGACGTCAGCGTGCCCTCGTCCAGGAACGCACTTCCATCCACGAAGACGACCGCGGCCTTGCCGATGCCCCGGAAGAGGGTTCCGTCCAACGCCGCGTCTTCATCCTTCCCGGAGAAGTGGTCCGCGAGAACAAACGGCGTCTGGGCCACGGCCCCTGCCGCCAGCAATGCGGCCAGCGCATGGTCCTCGGAAACTTCTTCCTTGCGAAGCCGCTCGTTGTCGGCGCGCAGGGTCTTGTTCTCCTGCTCCGCGTCGCGGAGCGCGGCCCGCTGAGCCTCGCAGCTCACGCGGTCGTCGAAGACATCCAGTTGCTGGTCCGCGCTCCGTCCTCCCCGGTGCCCAGCGGGGCGAAGGAGGAAAAGCACTTCACGCCCATCGGCCAGGGTCACCATCAGGGAAAACCCCTCGTCCGAATCCAGCTCCTGACGGGGCTCGAGGATGACCTTCCGCCCGACGATGCCCAGGGGCTCGAACCGGCCTTCGCCTCCCACCAGACGGGTGCGTGCCGCCTCCACGGGCTGCTCGAAGCGGAGGACCGTCACAACGTGTCCCTTCACGTAGACACGTTGAGGCGCGGCATCGGGAGCGTCCGCCAGGAAGAGCGTCCGGATGCCAGGCGGCCCCCGTCCCTCTGCCATCGAGGCTCCAGCGAGCAGGCCGCTGAGCAATAACCACTTCCCAGGTAGGGGATTCCCCATAGGACCTGGAACATAGCAATCACACGCCCCCAGTCCAGGTAGGACGCCATCCAGCCCGCCAACTGTCTGGCGCTCCGTCGCGTGACTTCGTGGAGCGAGCCGCACGACGTCCTTGCGAGCCGCGGGGTTTTGGAGCACGAGGTCCCGCTCGTGATCGTCCGTCCCCGTCCTGGTTTCTTCCGGCTCCTGTTCGTCGTGCGCGGCACCGTCCTGCCGCGCGTCCTGCCTCACGTGCTGGGCATTGCAGCGCTCTCCTGCTTCGTCGTCCTGACGCACAAGCAGGGCTACCTGCGGCTCCAGGTCACCTCGCCCGCGCCCCTGTCCCTGCTGGGCATCGCGCTCTCCATCTTCCTCGGGTTCCGGAACAACGCCTGCTACGACCGGTGGTGGGAGGCGCGCAAGCAGTGGGGCGCGCTCATGATTGAGCTGCGCGCGTTCACCCACGCGGCCATCGCACTGCTGGACGACGGGCGCGCCGAGCTGCCCATCGAGGGGCGACAGGCCGCGCGGCGCCTCGTGCACCGCAACATCGCCTTCGCGCATGCGCTCGCCGCGCACCTGCGGGGACACGACGCCCAGGAGGACATCTCGCGCTTCGTCGTGGAGCCCGAGCGCTCCCGCGTGCTCGCCAGCGGAAACCGCCCGAACGCCCTCCTGCGCGAGCATCAGGGGGAACTGGGGACGCTGCGTCGGGAAGGCCGGCTATCCGACATCACCTGGGGCGCCTTGAATGAGCGGGTGCACGCCATGACGGGCGTGCTCTGCGCCTGCGAGCGCATCCGCCTCACCCCGCTGCCCTTCGCGTACACCGTGCTGCTGCACCGCACCGCGTATCTCTTCTGCCTGCTGCTGCCCTTCGGCCTCGCCGAGGCGCTGGGCTGGTTCACGCCCGTGCTCTCCGCGATGATCGCCTACACCTTCTTCGGCCTGGACCTCTTGAGCGACGAGTTGGAGGAGCCCTTCGGAAACGCACCCAACGACCTGCCCCTGCTCGCCATCGTCCGCACGGCGGAGATCAACCTGCTGGAGTCGCTGGGAGAACCCCAGCCCGAGCCGCTGCGCCCCCGGGACTTCATCCTCCCGTAGGCGCCGCGCACTGCTCGCGCTGCCCCCACGCCCAGGGCCGTGGGGTGGAGGCAGCGCGATGCCGCTACCGGCTCAGCCGATGCTTCCGACGCACAGGCACGGCGTCGTCCCGTCGCAGGCCTCACCCGCGACGTTCCCGCAGAAGAGGGTCGGGCAGCACGGGCTGGTGGGCGAGCACGCCTGGCCCGCCGCGGAACAGGTCGACCCCGTCTCGCAGGTGCCACTGACACTGCCACCCGGGATGCGGCAACCCAGCCCGGCGCAGCAGTCTCCGGCCGAGGTGCAGGCCTGGCCCTGGGGCTGGCAGACGCTGGGCGCGGCGCACGTGCCGGCGTTGCAGATGCCGGAGCAGCAGGCCGCCCCTGAACCACAGGTCTTCCCGTTCGCGGCGCAGGTGCCCGCGTCCGTTCCGCCCGTGCCCGCATCCGGGGTGACCGTGCCACCGTCCGGGTAGATGGGCGTGGCCCGGCAGGCGAAGGTGAGCTCGGAGGCACTCAGGCAGGAGGTGCCGGCGCAGCACTGCGAGTTCGAAGGATCGCACTGCGTGCCCACCGCCGCGCACGTCACCTTCTGGCAGGTAAGGCCGCCATTGGCGCCGGGCAGGCAGCGCGCGCCGCCGCAGCACTGGTCGGAGAACTGGCACTCCTGCTCCTGCGCGATGCAGCACGGCGCCTCGCCGGTGTAGCCCGAGGGGCACCCCGCCGGGCAGTTGTTGTTGGGGCAGCCGCCGAAGCAGCGCGGCACGCCCACGGAGTCCACCTTGCACACGGCCTTCTGACCGTCGCAGCAGGCCTCGCGGGCGTTCACGTCGATGATGCCGCCGTCCGGCAGCTGGCCGCTGCCGCAGATGTTGCCCACCGGGTTGCAGCCATTCGGCTTGTCACAGCGGCTCTCGCGGCAGTCCACCGCGTTGGCCAGCTTCTCACCGCCGCAGCACGCGCCGTCGTTGGTGCAGTAGTCACCCGTGGGGCGGCAGCCGCCCACCGGCTGGCACACCGTGGTCCCGAAGCCCAGGTCCACGCAGGTGCGCGAGCAGCAATTGCTGCCGCCCGTGCACGGGTTGCCGTCCTGCAGGCAGCTGCCCGCGCCGCCACCACTGACCGACACGCAGCGCCCCGGGGTGCCGGTGTTCTCCTGCGAACACACACCGCCGCAGCAATCCGCACCCTTCATGCAGAGGTCGTTGTTCGCCTGGCACGAATACGCCGGCTTGCAGACGCCCGCCTGGCAGTTGCTGGAGCAGCAGTCCCCCGCGCCGGTGCACGCCTGCCCCGGCACCTTGCAGCTGCTGGTGCCACTGGGCGGCAGCGCCGCGCACTTGCCGTCCGTGCCGCAGACCTTGGTGCAGCACGCCTCCGCGCTGGCGCAGGTGCTGCCCACATCCAGGCACTGCAGCGAAGAGCACTTGCCGTCCAGACAGCTGTTCGTGCAGCACTCGATGCCGCTGGTGCAGGCGCTGCCCGCGGCGGTGCACTGGGTGCTCGGGGCCGGACAGACACCCGAGTCCGTACAGAGGCCCGTACAGCACTGGGCGCCCGAGTCCTTGCTGCACGTCACGCCCTCGGCGATGCAGAGGGAGCCAGGTCCCGCGTCGGGCGGGAGGGACGCACCCGCGTCCGACCCGGCATCCACGGTCGCCGGAGGATTCTGCGGCGGGTTGCCGGTTTCACCAGTACATCCCACGACACCGAGCGCCACACCCAGGGCCCCCAGCAACAGCCAGCGGTTCGCCTTCATCCGGAACTCCCCTTGCCGGGCCGGCGCTTCCCGCCGTGCCTACCGGCGGGGCACCGGCCTCCATGCGCCGTGACACGGCACGCGAGCCTGGAAGACCCCGGGCCCCGGCCTCCGGCCACGCGAAATCGGTCTGTGCGCGCTCCCCTCCTCCAGGCATAGGCTTTGCCCGTGGCCTCGAGTCCCCCGCTGCTGGATGACATGCTCCTCTTCGCGGAGGTGGTGACGACAGGCGGCATCACGTCCGCGGCGGAGCGCCTGGGCCTGCGCAAGTCCACGGTGAGCCGGAGGCTGTCCGCCCTGGAGGAGCGACTGGGGATCCGGCTGCTCGAGCGCAACACGCGGCGGCTGCGGCTCACCGAGGCGGGCCGCGAGTACCACGCCCAGTGCGCCCGGCTCGTCGCCGACGCCCGCGAGGTGAACGCGGCGCTGAGCGAGTCGCGCGGCACGCCCCAGGGAACGCTGCGCATCGCGACCCTGTCGCTGCTCGGCGAGCTGCTCACGCCCGTCATCGCCGAGCTGCTCCTGCGCCAGCCCCGACTGCGCGTGGAGGTGTCACTCGCACAGACGCACGTGGACCTCGTCGCGGAGGAGTACGACCTGGCGCTGCGCACCGGGCCGCTCGCGGACTCGTCGCTGGTGGCGCGCAGGCTCGGGCGGGTGCGCACGGGGTGCTATGCGAGCCCCGCCTACTTGAGCCGCCACGGCACGCCCCAGTCCCCCGAGGAGCTGGCGGCGCACGAGTGCGTCCTCCTGGCCGAGCCCGGCTCCGACGAGGTGTGGTTCTTCGGAGAGGGCAGGAGCGCGCGCACGGTGCCGGTGGCGGGTCGTCTGCGCGTGCCGAGCGTTCGCGCAGGCCAGGCGGCGGCGCGCGCCGGGCTGGGCATCGTGCGCTTGCCCGCCTCGCTCGTGGCGGACGACGTGCGCGCAGGGTTGCTCGTCCCCGTGCTCGCGGCCGACACGCCCCCGGGCCTGCCCCTCTTCGCCGTCTACCCGAGCAGCCGGCAGCTCCCCCTCAAGGTGCGCGCCTTCCTGGACCTGCTGTCCGAGCGCGGCGCGTCGCTCCCGTGGGAGGAGGGTTAGGGGCTCCTGGCGGAACAATGCGTTTCGCGCGGGCCCCTCGTCCCGGTGGCTGCCCGCGATTACATCCCGCCGTGGACAAGGCGCGGCCCGGTGTGACGGGCGCCCTTCACGGAGGATGGGACATGGCCGGCAATGTCATTGAATTGGGAGACGCGGAGTTCAAGCGCGAGGTGCTGGAGTCGTCCGAGCCGGTGCTGGTGGACTTCACGGCCACGTGGTGCCCGCCGTGCCGGGTCATCGCGCCCGTCATTGAAGCCCTGGCCTCCGAGTACAAGGGCCGGATGAAGATGGCCAAGCTCAACGTCGATGATCACCCGGTGACGCCGGAGCAGTACGGCATCCGCGCCATGCCCACGCTGCTGTTCTTCAAGGACGGCAAGGTGGTGAAACAGATTGTCGGCGCGGTGCCGAAGGCGAAGCTCGACGAGGCCGTGCGACAGGTGCTCTGAGACGAGCAAGAATGGTAAAGCCCGGGTGTTTCATCCCCGCTTCCGCGAGGTCTCGTCGCATGCGTCTCGTCCTTCCGCGCTGCGCGCTTCTGGCCATCTCCGCCTGACGAACAACGTCTCCGCACACCACGGTGGACGTGGCGCACAGCAGTTGCCGCTCAGGTCGCCCGAGCGAGCGCCACTGCGTCGGGACCGGCTGGGAAACGGAGCGTCCCAGTCGAGTCGTTCGCGGCACGCCAGACCCCTTCGGCCACGTCGGACGCGCTCGTCACCGCGGCCGGCTGCCCCAGGGAAGCGAAGATGCGCTCCGCGAAGGGCGCGTACGCCTCGGGGAGCAGCCCCTCCATGCGGGCGCTCCCGTTGCGCGTGAAGCTCGTACTCGGGCCGTAGCCTGGCTCCACCAACTTCACCCGCACATTGAAGGCCTCCAGTTCGAACGCGAGCGACGCGGTGAACCCTTCGATGGCCATCTTGCTCGCGGTGTAGACAGCCACCAGCGGCATGGGTGCCAGCGTCGCGCTCGAGGTCACATTCACGATCACCCCCGACCCGCGCGTGCGGAACTGCGGCAGCACGGCCTGCGTCATCGACATCACGCCAAAGGTGTTGGTTTCGAAGACGTCGCGCACCGTGGTCATCGGCGTGACCTCGAAGGCGCCCAGGAGCCCGATGCCCGCATTGTTGACGAGCACATCGAGGGGCCCGCTCGCTTCGAGCGCAGCCGCGATGCTCCCTGGCTTCGTCACGTCGAGGGCCACCACGTGCAGTCGGCTCGACCGAGGCAGGATGTTCTCGCGCGGCGTTCGCATGGTGGCGACCACGTTCCAGCCCTGCGCATGGAAGTGACGCGCGGTCTCGAGGCCGTAGCCAGATGAGCAACCCGTGACGAGGACGGTCTTCATGTCAGCTCCCTTGCCGCGAGGAGTGCGGCGTTGATGGGAGGAGCGTAGCGACGGTGGGCCGGACCCACTATCATGGCGGGTCCACATTTCATTTGCGAGAGTCCAGGCATGATCGACCCTCTCTCGGAAGTCATCGCGCTGCTCCAGCCGCGCACCGTGTTCTCGAAGCGCATCAGCGGCGCGGGTCGCTGGGGGGTTCGCTACTCCGACTTCGGCCAGCCCAGCTTCTGCGCCGTGCTCGAGGGCCGCTGCCTTCTCGCGGTGGAAGGCCAGCGAGTCCTCACGCTGGAGGCAGGCGACTTCGTCCTCCTACCGGCGACGCCTGGCTTCACCTTGTCGGGCTTCGACCCGGTGAAGCCCGAGCGCATCGACCCCAAGGTCACCACCGCGCCGAGGGATGAAGTCCGCCACGGCACGCGCGGTGGACGCCCTGACGTGCGGCTGCTCGGTGGCTACTTCGTCTTCGACTCGCCCGACGCGGCGCTCCTCGTGTCGCTGCTGCCAGCGCTGGTGCACGTGCGCGGGGTCGAGCGGCTCTCGGTGCTGGTGCGGCTCGTGGGCGACGAATCGAAAGAACAGAGGGCGGGGCGCGAGCTCGTGCTCACGCGGCTCGTGGAGATCCTGCTCATCGAAGCGTTGCGGTCGACCTCGGCCGACGACGCGCCTCCGGGGCTCCTGCGCGGGTTGGCCGATGCACGGCTCGCACCGGCGATACGGCACATGCACGCTCAGCTCGCGCGTCCGTGGACGGTGCCGCAGCTCGCGAAGGCCGCGGCGCTCTCGCGCTCGGCGTTCTTCGGGCGCTTCACCCGCACCGTGGGCCTTCCGCCGATGGAGTACCTGCTCGCCTGGCGCATGGCCGTCGCGAGGGATCTGCTTCGCCGCCACGACCTCGGAGTCGCGGAGGTCGCCGAGCGCGTCGGCTACGGCTCGGCGAGCACCTTCAGCACTGCGTTCAGCCGACACGTAGGCCAGCCTCCGGGCCGCTATGCGCGTGCGGGCTGAACCCGGGTTCTCAAACCTCGATCACCTGACGGCGCGGACGGCCTTGAGGGAGGCGCGGGCGGCCGCCTGGAGCGTCCGCGACAGCTCCTCCGCGAGGGGGGACGCCAGTCGCCCCTGTTGCCAGTACAGCACCACGTCCAGGTGTCGGCCCGCCGCGAGCTCGACGAGCCTCCCCGCGCGCAGCTCCTCGCGGATGAGGGGCTCGGGGTTCATCCCCCAGCCCATCCCCTCGCGGCAGGCGTCCACGAAGCCGTGCGGGCTGGGCAGCCAGTGGGTCGGCGGCTCGACCTGCGTGCGCGTCAGCCGGCGCAGGAAGGTGCGCTGGAGCGCGTCCTTGGTGTCGAAGCGCAGGCACGGCGCGCCGGCGAGGGCCGCCCCCGTCACGCCCGAGCCGAAGTGGCGCCGGTGGAAGTCGGGGGAGCAGGTCGCCAGGTACCGCAGCGCCCCCAGGCGCGTCGCGCGGCAACCCTGGACGGGCTCGGCCTGTGACGTCACCGCACCGAGCACCGAGCCCGACCGCAGCAGCTCCGCGGTGTGCGTCTCGTCGTCCACGGCCAGGTCGAAGAGCACGTCGTGTCGCGAGGTGAAGTCCGCCAGCGCGCGCACGAGCCAGGTCGCGACGCTGTCGGCGTTGGCCGCCAGGCGCAGCGTGGGGCGAGGGCCCGGGGACGTCCCCACCTCCGGGAGGCGGGTGCGCAGCTCGTGCTCCAGCAGCGCGACCTGCTCGGCGTGCCCGCAGAGCACCGCACCCGTCGCAGTGGGGCGGCAGGGCTGCGCCCGCACGACCAGCACCTGACCCAGGCGCTCCTCCAGGAGCTTGACGCGCTGGGAGACGGCCGACGGCGTGACGTGGAGCACCCGGGCGGCGCGCTCGAAGGACCCCTCTCGCACAACGGCCGCCAACGCCTCCAGCAGCGGGTAGTCGAGCATGGTTTAGCGTTCCTTCATCCGGTTCAGGAAGTTTAGCTCCCCTACATACCCGCCTGCGGGCACCTTGCCGAGTGGGGGCGCGAAGTGTGCGTCACCCGGAGGGTCGTCATGGAGCTGTCACCACTTCTGCGAGGGGCCGGGCTGGGCGCCTCACTCATCATGGCCATCGGAGCCCAGAACGCCTTCGTCCTGAGGCAGGGCCTGCTGCGCGCGCACGTCCCCCTGGTCGTCGGCGTCTGCGTGGCCGGAGACGTGCTCCTCATCGCCGCGGGCGTCGCGGGCATGGGGCAGCTCATCACGAAGCTCCCGTGGCTCGTCCTGGTGACCACGTGGTGCGGCGCCGCCTACGTGGCCTGGTTCGGCGTGACGTCGCTCTTGCGTGCGCTCCGCCCTGCCCGCGCGGCGCTGGAGGCCGCAGGCGGGCGGGAGGCGAGCTCGGGGCGCGCGCTGCGCACGGCCCTGGCGCTCACCTTCCTCAACCCCCACGTCTACCTGGACACCGTCGTGCTCCTGGGTTCCGTCGCGGCGCGGGAAGGAGGCCACGGCGCGCCGCTCTTCGGCGCCGGGGCCGCCGTCGCCAGCTGCGCGTGGTTCAGCAGCCTGGGCTTCGGCGCGCGGTATCTCGCGCCGCTCTTCGCCCGACCCCTCGCCTGGAGGATTCTGGATGGCATCATCGGGCTGGTCATGCTGGCGCTGGCTGTCTCGCTCCTGGTCTGACGCGGCGGGCCCGAGCGCTCACAGCTCGTTGAAGATGAGCAGGCCCCGCGACGAGTCCACGACGTACACGTGGCCGTCGCCGGGGACGCGGACGCCGAAGACGCCCTCGAAGAGGCTGTCGCCCCGGGACGGGTCGCTCTCCCGGAAGGTGTTGTAATGAGCCAGCTGCGTGGGCCGCGTGGGATTGGACACGTCCAGCACCCGCAGGCCCTCGTGGTACCAGGCCACGTAGAGGCGGGTGCCGCGCAGGATGAGGTTGTGGATGGACGTGACGGGCCGCATCCGGAACTCGCCCAGCTTCACGATGCGCGCCGGGTCGGTGACGTCGAGCACGCGCAGGTGGGAGCTGTGGAACTCTCCCCCTTCGAAGGCGAGGGTGCGTCCGGCGAAGGTCCCCACCGCGCTGTGGTGCGCGAAGCCGAAGTTTGGACGCGGGTACAGGCCCAGGTAGCGCACGTCGTCCAGGTCGGTGACATCCATCACGCCGTAGCCGCCAAAGGCGTTGCTGATGTACAGCCGGTTCTCATACACGAACGCGTCATGCGGCCCCCCGGAGTCGAAGTCCCCGGGGATGGTGATGACGGTGCGCAGCACGGGCGCCAGCGGCTGGGACACGTCGTAGACGTAGGTGCCGGTGTTGGGGACCATGGCGTAGAGCCGCCCGCCGTCGACGAGCACCGTGTGGGCGCCAAAGGTCCCCGTCGGCAGGCTTCGCACGAAGGCAGGCTGCGCGGGGTTGGAGAGGTCGTAGACGAGCACGCCCTGGATGCTGCTGGCCACGTAGAGGGCATTTTCCCAGGCCCAGACACCGTTCCAGAGTTTTTCCCCGGGCAGGCTGATGGACGCCGTGAGGATGGGATTCTTCGGGTCGCGCACGTCGAAGACGGTGAGCCCGCCTTCTCGGCCCTGGTACGGCATTGAGACGACGTAGGCGTGGCCCCGGGTGACATAGACATCCACGGCGTGCCCCTGCGCGACGTGACGCTCCGAGAGCAGCGTCAGCCCTCCAGAGGACTCGGGCTCGCCCGCCTGGTGGGCGACGCGGTGGGCCTCGAAGGTGCCGTGCTGCGACAGCGTCCCCCGGCGACAGGAGGCGAAGCAGCCGGTGATGACGTCCGGCGCGGGCGTCTGGCAGCCCACCAGGGCCATGACGAGGCTGGTGCGCGTGTTCGTCCCGATGAGGGAGAAGCGCCCGTCCTGCGTGTCGCGGAAGCGGAGCGGCTCGTCGAACAGCGTGCTCGTGCCACCGTCGTCGCGGAGCTGGAAGCCGACGGGGCCACTGGAGACCCGGACGCCGCCGTCCTCCAGGCGTCGCTCGGACCGGGTGTTGGCCAGATAGATGCCCTCCTGGGGGAGCATGGCGAGGGCGGCCGGGTCGCACTTCGAGACATCGAAGCGGGGCAACTCCTCGCAGGCGGTGGCGGACGCGTCCCGCGAATCGAAGCCGCACGGCGCGAAGGGGCCCCGGTCCACCCAGTCTCCGTGCTCCTCCAGTTCGGTGTACGTGCCGTCCCAGACATAGAGGCCGGCGTCCGGGGTCCCCGCGTCGAAGGAGGGGCGCGGGGGTGTGTCCTCGCAGCCGGGGAGGAGCTGGAGCACCAGGATGGCCAACAGCGTCCGGAGAGGGATTGTCATGGCAGACCTCGCAAGAGAAGCGCCCCGACCCAACGTTCCCACCCTGCCCTGTCCCTCACCTCCCCGGAGACAGGCGCGGGGGACTCAGGGCGCTGACGGTCGGGGAATCCGACACGCGGCATGGCCGAGGATGACCTCCCCGTCGACGGTGCTCGTCGGCGTGGGCGCCCACCCCGCGGCGAGCCGGGCGTCCAGGAGTTCATCGGCGGTTGGCGGATGGTCCCACACGGAGACCGCGGTCACCCCGCCGAGTCAGGTGGTGTCGAAGACGAGGTACCGCTCGCCCTCCCAGGGCACCACCACGTCGTGCGTGAACTCGTCCTGGACGACGACCGCCGCCACGTCGCGCGGAGGCCTGTGCGCGAAGCCCCAGCGCACCACGTCCTGGAGCAGGGTCAGCGGCGCAAGCTCCCGCTCCAGCGCGGCGCGCTGCGCGGGCGGCAGTCCGGAATGGTCGGTCAGGAGCACCATGGCCCCAGCATACCTCCAGCCAGGAGGCAGGCAGTACCCCCACTCACGCGTCCAGCGGGAGTCCGGTAGAAGGGCCGCCATGAAGCCCCCTCGCATCGTCATCGTTGGCGGTGGACCCGCCGGCATGGTCCTCGCCTACCAGCTCGTCTCGAACGGCGTTCCGGTCCGCGTCCTGGAGCGCCACCCCGACTTCGAGCGCGAGTTCCGCGGCGAGCTCCTGCAGGCGTCCGTCGTCGAAGCGCTCCAGCAGGCGGGGCTCTTCTCCGTGCTGATTGAACGCGGACTGGCATTGCCAGACATCGAGCGCCGCATGTACGCGGGCAAGCACCGCACGGTCCGCGTGCCCGGTCCCCAGGAGCGCGGGGCCGTGGTGTCACAGCCCGGGATGCTCGCGCTGCTCCACGAGCTGTGCTCACGCCATCCCCACTACCAGCTGGACTTCGGCACCACCGTGCTCGACGCCGTCCAGGAGGACGGGCGCGTCGTCGCGATGAAAACCCGCCGCGACGGTGTGGAGGGCCGCGTCGACGGGGACCTCTTCATCGTCTGCAACGGACGCAACAGCCACCTGCGCAGGTCCTGCGGCCTGGAGACCGAGTCGTTCGAGACGACCGCCGATGCGCTCTGGCTGCGCTTCGACCTCTCCGACGCACCGGAGGCGCTGCCCGAATCGCTCCAGGTCCACATGTTCGGCAAGGGGCTCGTCGTCGTCTTCCAGCCCTCCACGAACCACCGGCTGCACCTGGCCTACAGCGAGCCGGGCGACCTCAACCGGCTGCGCAAGGACCTCCCGGAGCTGCGGCGCCGGCTGCTGCCCACGCTGCCGGAGACGCTCCGGCCCCACGTGGAGCGCAAACTCGACGAGCACACGGACTGGCAGGTGCTGAAGATCATCGTCGACCGCGTGCGCCGCTGGCACGCGCCGGGCGTCCTCTTCCTCGGAGACGCGGCGCACACCCTGTCGCCGTCCGGCGGACAGGGGTTGAACCTCGCCCTCCGTGACACGTTCGTGGCCGCCAACCACCTGTTGGATGCTCTTCAGGCGGAGCGCCCGCTGGATGCCGCGGTCTTCGAGCGGATCCAGGCGGAGCGCCAGCCCGAGGTCGACCGCGTCCAGGCAGGCCAGACGCGCGCGGGGCAGATGGTGCTCAAGCCGCTCGGCGTGCTGCACCTGATGTTCACCGTCCTGGGCGCGGTGATGAAGCTCGCGGGCAAGAAGATGCAGGGCGCGGGGGGCGTGACGGCCGTGGAGCCGCGCTACCTCGCCCCATTCGCGCGCAGCGACGCTCCCGCAAATTCCGGCGGGTAGTGGCAGGAGCCTCGCCCTGCATCCACTCGCAAGGAGGAGCTGACCCGCGCGAGTGATTGCCCGGGAGTCGCAGTCCATCCGGGCCCCATCCGTCCTATGCTCGTCAGGTTGTCTGCTTGTCGGAGGCTTGCCATGGAGCCCGTCACCAGTGCGCAGTCCTCGTCCAGCAACACGAACGACCTGTTCCGAGAGATCGGTGAGACGGAGAAAAGGGTGAGCACCTTCTTCGCCAATCCCTGGAAGGTGCCGTGGCTCAAGAAGAAGGACCCGGAGCTCGTGAAGGCGTTCTCACGGGTCTCCTCACGCCTCGTCGAACTCCGGGTGTATCTGGAACTCGGAGCCGCCATCTACAGGCCGCCACAGCCCGTCCTCGCGATCACCTCCGTTCTCCAACGCATCACCGACAAACTGGGCCGCGACGCGGCCTGGGATGCCGCCGAGGAGTTGAAGATCGCATTGCTCTACTTCGCGCCGGACGCGCACCTGTCCTCGCTGCTCGAAGGGGAAGCGGAGCTGAAGGGGTTCCAAGAGCAGCGCGCCGCGACCGAGAAGACGGGCGAAGCACTCCCGGCACGAGGGCGAGAGGTGATCATCGACCGGCTCGCCTCGCTCTACCAGCAGCGGATGGATTCCTGGCGACATGACCGCGCGAATGAGCAGCTCCGCGCGAACTACTTCTTCGCGGTGACGGCCGTGCTCGGCGTGGTGCTCGGCCTGGCGGGCGTGATGACGGTCTGGGAGGGGAAGCCCTTTGCCTGCCCCGTGAACACCTTTCTCCTGACTGCGATGGCGGCCGGGGCCCTGGGGTCGGTCCTGGGAGGTGTCTACACGCTGCGGGACGAAATCATGAGCATCCGGCAGCTCCGCGCCTTCTGGCCCGTGTTGACCGCGCAGCCGTTCGTTGGCGCGACCGCCGCGATGCTGCTGTTCGCCGTCCTGACGAGCGGTCTCATCAAGGTGGCGAACCTCGACGTGGAGTCCTTCACCTGGCAGCACCACACCGTCTTCGGCTTCCTCGCGGGCTTCTCCGAGCCGTTCTTCCTCGGCGTCGTGAAGCGGGTCGCCGGGTTGGCGGACGAGAAGAAGGCGCCTCCCAAGGCACCCCGTCCCCCGAAGGATGCCGCCACTCCCGAGAGCCCCATGGCAAAGCCTGACCGGTAGGGGTCACGCCTCCAGGGCTGTTATCGATTGTCTTTACAGGACGCGGCCGTAGCGCCGCTCCTGGCGAGCCAGCAGCAGGCGGAAGCCGGACTCGACAATCCCATCAGGGGTGCGCTTCCAGGGAACTGGACGCAAGCGAGCGCAGGGGCGCGTCTTGCCCCATGGCGATGAAGGGCGCCCAGGCGTGTGGATGCGATTGGGTCCGCCGCAGCTCCCGCATCGCCTCGCGCAAGGCCGCGGCTCGCCCCTGCCCCGCCAGCAGGTTGCGGTAGTAGGCCTCCATCAGCGTGCTCGTCGTCTCGTCGTTCACCTTCCACAGACTCATCACCACCGTCTCCGCTCCCGCCACGAGGAAGGCCCGCCGCAGCCCGTACACACCTTGACCCAGCTTGATGTCGCCCCGGCCGGTGTCGCACGCGGACAGGACGACGAGTTGGGTGCCCCAGAGGTCGAGGCCCGCCAGCTCCAGCGCCGTCACCAGCGTGCTGTCGGGCGAGGAGGCCGGACTGAAGCCGGAAGACGCCGAGGCACGCGCCCCAGCGAAGACAAGGCCGGAGCGCAGCAGGGGATCCGCGGGGCTGTGGGCCTGGGGGTCCTCGCCCAGCGCACCGAACTGCTTGACCGCGCGGGCAGCGGTGGTGGACTCGGGCGCGTTGCCCAAGAAGAAGCCGTGGGTGGCCAGATGGAGGATGCCGGGGGTCGGCAGGTGCATCAGCCGCTCCTTGGTGGCCTCGGGGCCCAGGAAGAGCTGGGCCTGCGGTAGCAGCCTTTGGATGGCCTCGGCCTCCTGAAGGGTGCCTGGCAGTGGGGTCAGGGCCCAGGCCCTTCGCGCCTCGTCCGTGGGCAGCGTGGAGAAGAAGGTCCCAACGGCAATGGACCGCTCGGCGCCCGTGGGAGCGTCTGCCTGGGAGTGAGCGGGAGCTGGGAGCAGCGCGTTGAAATCCGGGTTTGCGAGGACGACCACCGAGCCTGGGGACACGCGCTCCTGGGAACGAGGCAGCAGGTCCTTGCCAGAGGAGAGATAGGTGAAGTCAAAGGCATCCACGAGGAACTGGTGGCCATCATGGAGGGCGGCAAAGGGCACCAGCGCCAGCTGTCCATCCGGCGAAAGGAAGAGGCGGCGGGTCTCCCCCAGCAACGGAAGCAGGGGCTGGAAGACGAGCTGGTAGAGCGCCTGGGCGGGGGCTTCGAAGGCGGCATCCCGGTTGGCCAGGGCGTCTCTCAGGCGCAAGGCAGCGGAGTCGATGGGCTCGGCCGGGCCCAGGTCCAGGGTGCGGGTGGTTGAGTCAGGGAAGAGCACCAGCGCCAGGTAACGCAGTGAGGGGGGACGCGTGGACCCGGGCTTCTGGGGCCTGAGCACCAGCGGCCGGTCCACGTAGGTGATGAACTCGACGAGCGCGCCGTCCCCAGACAGGGCCGCGGCGACACGGTCGACAATCTCGGCGGGGGACGGCAACGCGGTCAGCGCGCGCAGGGGGGCGGAGCGGCTGGCCAGATCGGCTTCGAGGGCAGCGCCCTGCTCGGAGAGCTCGTGGAGGCGCTGCTGGTAGGCGGGCTGTGAGAGTGAACCGGGGCCCTGGAGTGACAGCTGGGCCAGCTGGCTGCGCAGTCCTCCCAGCCTCTCGAAGGTTTCACGGTCCTGCGCGCCCAGGCTCCGGTAGAGGGTCCGGGAGATATCCGCCGTTTCCTCCACGGAGCGGCCTTTGAGGAGCAGGGCAGCGCCAAGGGCCAGGCGTCTGACGCGGGCGTCGTCGGGATGAGCGCGCAGCAGCGCATAGAGCCGCTCCTCGTCGGTGCGCAGGAACTGGAGGAAGCGGGACAGGTGCACCTCGGAGAAGCCGAGGGTCTCCTGGCGCAGGCGCCGCTCGGACATGGCGAACGCGCGGGTCAGCAGCGGGAGGGCCTCGGCGAGGCGATGCTGGGCCAGGTGGACCACCGCGAGGTGGTTGAGCGCTTCCGCGCTGCGCGGATGGTTCTCGCCGGAAGTCGCGCCCCGAATGGCGAGCGCGCGCTGGAAGAGCGGCTCGGCGCGACCGTACAATCCCTGGAGTTGGGAGGCCGCAGCCCGACAGTAGAGCGTCTCAGCGACGAGGGGATGGTTCTTGCCGACGGTCGCTTCCTGAAGGGCCAGGGTGCGGACATAGAGCAGCTCGGCACGAGCGAACCATCCCTGGACCAGGTAGAGACCCGCCAGTTGAAAGAGCGAGTCCGCGACGTTGGGAGGATTGTTGTCGAGGGCCGCTTCCCGGACGGCTATCGCACGCAACACCAGCGGTCTGGCCCGTTCGGACACCCCCTGGGCCGCGTAGTTTTCGGAGAAATGCAAGAGCGTGACCGCAACGTCGGGATGCTTCTGGCCGAGGGAGGCTTCCCGGATGGCCAGCGCGCGCAAGAAGAGCGGCTCAGCACGAGCGTACAACCCCGAGTACATATAGGACTCGCCGAGGTCGTTGAGCGTTTGAGCGACCTCCAGGTGGTTCTGGCCGAGGGAGGCCTCCCGGATGGCCAGCGCGCGCAAGAAAAGCGGCTCGGAACGAGCGTACAAAATCTGATGCTGATAGAGCTTTGCGAGACCGTTGAGCGATGCGGCAACGAGAAGATGGTTCTTTCCGAAGGCAGCTTCCCGGATGGCCAGCGCGCGGACATAGAACGGCTCAGCCCGAGCATACAGTCTCTGGTCCGAATACAGGTTGGCGAGGAGGGTGAGCGTTTGAGCGACCTCCGGGTGGTCCTTGCCGAGGGCGGCCTCCCGGATGGCCAGCGCGCGTTGCAGGAGCGGCCCGGCCCGGACAGGGTTCCCCTGAAGCAGGTGATGAGAACCGAGCCAGTCCAGACTCCTGGCGACCTCTGGATGCGCGCTCCCGAGCACGGCCTCACGCAATACAAGCGCACGCTCACCCCGCGCAATGGCATCCGCGTACCGCCCCGCGTCCCAGGACGTGTCCGCCTCGTCTGAAGCCGTCTGTGCCTCCTGGAGCCGCGCATCCAGAGGTCCCTCCCCGGCCGCCACTCCCGGCGCACAGCACAACAGCACCACCATCATCCCCATGAGAAACTGCTGCATGCCGGCTCCTTGTGCCCGTCCGGGTTCGCCCTCCCACGCCTGACAGCTCAGACCTGAGCAGGCTGAATGGCTCCCGAACGCCCCCACCACGAACCGATAGAGCCGGTGGGTGGGAGAATCATGCAGAGATCCTTGAAATCCCTATTTGCAGATGCGTCGCCAGTGAAGCCGCGTCATTCGAGGTCCATCGCGACCAGTCGGATCGGGAGCGGAATGGACCCGCTCCCCTGGCGTGAAACTGGCCCCATGTCAGGGGCAGGAGATACCTTGGGAGCGCGGCGCAAGCCGTCAACCCAGGAGAACACCATGCGAGCGGCGATCATTGCAGGGCTGATGGCAGTCGGGCTGTTGGCAGGCTGTGGCGGCGTGGAAGACGCACAGCCCGTGGAGTCTGCTGAGACGGCGGAGATGGGCACGAGCAGCGAGTCGCTGTACGCGTCGTTCTATTGTTGCGATGGCACGGAGTGCATCAGCACGGCGCGCTTCTGCGTCCAGTACTGCCAGCAAGAGGATCGCGGCGGCATCTGCTGAGCCTGGGAGCGTAGTCCGCGCGGGCCTTCAGGCCACGGCCTGGAGGCCCGCCTCGCGCGGTACCTTCGCGGCGGCGGCGACCACCACCTCCGGTCCCGCGCCGTCCTCGTGGGCGTTCTCGCTCAGGTGACGGCGCCACGCACGCGCGCCCGGCAGCCCCTGGAAGAGCCCCAGCATGTGCCGGGTGATGGCGCCCAGCGGCGCGCCCTGGCTCCGCTGCGCTTCGATGTACGGCAGCATCGCGTCCACCACCGCGTGCCGCGTGGGGGGCGCCCCGGTGCCTCCGAAGAAGCGCCGGTCCGCGTCCGCCAGCAGGTAGGGCGTCTCGTAGGGCGCTCGGCCCATCATCACGCCATCCACGTGGGGCAGGTGTTCGGCCGCCGCATCCAGCGTCTTCACGCCGCCGTTGAGGCTGATGTCCAGGTGGGGGAACTCCGCCTTCAGCCGGTACACCAGGTCGTAGCGCAGCGGCGGCACGTCCCGGTTCTCCTTGGGGCTCAGGCCCTTCAGCCACGCCTTGCGCGCATGGATGATGAAGCGCGTGCAGCCCGCCGCGGAGACGCGCCGCACGAAGTCCTCCAGCGTGGACCACTCCTCCATGTCGTCGATGGCGATGCGCGACTTCACCGTCACCGGGATGCGCACCGCTTCCCGCATGGCGGCCACGCCCCGGGCCACCAGGTCCGGCTCCGCCATCAGGCACGCGCCGAAGCGGCCGGACTGCACGCGGTCGCTGGGGCAACCGACGTTGAGGTTGATCTCGTCGTAGCCCCACTCCTCGCCAATGCGCGCGGAGGCCGCCAGCTCCGCCGGCTCCGAGCCCCCCAGCTGGAGGGCCACCGGGTGTTCGGCGGGAGAGAAGCCCAGCAGGCGGTCGCGCTTGCCGTGCAGCACCGCGCCCGTGGTCACCATCTCCGTGTAGAGCAGGGTGTGGCGCGACAGCTGGCGGAAGAAGAACCGGCAGTGCCGGTCCGTCCAGTCCATCATCGGCGCGACACACAGCGGCATGGGATAGGCCAGGGCAGTCATCACCCTACCCCTATCCGGAATCCCGCCGTCCGCCCAGGGGCTCTCCATGGCCTTCCGGGTCCCTCCGGAGGCAGGCGACCCGGCGGGCCGGCCGGGTCGCACCGCAAGACTCCGGAGCCAGGCCCGGGGGCCAGGGCTCAGGCCGTCGGGCCGAGCACCACACCCTGCTCCGCGAGCCACCCATCCACCAGGCGCTGCCCGGCGTCCGTCAGGGTGAAGCCCAGCCCGGTCCACTGCTGGCCGTTGAGCATCACCACCCGCCCCAGCGCCTGCGCGAACGCGGGCTCCGGCAGCATCCGCTTGAGCAGCGCGCCCGCGTAGTGGTGGAGGAACAGGTCGAAGTTCTTCGCGAAGTCCGGGTGCCCGGGAATCGAGTCACTGCGCGTGTCCGCCGCGACGTCGTACCCCTGGATGAGGCCCCCAAACCCCAGCGCCTCCACCAGGAAGGCCTGCATCCGGGCCTGCCCCCGCACCCGACCGGGCAGCCACCGCTCCTGCCCCGTCGGCGTCTGGAAGGTCCACAGGCCGCGCTGACGCGTGGCGGCGAAGGGCAGCCCGTCCACGCCCGCGAGGGCGGGCCGCTCCACCCGCACCGGCTGACGGGACACCTTCGGAGGCGCCGCGTCCGTGCGCGCAGGGAAGTAGACGATGACCGCCGGGGTCGAACGGGCGCAGTTCATGAGGGGCAGAACTCCAGGGGGAACACCAACATCGGAATTATCCGATATGGGCACCCGGAAGTTGCGGACTCCTGAGCGGAACCGTCCCCCTCCAGAGCGACGCATGGCGCAGTGCGTCGCTGTGGAAGGGGGGATGGAGCTCATCTCCCATCCCCCACGCAGCCCGCAATGCTTTCGCATCACTTTCCGCTTTGTCGGCTCATCCAAGCCAAGGGGGCCTGCAATGGCTCTCCGCAAACGCATTCAGGGGGTCGTGCATGAAAAGCCGATGGCTGAGCGCAGCGTTCCTCGCAGTGGCACTGGCATTGGGCGCCTGTGGTGACACGGAAGAGACCATGGAGCCGGTGCAGGTTTCGGATCCAGGCATCCGCGAGTCGCAGGAGGGAGACGTCAAGTCACTGATTATCGATTGTGATGAGGAGGGCCGATGCCCCACCGGCTACTACTGCGACGCGCAGTGGCTCTGCCGTCGCGGCGGAGCTTCTGCCTCGGGGACCGTCTCCGCGAGCCCCACGGACGTGTGGATCAACACCAACGCCACGAGCATCGGCTCAACGCAGATCTGCTGGCAGGTCTACCAGGCCACGGTTGGCGAGGTCTGGGTGAGCGTGGATGGCCAGCCCGAGCTGCTCTTTACCCAAGCCCAGTCAGGCTGCGAGTTCGCGTGGTGGATCCAGGTGGGACATCACTACGACTTCAGGCTCTATGCCAACACGACCCACAGCCAGCTGCTCTCCACCGTCACTGTCACCGGTTACGGCTATCAGGGGCTTCGCTGACCGCAGCGGCACATCCAGGCCATGCCGCCGGGGACCTCCGGCGGCATGGCCCGTCGTCGCGGGCCAGCACCTCGGGCGCACAGGGCCTGGGAGTGGCAGGCGAAGCTAGGCGCAGAAGTAACCGCGGTCGTCGGCGTAGTAGACGCGCTGGCCGCTCGGGCAGCAGTAGACGGCGCGCGTGGACGTCGGGGTCTGGATGCACATGTATGAGCCACTGAAGGAGGAGCCGCGGCAGTCCAGGCCCGAGCCACAGACGGGCAGCGCCTCCTGCGTCACGCTACCTTCCTCCACCGTCGCCGGGGTGACCTCCTCGGCCGCCATCCCGCCGCCGCAGCCGACCGCCAACGCCAGCCCAGACGCCAACAGCAGCCGCTTGAACAGGTTCTTCATGGGGTTGTCTCCGTCATCCGCCCCGCCGGAGTGACGGGGGCGACAACGGTTGTCTCACTCACATCGAAACCGAGACAAGCCGCCAAAACGCGAATATCCAGTTCGAAACGAAGATCGGGATTCCCTTACAAACCCCTCCGGGGCGTCACGGGGTGGGGCCCGCGAGCGCCTCCACGGCCTCCGGGAGCGTGCCCCGCTCCAGGGCGCTCTGGAGGGCGATCATCTGGGAGGTCACCACCGCGCGGGACACCTTGGCACCGGCGCCGTCGCGCACGAGCAGCTCCAGCGTGGCCTGCGCGAGCAGCAGGGGCAGGGTGGTGAAGGCGAGCACGTCCCGGGAGGCGCCCGCGCTGTAGAGGGCCCGCACGTAGCGCGCGGCCGCGACCAGGTCCTCGCCCGCGAGCCGCTCCACGTCCTGGAGCTGGACGCCGGGGGGGAGGAGCGAGCGCCCCTCCCGCGCATCCTGCCGGGCGTCCTTGAGGATGTTGACCAGTTGCAGGCCCTCGCCGAAGAGCGGGGCCAGGGCGCGCAGGTTCGGGGAGAAGGGGGTGAGGCGCGCGTCCAGGACGAACAGCTCCGTGAGCAGCTCCCCCACCAGTCCGGCCACGATGTAGCAATAGTCACGCAGGGACTGGAGCGAGTCCAACGCCAGCAGGCCCTCGGCGGTGGCGCTCGCGAGCACCTCGCGCATGCCCTGCACCGTCTTGAGCACGAAGTGGCGCAGGATGGCGCCGGCCTCCAGGCGAAGTGCGTCCAGGCTCGCCAGCAGCGAAGGCGTGCGCGCCAGGAGGTCCAGGTAGCCCGCGTCCTCGCTCGGACGGCGCTCCCGCCAGTCGCGAGAGAGCGCCTCGGCGTCGGCTTCCGGGTCCTCCTTGAGCAGGGCCTCGAAGCCGGCCAGCGCCTCGCGCCGGGCCTCGCGCGTCCAGGACGCGGCGTCCTCCAGCGTGTCGGCGACGCGCAAGAGCAGGTAGCCCAGGCCCACCTCGCGGCGCAGGGGCTCCTCCAGGAGCGGGATGGCGAGCGCGAACGTGCGGCTGGTGCGCGCGAGGAAATCCGACAGCTCGTCGTCCCGAAGCGGGAGGGCCGTCACAGGGGCAGCGTCACTCAAGCAAACCGTCCTTCGGGAAGGGGGCGCGCTCCGCCCAGGCCCGTGACTGCCACAACCCACCCACCGACACACGCGCGAACAGCAGGCCCCCGAGAGGGCCCGCGCCGCACGGGTCCGGGGTCGAACACCGGGCCGCCCCGAGGGCCGGGGCCGGGACTCGCCCCCGGCACGGGAATGGAAACCTCACGCAGGACGCGTCTTGACCCTCCGCATCCTAGAGTTCACCCGGGCTCGGCATCCCACCCTGTCCCACCCGGTTGCGCCTGATTCCACAGCGAAGGGGCACATAGGGGGCACCAGGAGGCGTCACGCGACCACCTCAGCGACCGTCGGCCGCGCCAGCCTGTTCTCATACGCCTCACCCCAAGGTCAGAGGCCCCGGCACACAGGGGGCAGGTTTGGGGAAACCCTGCGGAGGCTTCCCGCTATGGATGCAGGAGGAACGCACATGCTGAAATCCAAGAAGAAGATTTTCGAGGAAGCCCGGAAGGGGTTCCAGGCGCTTCAGGAAGAGAAAGCCTACGACCTGGCCCTCGCAGAGAACCCCGAATCCTGGAACCTGCGTCTTCGAGCGCAGAGCCTGGTCGCCTTGGGCCGCAGGGAGCAAGCACTCCCCCTCTTTCACCGAGCGCTGGCGCTGCACACGGAGAAGGATGACACCGCCGCTGCGGCAGCCGCTCGCCATGACCTGGCGCATGCACTCGCGGATGCACAGGAGGACTTGTTCTCGCTCACCACTGCCAGGCAACTCTACACCCGTGCGCTGGAATCACCGGTCCGCCAACGCGCCCCGCTCCGCTACGCGGAGACCGAAAGCTCCCTCGCAGTATGCCTTCGCCGGATGGCTCAACTGCTCGCGCGGGAGGATCAAGCGCCACTCTTCGAGGAGATTGAACGACGCTACAGAGGTGCGCTCTGGAGGCTGAAGGACTGCGGCCAGCTGGGCCTTCAACAACGCTCCGAGGTCCACCTGAACCTCGCCAACTTCCTGGGAACCGAACTGGGAGAGGTCGAGCGCGCGATCCGCGAATATGACCGGGCGATGGAGTGCGCCCAGCGCGCCAAGGAAATTTTTGGAGCCTCCCGCAACGACATTCCCCTCCGGTCCCAGCTCTCCTCCGCGAGCCTGTTGCGCGCACGGGGACGCAAACAGGACCGCAAACGGGCCGAGCAACTGGCCAAGGAGGTCATCCAGACGGGGGACCCGCAATATCAAGCGCTTGCGCGCATGGAACTCGCGGAAATCATCCTCGGTGGTGATGCTCCCGAGCGGGCGGCCCACGCCCGGACCTTGCTGGAGCAGGTGCGATGGAATGTGCTGGACCAGTTCAAGCATCTGCGGCACCTGGCTGCGCTGCTCAGGAGAGCCGATGGACCCAAAGCCGCCATTGAGCTGCTGAGCGGCTTCATCGAGAAGGCCATCCAGCATCGGGCCGAGGCAACCATCTCCGACTCCGAGGCGGACGCGGCTTCGATTGACCTCCAGCAGGCTGCAGAGGCCGTGGCCTGCATCCTCGCGCAGGACCAACAGGATGCCCTGAGCGCCTTCCTGGCTCTTGAGAACACGAGCGGCTTCCGCTTCGCCGAAAACCTCTCATCGCGTGTGCGGAGGCCTGAGGAGCCCCTTGCCAAGGCGCTCTATCGTGAGCTGGCGAAGCATATGGGCCAGACGTACATGCTCGACTCATTCACACAGTCGATCAGACGCCAGGCTCCTGATGGGCAGCGGGAATTCCTAGACAAAGTCATTCCCCAGTTGGATCAACATCCAGAGGACGAAAGCTCCACCTTCATCCTGCCAAGGTGCATCGCCGCACGAAAGGCGCCAGTCCCCTCCGAGTACTTCGAAGCACAGGTCGAGAAGGGCCGCCAGCAAGTAGCCCGGCTGCGCTACGCGCTCGCGCGGGAAGACAAGAACTACGCGGAGACCCAGCACATCCTCAACCAGAACCTTGGTACCGAGGAGCTGACCGAAGTGCTCCGCCAGCATCCAGGCCATGTCCTGATACGAATCTTCGTGCAAGAGCTGGAGCTGCTGACCGCCGCCGTGTGGCTCGAAGGTGGCGAGTTGATGGCACGGAGTTCCACCTGCCCCATTCGTCCGGAGGTCTTCAGCCTCCTTCGACAAGCAGCAGAGCAAAGTGCGACCTTCACGAAGTCTGAACTCCTCTCGAAATTGTTGCAGGAACTCGACTTCTCAGCGGCTCTGCCCCCGGGGGTGTGGACTCGAGCCGTCCTGCTGCCCTCACACGTGTCGACGTTCCTCCCGCTCGCCGCACTGGGCCCCGCGGGCCACCGGCTCATCGACCGGTTCGAGTCCATCATCTGGCTCCCCAGCCTCTTTCCGCTGCGCACCCGCCCGGCACCCACTCCCCCTCGAAGGGGAGAGTGGGTGGTCATCCCCGGAGGGACACACTTCCACCCCATCGCCTTCCAGGCGCTAAGCCCAGGCGAACGCTGCCTGGAGGGAGACGAGGCCACGCTCGAAGCCATCCAAGGTGCCCTCGCGGAGGCCCGGACCCTCAGCATCTACACCCACGGAGAGCACACCGCCGGAGAGTGGCCCCGGCTCGAGATCAAGGGGGGGACGCTCGACTTCAGCGATCTCGAGGAAGCGTCGCTGAATGGCATGGAGAGGGTGGAGGTCTGGGCGTGTCAGTCGGGCGCCAACCTTCCCCATGATCCCCTGACACGTCCTGCGAACGAGGGCTACGGGCTGGACCACATCCTGCTGACGAGCGGGGTGAGAACCGCCATCGGGGCACAGTGGTCCGTGCCTGACCTGGTGACCGCAATCCTGGCACGGGAATACCGGCGAAGGCTCGCTGCGGGGGATGAGCCTGCTCAGGCCCTGACGGGTGCACAGCGGCGGTGGCTTGAGCAGAGCCTGCCGCTGCTGCTCGAATCCCTGCGGAGGCTTCCCGTCAACGAGGCCATTGTCTCTTTCGCTGAAACCTTGGGCCTTCCACCCGAGCAGGACATCCGCGGTCCCGTGCTGGGAATGCTGGGCCCCGTTGCGGACCAGATGAGCGAGCACCAGGTGGGCGAACTCGAAGCGCGACTGGCATGCCCCGTTGCGTGGGCAGGCATCCGCTTCGTGGGCCTGCCGGAGTGGAAGTCGGAGAAGGAATGGACGCCGGGCTCCGACCGGGCACTCACCGCCGAGGAGCAGGCGCAGTTGGAACAACTCCTGGCCCAGGAGCCGCCGTCACCGGTCTCCTTTGATGAGCTACAGGACTCCTGGCTCGAACGTGAGGCCCTCCCCGAGCCCGGTGAGGCCCCCTCGCCGGAACGAGCCCTGGCGGTGGCTCGCGTACTGCGCGATCGGCTCAACTCCTCTCAGTTCAACAACCTGCTCGCCGCGCTGGCGTGGGTCCATGAGGCGCTTGCGGTTCCAGGCATCTCACCACACGAGCGGGAGCAGCTCTCCGTCGAGGCCTCGCATCTCTGGCTCGAGGTTGCCCAGCGAGGGGATGTCCGGACCATGCTCCCTCACGCCGTGCCCCTGGCTCGCGCAGAGGGACTTCTGGCCGGTCTCTCTTCCTGCACAGGGGACCTGTCCGCCGACGCTGTGGCGGCTCGGGCCCGGTTGAGCTTCCTCCAGCGTGTGCACCATCGGGAGGAGGAGCCCGATCACGCGGTTCAGACCTCGTTCGAGGAAGTCCTCCCAGCGCTGGAAAGAGTGACCCCAGGTACATTCGAAGCCCTCCGGGTAGCAACGACCGCGGCTGAGCTGATTGCCTTGGGCTCCCCAGCAGTGCGTGCGCGAAACGCCAGCGGCATCGAAGCCCTCCGCAAGCTCGTCCCACGGACCTGGCCCCATCGTGAGACCATTGCGGCCTTCTACCGTCTGCACGCCCTGCTCGAACAGCTGGGTGACGCGCCGTTGAACATCGAAGAAGCCCTGGCGTTCCTGCCGCCGAAGGAACTTGTTGCCGTCGTCAACCACAAGGCGTTTCAAGAAGGTCCGCGGCCAGGCGCGGGCATGTTGCCCAAGGCCTCAAACCAGGCACTCAACCGGATGGAGGGCGCGATCTGGGGGTATCCGTCCGATGACGGCTCTCCTCTGGTGCGGATGACGGGAACGCCGGGACCGGCATACCGATGGATGCTCAATGGCTACCTGGCGGGGCATGCCCGCGCGCAGCCGGAGGATGTGGTTCACCTCCTGGCCTGCTTGCAGTACTCGTGCGATCTGCGCCTGAGCGTGCTCCATCGGCTCGCGCGACTACCGGAAGCGCTGGGGTTGGAGTCCCTCCCGCCTGCCATGCAGTACCTGTGGGATCTGCTGCGGATCCGGAGGCTGCTCCACACCACCCTGACCGATGCGACCCTCTTTCCCAGCGTGGATCCCGCGCTCCCCGGTCCTCATCCTCACCGCCTGGACCCCTACGCAGTGTCCTCACAAGCGCTGGTTCAGGGGTTGAAGGTGGACACGGATCTGACGGCCTGGACCCTTGGCGAAACGTGTCTCTCGCTCCGCAAAGAGGAAACGCGTCCGCCACACACCGCCGCCTTCGAGGCCATCAGCCTCTCGGCCTGGATCGAGGCGAGCATCGCCAAGACCTGGGAGACGCTTCTGGAGGCTGATGCGCAAGGCCGCAAGCTCACGGGCATCCAGGAGTTCCCCGGCGTGACGAGCTTCATCGAACCCGGGCGCGACCTTGATAAGAACGAGAAGGCCCTCAGGAACCTGTCTGACGGACACGGTGTGCTCGGGCTCGTGATCGAGCCTCAGGGGGAGTTGCTGATCATGGCGTGTTGGAACGATGGGCACTCACGCGGTCAGCGGACCTTCCGGTTGGAGAAGGTGCTGGTCCAGGGCGCACTCATGGGCGTGCTGCACCCTTCCGAGCAGGATGCGACCTCCGGCCGGGGCACCTCCTCAGACATGCGGCGGAATTCATGGCGCATGGTGGAGGAACAGCTGGCGCCGGTGCTCGAGTCGCTGCTTCGAACGGCGCAGGCTCGAAAGAAGTTGAAGTGGAGTGTCCTGGCTCCGGGGGCCCTGCGTGAGCTGCCGCTGCTCGGATTGAAGCTCGCTGGGGGGCTCCTCGCGCACCAAGTCGAGGCGCTCGTCCACATGCCATCGATTGCCTTCTCTCTCCTGCCGAGGGAACAGGAGGCTGAGGATTTCACGGCCTGCTTGCTTGCCCGCGACAGGGAGGAGGGAACCACTGGCTTCGGGGAGGCCGCAGTGGAGACGCTCCGGCGCGTTCAGCCTCCACACCTGGTAGTCGACCCTGCAGAACTCAGCGGTAACCGGGTGGTTGAGGTGGGAACCCTGGAGCCCCAGGCATCACGGATTCGCACGTTGCGACTGTATGGCGTCGGCAAGGCGGACTCCCTCAACGACACGATGTCGCTCATGCAGTTGGAGGGAAGAAGAGCACTTCGCGAGAGGAATACCCACGGGATGCTCATGCCTCGCTGCAAGGTGGTCGAGCTCTGGGCGTGCACTGCCGGGAGCGCGGGAATGCTGCTCCCGCTTCGCAACGATGGCGACCGCATCCCAGGGCTTGCCGCGAGCTTCCTCGCCAACGGTGCCCTGGCTGTCATCGATCTGGCATGGCCGGTCCATGACATCGTCAAGGCCCTGGTGTGCGAACAATATGGGCTGATGCGCCGGCGGATCGGACACCGCCCCGAGGCTTTGAAACAAGCACTCTGCATGACCCACGCTGCGCTGCAAGAGCTTCGGAGTCAGGCGGCCCAGCGGACCGTGCGCCAGGTGCTCGAATTGATAGATCACTTGAGGCGCTCCGCCGCGTCGATCGTGTTCAACGTCGACCCAGGACTGCTCGTGCCGTTCACCGACAGCGCCGATTCTCCCCTGGTGGCGGGCTTGGACGGGGAGGAACTCGTGGAAGAGCTGTGCCAGCCAGCGCATCTCGCGGCTTTCCGTTGGTGGGGGGCCTAGAGCGCCGATCAGGTTTCCGCCCGAGGAAAGTCGGATACTTGCGCGAGCGATCGACGCGGGCTGTCGCCGCGTGATCAGGTCGCCACCTCACGGAGGTGGCTCATGGAGCGCTGGAAGCCGGCGGTGGAGCAGAGCGCACGGGAGCAGCGCCTGCTGAAGCTCGCGGGGAAGAGCAGGAAGCTCTTCGTCTTTCTGCGCGAGCATCGGCACGAGTTGTTCGACGAGGCCTTTCAGGACGAGCTCGAAGCGATGTACCGACAGACGGGCCAGGGGCAAGCGCCGCAGCCGCCCGCGATGATGTGCATGGCGCTGCTGGTGCAGGCCTACACGCAGACCTCGGACGCCGAAGCCGTGTGCCTCTCGGGCACCGACAGCCGGTGGCGAATGGTATTGGACCGACTCGGTGCGGACGAGGACGCGCCCGCCTTCTCCCAGGGCGGGCTGCAGCAATTCAGGGAGCGACTCATCGCGACCGAGATGGACCGCCGGTTGCTGGAGCGCACCGTCGAGGTGGCGAAGCGGACGAAGGGGTTCGATTCGAAGAAGACGCCGAAGACGCTGCGAGTGGGAGTCGACAGCCGCCCTTTAGAAGGGGCCGGGCGGGTTGAGGACACCCTCAACCTGCTCGGCCACGCCGGCCGCAAGGTGGCCGAGGGCATGGCGCTCGCGCTCGGTACCGACGTCGAGGAGGTGTGTCAGCAGGCCGATGCGCCGTTGCTGCGGGCCCGCAGCATCAAGGCCGGCCTCGACATCGACTGGAGCGCGCCCGACGCGAAGCTCGACGCACTCAATCGCCTGTGCCGGCAGCTCGACCGTCTCATGGCCTGGGTGGCGAAGCAGTCGAAGTCGTGCGTCGCGGCTCCGCTGACTCGCTCCATCGAAGCGCTCGCGCAGGTGAAGGCGCAGGACCTCGAGCCGCGCCCCGAGGGCGGCGTTCAGATTCGACAGGGCGTGGCGGCCGACAGGCGTATCTCCATCGAGGACGCCGACATGCGCCACGGGCGCAAGAGCAAGAGCAAGCGATTCAATGGCTACAAGCAGCACGTCGGCACCGACCTCGACACCGACCTCGTGGTGGCCTGCGCCGTGACGCCCGCCAACCGCCCCGAAGAGGAGGCGACCCTTGCACTGCAGGAAGACATGGCCCACCAGGAGCTCTTCCCCGATGTCCTCCTCATCGACAGGGCGTACCTCCACAGCACCCTGGCCGAAGACGTGCTGACGAGTGGCGGCGACGTCGTCTGCCGGCCGTGGCGAGGCGCCAGCGCGAAGCCCGGACTCTTCGGCAAGCGCGACTTCAAAGTGAACCTCCGCGACGGCACCCTCACGTGCCCTGCTGGCGAGGTGGAGCCCTTCGAGCCCGGCGCCGTCGTGCACTTCGACCCGGAAGCCTGCGGGCCGTGCAAGCTGCGCTCGAGTTGTACCCAGGCCGCGTCCGGCAAGGGGCGCAGCGTCACGATGGGCGACGACGAGCGGCTCCAGCAGCGCCTTCGCTCACGTCTGCAGTCGCGCGCGGGCCGAGCAGGACTCCGCGAGCGTGTCGGCGTCGAGCATTGCCTGGCACATCTCGCCAACCGCCAGGGCCCGAAGGCCCGTTACCGAGGCACGCGCCGCAACCTCTTCGACCTCAGGCGACTCGCGGTCGTCCAAAACCTCGAGGTCGCCGCGCGCTACCCACTCGCGGCGTGACCTAACCTGTTCGGCGCTCTAGCACATGAACAAGCTGGGGACGCCCATCACCGATTGGTCCAAAGAAGGACGCGCTGCGCTCGTGCTGGAACACCGGGAAGTCTTCGCCCTTCTCCTCCGGCATAGCCTCGCACAAGCGGCGAAGCCCTATGGCGAACAGAACCTGCTCGATGCGTTCCGGTTCAAGACCCTTGATGACGCCGTTGACTGGTGTCTCAAACGGTTCGCCACCGGCACGCTGGAGCAGGGAAGGCTCAGCCCCTCTTCACGCTGCTGGCGCCTCTTCACCCAGGCGCGTTTCTGGCTTTCTCAGCGGGAGGGAGCCGCAGGATTCCTGCGGAAGATGCAGGAACTCGAGGCGGCATGCAGGCGGGACTCGGTGCTCGCCGAGATCCCTGAGTCAGAAGGAGTGCCTGTTCCCGATCTGGATGTGCAACGACTGGTAGAGCGGCTCTCCCGCACATTGACGGAGCTGCTCGCTCGTACCTGTCCAGACCTCGTCACATGGTGGCTCCGGGCCACGGAGGAGCTGCGCTCCCTCTGGTTCGACTTGCCAATCCCCGAGCCCTCCCATCAACCCCGGATGAAGAAGGAGCGGAGCATCCGCATCCATGATGCGCTGTTTCGCTTCGCATGCCTCTTCCGTGGCCTGCTTCTCCAACAGAAGGACGCCGCCCCCTCGCATCTCGCCGTACGCGAGTGGCTGTTCCGCCAGTGCCGGAACGTGCCTCCCTACCGGCGAACGGAGGAGGAGATCGCAGCGGCATTGCCCCTGACGATTCCCAAGACAAAGAGAGCCGTCCAACACTTGCGGCGTGAGGGGGTGAGTGCGCTCCTTCACCAGTTGATCGGCTCCCTCAACGCGCCGGCAGAGACAGCGGACGCCGTGGCCCTCATGGAGTGGCAGCTCATGCGCGAGTCCGTGACCAAGACCACCCTCACCGCATTTGCCCTGGATGAAGGAGCAAGCCCTGAGCTGGAGCGCAGCATCGAAGCGCTTCCATCCGTCACCAGGAGGAGGCGTTCATGAGCCGCAAGCCCGTAGACTTCGTGACGCTCGATGCACTCGTCCAAGGCGAGGATGATCCGGAGACGCCTGCGGCATGGCGGGCCCTGCTCACGACGCCGGACGCAGCGACTCGGTGGGCGCAGGCTGTTGCGCGGCGCGCGACCATTGACCGGTTTGCCATGGAAGTCCTCAACCATCCCTGGCTCGCTTCATCCTTGAGCAGGCTCCGACGCAAGACACGCTTCCCCGTTGGCGTGGCGCTGAGCCTCCACCTGGTCCCGCCCCCACTCACAGCGCTCCTGGGACCCACCTCCAGGGCTCCTGAGCTGCTGACCGCCCCTGCCTGGGGTGAAATCGAGTCGCTCTCCGTCAAGGTGGGGCTCACGCTCGAATTACATCCCTTCCAAGCCCCCGGCGAGCATGTTCGGGTGTTCTATCAGTCGAGAACCGCCCAGGGCTCGATGCCCGGTAGACGCTGGAAGTTGGAGCCCGGTGAGAGCCCGGTGCTCTTGATGGCGGTGGAGGGAGCAGACGCGGACGACACCCTGGACTCGGCGCTGTCGAAATCCCTCAGCTCCGCAGGGGTTGTCCTCTTCGAACTCGCGGAGGAAGCGCCGGAGGATTGAGGCGCATGCTCACTCCGCGGTTCCCTTCCGCGCGGCTGCCAGTCCTCCGACGGGATGAAGCCTGCTGGCTTGTAACAAAAGGTCCGTTGAGCATTGGGGTGAAGGCGGGCGCAGTCTGGCCCCTCGGAGCACACGACAGGGCACACCGCCAGAGTGCCTGCCCCGGAAAACGAAAAAGCCCCCAAGTCGCAAGGACCTGGAGGCTCATTCGAAGGGCCCGGGGCCGGGACGGAAACTCCGCCCGGCCCGGGGGACACGCTCAGGGGGCCGGAGCGACGGTGGGCTTCGGCTCCGGCTTCTCGCGCGACTGCAGCATCGTGCCGTTGTCCGCGGCGATGCGGCGGTACCACGCATCCGGGTAGCGGGGGTGGTTCACCTTGCCCTGCGCGTCCCGCACGTTGCCGTCGATGTACTTCACCAGCAGCTGCTCGCCCAGCTTGCGCCAGCGCGCGTGCACCTTGTCGCCCTGCTGCAGCGAGTACTCGGTGAGGTACTGGCGCGCCTGCTCCGGCGTTCGCTTGTAGAGCGTCTGCGCGATGCTCTCCACGTGGGCCTGATCCGCGAGGAACTGACCCTCCAGCTCCCCCTGCGCCTTCTGCACGTCCACGATCATGTCGCTCCAGCGCCCGTAGGCCTGGTTCGACACCCAGTTGAACACCCAGAAGGACGAGTCCCAGGAGAAGTCGCCCCGGCTGGCCACGCCCTGGGAGAAGTTCTTCGGCACCTGCCGGATGCCCGCGTACATGGGCGTGTACACGGTGGTGTACGTGTCATCCACGCCGAACCAGAGCACGCCACCAATGGCGTCCGGCAGGCCCGCGCGCATCTGCGCGACGAAGGAGAAGCCCGTCTGCTGCGTGGAGATGGCGCGCTCGTGGACGTAGCTCTTGCCGTCCACGTCCCACGTCATCGGCCGCCAGCGGTACGGCACCGCGTAGGGCCCCGCGCCCACGTCCTTGGACATGTCCAGCGGCGTGCCCTCGAAGTGGTCGCGCATCAGCGCCATCGCGTCCTGCACGGACACCTTCTTGTCCGGCTTCACCCACAGCGGCAGGCGCTTCGACACGTCCGCGCCGTCCGCGTACTCGACGCCCAGCTTCAGCGACGGGGCCGCGCGGCGGAAGATGCTCCACACGCGCCCTTCGGAGAAGCGCTGCCCCCCGAAGTCCAGCGGGTGGTACGTGTCCGCGAAGCTGAAGTCCTTGTCCGCGCCCGTGAACCAGCCCTTCGCGCGCGCGAACGAGATGACGTCCGGCGAGTACAGCGCGTTGGCCGCGTCGTTGAGCGGGAACTGGCGGATGCGCGCCTGGTTGGCGTGCGCGGAGATGACGCCGTCCGGCAGCTTGCGCGCCACCCACACCGCGCCCTTCTGGCCCGCGCCCTTGCCAATCATCTCCAGCAGCCACGCCTCCTTCGGGTCGGCGATGGAGAACGTCTCGCCGGTGGAGGAGTAGCCGTACTCCGCGACCAGGCCCGTCATCACCTGGATGGCCTCGCGCGCCGTCTTCGCGCGCTCCAGCGCGATGTAGATGAGCGAGCCGTAGTCGATGAGGCCCGCGGGCCCCTCCAGCTCCTTGCGGCCCGTGAAGGTGGACTCGCTGATGGAGAGCTGGTGCTCGTTCATGTTGCCCACCACCGAGTACGTGGCGGGCAACTCCTTGATGCGCCCCAGGAACTTGCCCGTGTCCCAGTCAATGACGTCGCGCATGGCGCCGGCCGCGTGGCGGCGCGCGGGCGTGTGGTACAGCTCGCCGTACAGCTCGTGCGAGTCGGCCGCGTAGGTGATGAACGTGGAGCCGTCCGTCGTGGCGCCCTTCGTCACCAGCATGCTGGTGCAGGCATCCGCGATGGGGGCGACCAGCACCGCCGTCAGCGGCAGCGCGGTGAGCAGGGTCGAGGGGAATCGGTTCATGGCGGCGCAATCTAGCAGGACTGCCGCCCGCTGCCCGCCCAGTCAGGTTGCACGACAGGAAGGCGCCCGGGCCCCAGGCTGCGCCCCGCGTCATGCGTGAAGGCGATGGGCGCCGGACGTTCCGCTACTTCCCTGTCTGCCGGGCGCATGGCAGCGCCTGCCCGGGAACGCTAGGGTTCACTTTTCCGGCCCGGCGCGCCGCTTCCCTCCGCCACGGGCCCCAGGAGGCAGACGTGACGGAGATCGTGGTGGGCCTGGTGGTGTTCTTCGTCCTCACCGTCATCCTCGGCCCCGCGCTCTGGAGCTCCCGCGTCTGGTGGAGCAAGGCGGACCGGGAGAACGTGAAGGACAAGCACGGCCGCCCCCGCAAGGACGCGGAGGACGGCCCGGCCTGAAGTACCGCTGAGCGCGGCTACTCGTCGTTCTGGCGCAGCGCGGCCAGCACGTTGAGGTCCTCCAGCGTGGTGGTGTCCTGCGTGGAGTGGTTGCCCGCGGCCACGTCGCGCAGGAGCCGGCGCATGATCTTCCCGGAGCGCGTCTTGGGCAGCCCCTCCGCGAAGCGGATCTCATCCGGCCGGGCGATGGCGCCAATCTCCTTCCCCACGTGCGTGGCCAGCTCCTTCTTGAGCGCGTCCGAGGGAGCGTTGCCTTGCTTGAGCGTCACGAAGGCCACCAGCGCGGTGCCCTTCAGGTCGTCCGGGCGCCCCACCACGGCGGCCTCGGCCACCTTCGCGTGCGCGACGAGCGCGCTCTCCACCTCCGCGGTGCCCAGGCGGTGGCCCGCGACGTTCACCACGTCGTCCACGCGCCCCATCAGCCACACGTAGCCATCCGCGTCCGTGCGCGCGCCGTCGCCGGTGAAGTACATGCCGGGCAGCTCGCTGAAGTACGTGTTCACGTACCGCTCCGGGTCGCCGTACACGGTGCGCAGCATGGACGGCCAGGGCTTCGTCACGAACAGCAGGCCGCCCTGTCCCCGGGGCACCCGCTTGCCGTCGCGGTCCAATATCTCCGCGTGGATGCCGGGCAGCGGGAAGGTGGCGGAGCCCGGCTTGGTGGGCGTGGCGCCGGGCAGCGGGGAGACCATGATGCAGCCCGTCTCCGTCTGCCACCACGTGTCCACGACAGGGCAGCGCCCGCCGCCGATGACGTCGCGGTACCACATCCACGCTTCGGGGTTGATGGGCTCGCCCACGCTGCCCAAGAGGCGCAGCGAGGACAGGTCGTGCTGCTTCACCGGCCCGTCGCCCAGGCGCATGAAGGCGCGGATGGCGGTGGGCGCGGTGTAGAGGATGGAGACCTTGTAGCGCTCGATGATGTCCCAGAAGCGGTCCGGCCCCGGCTGCGTGGGCGCGCCTTCGTAGAGCACCGTGGTGACGCCGTTCATCAGCGGGCCGTAGACGACATAGCTGTGGCCCGTCACCCAGCCGACGTCGGCGGTGCACCAGTAGACGTCGTCCTCGCGCAGGTCGAACACCCAGCGCGTGGTGAGCGACGTGTTCATCGCGTAGCCCGCCGTGGTGTGCAGCACGCCCTTGGGCTTCCCGGTGGAGCCGGAGGTGTAGAGGATGAACAGCGGGTGTTCGCTCTCCACCCACTCCGGCTCGCAGGTGTCGGACTGGCCCTTCACCAGCGCGTCCCACGCCAGGAACTTCGGCCCCTCCGGCAGCTTGCCGTCGCCGGTGCGCGTGAGGACGACGACCTTCTCGATGCCGGTGGCGTGCGTGAGCGCGGCCTCCACGTTCTTCATCAGCGGCACCACCGCGCCCTTGCGCCAGCCGCCGTCCGCGGTGAGCAGCACCTTCACGCCCGCGTCCTTCATGCGCTCCTGGAGCGCCTCCGCGGAGAAGCCGCCAAACACCACCGAGTGCACCGCGCCCAGCCGCGCGCACGCGAGCATCGCGACGGCCGCCTCCGGCACCATGGGCAGGTAGATGCCCACGCGGTCCCCCTTCTTCACCCCCAGGGACTTGAGGCCGTTGGCCAGCCGGTTCACCTGCTGCGACAGCTCTCCGTAGGTGATGGCGCGGCGGTCGCCCGGCTCCCCCTCGAAGAGGATGGCGGGCTTGTCCTTCAGCTTCGGCAGGTGCCGGTCCAGGCAGTTGTAGGCGAGGTTGGTCTTCCCCTCGACGAACCAGCGCGCATGGGGCGGCTTCCAGTCCAGGACCGTCTGGAAGGGCTCCTTCCAGAACAGCTCCTCACGGGCGCGGTCACCCCAGTACTTCCGCGGGTCCTTCTCCGCCTCGTCCCACAGCCGCTGGTAGTCCTCCATGCTGCGGATGTGGGCCCGCTGGGAGAACTTCGCGGGCGGGGGGAAGACGCGGGACTCGGTCAGGACCGAGACGATTTCCTGCGTGTCTGCCATGGGCGTCCCTCATTTGCGCGTGGGAACAGCCCTCCTGTTGTAGGGACCCTGGCCTCCAGGCTCAAGGCTCCTCTTCGCAGCGGGTGTTTCCCTGAACGCCTTCGAAGCGGACCCACAGCTCGCAGTTGCAGCGCGCGACCCCGTTGGAGGCGTAGACGAGCCGCAGTTGACCATCGAACTGCGTCACGCACTGCGTGGTCGCGTCCAGGTGCACGCGGACCTGGTCGAGCAGGCACTCCTCGCCTCTTGTCGTGATGCTGACGTTGGCGACGCTGCCGTCGGCGGTGAACGCGTCACCGTCCTCCAGGAAGTAGCCGAGCAGCTGCATGTTCTGCACGCCGAAGTCCGCGCGCACCACGCGCCCGGAGACCTGCAGGCCCAGCTGGAAGTCGCCCTGCACCTCCGCCAGCAGGTTGCAGTCGTCGCGCAGCACTTCGGTGGGGATCAGCTCGTATTCGCCCTCGTTCTGGCTGTACGGCAGGCAGCCCGCCAGGGAAGGGGCCGCGAGCGCGAAGGCAACGAGGCAGAGGCGTCGAAGGGTAGACACGGCACGCACCATCGCCCACGGGACGCATCCGGAGCGGGCGCTCGCGTAGGGGCGGGGGTAGAGTGCGACGCCATGCCTGAATACCGCAACCCCAAACCCACCGTGGACTGCATCATCGAGCTGTCCGGCGAGCGCATCGTGCTCATCCGCCGCGCCAACCCGCCCGTGGGCTGGGCGCTGCCCGGCGGCTTCGTGGACGAAGGAGAGCCGCTGGACAAGGCGGCCATCCGCGAGGCCAAGGAGGAGACGGGGCTGGACGTGACGTTGGAGGAGCAGTTCTTCAGCTACTCGGATCCGAAGCGGGACCCGCGGCTGCACACCATCTCCACGGTGTTCATCGCGCAGGCGAAGGGCGAGCCGGTGGGCGCGGACGACGCGGCCGAGGCGAAGACGTTCACGCTGGACGCGCTGCCGAAGGACCTCTGCTTCGACCACGGCACCATCCTGTCCGACTACGTGACGTACAAGCGCACCGGCAAGCGCCGCAAGCTGTAGGTCCGGGGCCCGGATGCACTACCTGTTCGTCCTGCTCGCCCTCGGGGCGCTGCTCATCGTGCACGAGCTGGGGCACCTGGTGGCCGCGCGGCTCCTGGGCGTGCGGGTGCCGCGCTTCACCGTGGGCTTCGGGCCGCCGCTCCTGTCGTTCCGGCTGTTCGGCACGCAGTTCGTGCTGGGCGCCGTGCCGCTGGGCGCGTCCGCGAACCTGCAGGGCATGAACCCGCACCGCTCCGGCGAGGAGGACACCTCCGGGTTCGGCACGCTGGGGCCGCTCAAGCGGATGGGCATCATCCTGGCGGGGCCGGTGGCGAACTACGCGGTGGCGGTGGGGCTCCTGTTCACGCTGTACACGTCCGGCACGCACGTCGTGGTGCCGCTGACGGTGGGCACGGTGCTGCCGGGTTCGGAGGCGGCGCGCGCGCAGTTGCTGCCGGGTGACCGGCTGGTGCGCGCGGATGGCAAGCCGCTGGAGAGCTGGTCGGACTTCGTCACGCGCGTGGCGGACGGCGTGGGCCGCGACCTGGAGCTGGCGGTGGAGCGGCACGGTGAGCCGCGCACGGTGCGGGTGCGTCCGCGCGCGGATGAGCGGGGCGCGGGGCGCATCGGCGTAAGCCAGCAGTACGTGTTCCGCGAGCACGCGCCCGGCGAGGCCTTCACCCAGTCACTCGTGCACACCGGGAGGGTGGCGTCCGAGGCGCTGTCCACGCTGGCGGCGCTGGTGCGCGGACCGGAGGTCGCGGGCCGGGGTGGGCCGGGCGCGCTGATGCGCCAGGAATCATCCGACGTCGCGTCGTCCACCGCGTCGGGGTTCGATGCGCTGGTGCGGGCGCTGGTGGCGGCGTCGGTGGCGCTGGCGATGCTGACGTTGGTGCCGGTGCCGGGATTGGATGGGGGCCGGGTGCTGCTGCTCGCGGTCGAGGCGGTGAGTGGACGGCGCATTCCGCCGCGCGTGGAGACGGTCGCGCAGACGGCGGGGTTCCTGTTCATCTCCATCGCCATCGTGGCCACGGCGGGCGCGGAGATCCGCCGCGCCCTGCCCTCGTCGTCCCCCGCGGCACCGAAGGTCGTGATGGGCGGCACGGCCCCAACGGCTCCGGCACCGGATGCGGGCTTGCCCTCCCCCGCGCCAGCCC
>NZ_RAWG01000039.1 GCF_003611735.1 Corallococcus sicarius | reverse complement strand
CGATACAGGAATCAGCAACTCAAGACTGCTGTGAAAGACGCGTACGGGGGGGCCCTCACTTGAGCCGCCGTGCGATTCGTGGCGACATGCGGGCTCCTGGGGCAGGGAAGGGCCGGGGGCCGCGCAGGGAATCTTGTCGGGGGGCTGTTTTCCATCCCCGCAGGGCGCGCCGGAGGAGATGGATGTCCGCGACCGACATGACCGTGGCCCTTCCACTCCCGGACACGTTCCTGTCCGCGCTGGAGGAGGCCGAGCGGGAACAGCCGGAGGCCTGCATGGTCCTGCGGGCCGTGCGCTCCGTCAGCGGGGAGATCCTCGACTTCGAGTGGCTGTGGGCCAACCCCGCCGCGTCGCGCGCCCTGGGCCGTGAGCCCACCTTCCTCCGCGGCCGGCGCCTGAGCGAGGTCTCCCCGGCGGACGGGCTCGCGGGCCGCCTGGACGTGCTGCGCCAGGTGGTGGCGTCCGGCCAGCCGCGCGCGGACAACTTCGCCGAAGGGGATGTGTTGCTGCAGAGCACCGCCGTCCCCCTGCGAGACGGGGTGCTGGTGCGCCTGCGCGACGTCACCAGCGCCCAGCGGATGGAGGAGGGGCTGCGGGACACGCTGGACTGGGTGCGCGACGTGCTGGAGAGCATGCCGGACGCCTTCTTCACCGTGGACACCGAGTGGCGCCTCACCTACGTGAACCGCAACGCCGCCGCGCTCACCGGCCGCACCCAGGAGACCCTCTTCCGCCGCGTGCTGTGGGAGGCGTGCCCGGAGCTGGCCGGCACCCCCCTGGAGCGCTCCCTGCGCGAAGTGGCCGCCGAGGAGAGCTACCGCCTCTTCGAGCTGCGCACCGGCAGGGACCGCTGGCACGAGGTGCACGCCTGGTCCAGCGGCCGCAACATCTCCGCCTACGCGCGCGACATCACCGACAAGAAGCGCGTCCAGGCGGAGCGCGACGCGCTGCTCGCCCGCGAGCACTCGGGCCGCCTGGAGGCGGAGGCCCTGGCCCAGCGCCGCACGCACGAGCTGATGGCCGCGCGCGAGCGGCTGGTGCAGTCGGAGAAGCTGGCCATGGCGGGGCAGCTCGCCGCGGGCGTGGGCCATGAAATCAACAACCCGCTGTCCTACGTCGCCGGCAACCTCCAGTTCGCGGTGGAGCAGCTGACGCCGCTCTGCCGCCGCGCCGGCGCCGGCCCCGCGTTCCAGGCGGCGCTGGACGAAGCGCTGGAGGCCCTGCGCGAGGCGCGCGAGGGCGCGGAGCGCATCCGCGTCATCGTGCGCGACCTGCAGACGTTCGCCCGCGCGGATGAGCTGCGCCTGACGCCGGTGGACGTGCACGCGGCGCTGGAGTTCGGCGTCTCCATGGCCATGACGCACCTGCGCAGCCGCGCCCAGGTGGAGCGCTCCTTCGGCAACGTGCCCCACGCGCTGGCCCACGAGGCGCGCCTGGGCCAGGTGTTCCTGCACCTGCTCATCAATGCCGCGCACGCCATCCCCGCCGGGGACTTCGCCAGCCACCGGGTGACGCTCACCACCCGCCGCGAGGGCGCGTGGGTGCTGGCGGAGGTGTCCGACACCGGCCAGGGCATGACGCCGGAGGTGCTCCAGCGCGCCTTCGAGCCGTTCTTCACCACGCGCCCCGTGGGCGAGGGCTCCGGCCTGGGGCTGTCCATCTGCCTGGGGCTCGTGCGCAGCATGCACGGCGAGCTGACGGCCACCAGCATCCCCGGCATGGGCAGCACCTTCCAGGTGCGGCTGCCCGTCGCGGAGGCCGTGGCGCACCCGCGGCTGCCCGCGGTGCGCGAGGCGGAGGGCCCCCAGCGAAAGCGCGTGCTGGTGGTGGATGACGAGCCGCAGCTCACCTCGGTGCTGCGGCGCATCCTCGGCCGGCAGCACGACGTGGTGGTGGCCCACAGCGGCCGCGAGGCGCTGGCGCTGCTGGAGCAGGACGACGACTTCGACCGCGTCTTCTGCGACCTGATGATGGCGGACCTGACCGGGATGGACGTGCACGCGGAGCTGGCGCGGCGTCAGCCGGAGGTGCTGTCCCGGTTCGTGTTCATGACGGGCGGCAGCTTCACCGAGCGCGCCCGCGCCTTCCTCCAGGGGGTGCCCCTGCCGCGCATCGAGAAGCCCTTCGAGCCGGGGCTGCTGCACGCGCTGGTGGACGCCTCGCCGCCGCGCACCGGGGGCGCGCGGCGGCAGACGACGACGCCCTGACTACAGCTTCACCTCGTCACGCTCCGGCCGGGTGATGTACTCGGCGCCCGGCTTCGTTGGATCCGCCAGCTTCTGCATCAGCTTGTCCATGCCGTTGGAGCGCGAGAAGGCCATCTCGTTCTTCGTCACGCCCACCAGCGTGAGCAGCTCCACCTCTCCGCTGGGCAGGGAGAAGTGGCTGGGCCGCGTCGCGTCCTTCACGAACACGAAGCCCGCGAGCTTCGTCTCACCGCCGGTGAGGGTGCCGTCCACCGGGTAGCGGTGCCCCATGGCGAACAGCCTCGCGCACACGAGGTTGTAGGCCATCATGTCCAACAGGCGCAGCACCGGCCACTTCTCCTCTTCGGGCGTGTGGATGACCATCTCGTAGCCCAGGCCGCTGGGGCCGGACTCCGCGATCTCCTCGCCGGGCGAGACCGTGAAGGGGTTGGACAGGCCGGTCGTCACGTAGGTCCAGTAGGGGTACTCGGGGCTGGGGGGCGCCACACGCACGCCCATGGGGAGCCAGTTGGGGTCCAGCGTCTGACCCTGGCTCAACTCGCTCTCCAGCCATCCCTCCAGCACGCCGGTGCCTTCCAGGAGGATGACGTCCTCGCTGATGGCACCGAACAGCTTCGGGTACTCCACCTCGTCACGGTCGGCCCAGCAGTCTTCGTACCACTGGATGAAGTCTTCCTCTGTCTCCGGGACTTTCATAGGGCCGGACTCTAGAGGTTCACCCCGATTTCACAACTTCAACCGAGAGCCGTTCGCATCCGGCCGGTGGGCTGGCGGACAGACGTTCAGGTCGCCCCGGAGGATCCGGGCGTTTCGGGAGGTGTTTCCGGAGGCGTCCAGGGCTTGAGGCCGCAGATGCGCTCGGCCTCCTCCACCGCGGGTGTCAGCCGCTGGCGCTCCATGCGCAAGAAGCCCCGCACGGCCTTGTCCAGGCGCTTGTCGAAAATCAGGTGGGCGCTGTGCACGGCGGTGGGCTCGAAGCCGCGCGACACCTTGTGCTCCCCGCCCGCGCCGGGCTCGAACACCTTGCGGCCCGTCTGGATGCAGTCGTCCACGGACTGGTAGAGGCAGACGTTGAAGTGCAGGAAGGGGTGCTCCTCCGTGCAGCCCCAGTAGCGGCCATAGAGCCGCTCCGGCGTCACCAGGTTGAAGGCGCCCGCGATGACGCGGCCGTCCTTCACCGCCTCCACCATCTCCACCGCGTGGGGCAGGTCGCGGAAGACGCGCTCGAAGAAGCCGGGGGTGAGCTGCACCTGGCCCCAGGAGTGGCGCTCGCAGGTGGAGGTGTAGAAGGTGTACGCGCGCTGGGCGTGCTCCGGGCCCAGGTCGGCCTGCCGCACGGTGCGCAGCTGGATGCCCTGGGTGGCCGCGGCGGCGCGCTCGCGCTTGAGCTGGTGGCGGCGCTTGGAGTCGAAGCGGGCCAGGTAGTCGTCGTAGCTGCGATAGCCCGGGTTCTTCCAGTGGAACTGCAGGGTGATGCGGCGCGCGAGCCCGGCCTCCTCCAGGAAGTCCGCCTCTTCGTCGGTGGGGTAGAGCACGTGCACGCCCGAGCACCCCGCGTCCTCGGCGCTCGCCACCGCGGCCTCCAGGAGCGCGCGGCGCAGGGCCTGGGCGTCCTCGCCCGGCGCGGTGAGGAAGCGCGGCACGGTGGCGGGGGACAGGGGGCCGCCCACGAGCAGCTTCGGGTAGTACTCCACGCCCAGCTGGGCGGCGGCGTTGGCCCAGCCGAAGTCGTAGATGTATTCGCCCATGCTGTGGAACTTGAGGTAGGCGGGCGCGGCGGCGACGAGCTTCTTTCCCCGCCACAGCGTCAGGTGGTGGGGCGCCCAGCCGGTGTCCTCGGTGGCGCTGCCGCTCTGCTCCATGGCGGACAGCCACGCGTGGCGCACGAAGGGGGGCGCACCGGGGGCAATCAGCGCGTCCCAGGCCGCGGCCGGGACGTCGTGGATGGCATCGAGAATGCGGACCTGGAGCGGGGTGTCGACGGGCACGGGGGCAGTCTTAACGCGAGCTTCGCCCCTTCGCTTTCGTCCGTCGCGCTGGCTGGCGTCCAGGGGAGGGGGCGGCGCTCAGGAAGCCTTCTTGCCGCGGGCCTCCATCACCCGGGGCAGGTTGTCTTCAATCCAGGTGGTCAGCCCCACCACGTGGCCGGCCACCTCCTGGCCCAGGGGCGTGAGGCTGTAGTCCACGTGCGGGGGAATCACCGGGTGGGCCGTCCGCAGCACGAAGCCGTCCTGCTCCAGGGCCTGGAGCGTCTGGGCGAGCATCTTCTCGCTCACCCCGCCCACCTTGCGGCGCAGCTCGCTGAAGCGGTGCATGCCCTCCTCCCGCAGCGCGACCAGCACCAGCACGCCCCAGCGGCTGGTGACGTGGTCCAGCACCACGCGCGAGGGGCACACCGCCGCGTAGAGGTCTCCGCGCTGCTTCACCTTGGCCAGCAGCGCACTGCCCTTGGTTGCCTTCATGCGTGACACTTACCAGAAGGTGCGTACTTACGCAAAGTGAGTACCCCCGTTAGGGTAAGTGCCAGTTCGATTTCCCGCGTCACGCGGGAGGAAAGAGACGGAAGCGCCATGATCGTCGTCACGGGAGCCACGGGGAAGCTGGGGCGGTTCGTCGTCGAGGGGTTGCTGAAGAAGGTGCCTGCGGACCAGGTGGCCGTGGCGGTGCGCGACCCGGACAAGGCGAAGGCATGGGCGGCGCGCGGCGTGCGGGTGCACCGGGTGGACTACAGCCAGCCGGCGAGCCTGGACGGGGTGTTCTCGAAGGGGGATGTGGTGCTGCTCATCTCCGCCAACGAGGTGGGGAAGCGCTTCCCGCAGCACTCGGTGGTGACGGCGGCGGCGAAGAAGGCGGGGGTGAAGCTCCTGGCCTACACGAGCATCCTGCGCGCGGACACGACGGGGATTGCACTGGCGGGGGAGCACAAGGCCACCGAGCAGGCCATCCGTGATTCGGGGGTGCCGTTCGTGTTCCTGCGCAATGGTTGGTACCTGGAGAACCACACGGAGCAGCTGGCGCCGGCGCTGGAGTACGGCGTCGTCCAGGGCAGCGCGAAGGACGGCCAGGTGGCCGCGGCCAGCCGCGAGGACTTCGCGGACGCCGCCGTGGCGGTGCTCACGGGCACGGGCCACGAGAACCGGGTGTATGAGCTGGCGGGCGACACGGCCTTCACGCTGCCGGAGTACGCGGCGGAGGTGTCCCGGCAGTCGGGCAAGAAGGTGGCGTACGTGGACCTGCCGGTGCCGGAGTACGCGGCCGCGCTGGTGAAGGTGGGGCTGCCCAAGCCGTTCGCGGACATCCTGGCGGACGCGGACGCGGGGCTCGCGCGGGGTGAATTGAATGACACCAGCCACACGCTGAGCCGGCTCATCGGGCGGCCCACGACGAAGCTCGCGGACGCCGTGGGCGCGGCGCTCAAGGCGCGCTGAGCCCCGGAAACGACCACGGGGGAGCAGTCCCTTCCGGACGGCTCCCCCGCGGGACTTCCACTTCCGGATACGCCGGCCGTCAGGCCGTCTGCGCTCCGCCGCTGCTCGTGCGCGCCACCTCGCGCGGCTCCGGGTACACCGCGCGCTGGGGCGTGGTGATGCGGATGACGCCCAGCTTCGACAGCACGCGCATCACCTGCCACGTGGGGTCGATCTCAAAGGCGCGCGCCGCGAAGTTCGGGCTCGCGCCGAACTTGTGGTGGTTGTTCTGGAACAGCTCCCCCATGCACAGCACGTCCACCGGCAGCGTGTTGCGCGACTGGTCGCTTCCCTTGAAGTTGCGGTAGCCGTACTTGTGCCCGCACCAGTTCACGATGGCGCCGTGCACCGGCCCCATCAGGAAGTGCACCGGCAACAGCAGGAACTGCCAGGGCGACGTCGCGAACATCACGTAGAACGCCGTGTAGAAGGCCACCCAGCCGAGCGGCGCCCACCAGGACTGGCCAATCGTCTTGTCCAGGAGCGGCCACTCCGGGTACCCACCCTCGAAGCGCGGCTCCGGATCCACCTTGCGCTGCACGTAGTCGTCGTAGCGCTTCTTGGTGTGCAGCATCATCCGCAGCGCGTCCTTGAAGTTGTGCGGAGAGTGCGGGTCCTTGTCCGTGTCGGAGAAGGCGTGGTGCTCGCGGTGCAGGATGGCGTACGCGCGCGGCGACAGGTACGACGACCCCTGCACCAGGTACGTCATCAGGTGCACCGCCTTCTCCATGCGCGGCCCCATGCTGTACATGCGGTGCGCCGCGTAACGGTGCTGGAAGAAGCTCTGGAAGAACACGCAGAGCAGCCAGTGACTGATGAAGAAGATGATGATGGTCATGACTCTCCCGTGCTGTCAGACCAGGGCTAACACCGGGGCTGTCACGGCAATGTCAGCGCGCTTCACGACACGCGGCGCGTCACCCGCCGGAGTCACCCCAGCGACAGGAGCACACACCGTGGAGCGGGCAGCCATCGTCGGACTGGACAAGCGGCACGTCTGGCACCCCTACACCGCCATGGCGCAGTACATCGCGGACACCGACCCCCTCGTGGTCGTCCGCTCCGAGGGCGTCTACCTCCATGACGCCGACGGCCGGCGTTACCTGGACGCCAATGGCTCCTGGTGGGTGTCCACCCTCGGACACCGCCACCCGCGCCTCGTCCGCGCCCTCACGGACCAGCTCGGCTGCCTGGCCCACGCCTCGCTCGCGGGCGTGACGCACGGCCCGGCTGCCCAGCTGGCGGCCGAGCTCGCGGCGCTGGCCCCGGGCGCGGACCGCGCGGACGTGACAGCGGAACAGAAGCTGTCGCGCGTCTTCTATTCGGACAACGGCAGCACCGCGGTGGAGGTGGCCATCAAGATGGCCGCCCAGTACTGGGCCCAGAACGGCCGGCCCGGCCGCACCCGCTTCATCACCCTGTCCGGCGCCTTCCACGGCGAGACGCTGGGCGCCACCAGCGTGGGCGGCATGTCCGAGTTCCGCGACGTGTTCGGCCCGCTCCTCTTCGACGTGGTGCACGTGCCGTCCCCGTCGGAAGAGGGCGGCCACGCACGCGCGCTGGAACAGCTGCGGACAGCGCTGAACGCCGACCCGGACGGCATCGCCGGTGTCATCCTGGAGCCCGTCCTCCAGGGCGCGGTGGGCATGTGGATGTCGTCGCCGGACTTCGTGCGCGAGGTGCGCGAGGCCACCCGCGCGGTGGACACCTTCCTCATCGCCGACGAGGTCTTCACCGGCCTGGGCCGCACCGGCGCGCGCTTCGCGGTGGACCTGGCCGGCGTGGTGCCGGACCTGCTGTGTCTGGCCAAGGCGCTGAGCGGAGGCCTGCTGCCCTTTGGCGCCACGCTCGCGTCCGAGCGCATCTTCTCGGGCTTCCTGGGGGCGAAGGACCGGGCGCTGTATTACGGCCACTCGTACTGCGGCAACCCGCTGGGCGCGGCGGTGGCGCGCGAGGTGCTGGCCGTGTACCGGGACGAGGACGTGCTGGGCCAGGTGCAGCGCAAGGCGCCGCGCGTGAAGGCCGCCTTCGAGCACATGGCCGCCACCATCCCCGGCCTCGTGCGCCCGCGCGCGGTGGGCATGGTGGGCGCGCTGGACCTGGGCGGCGGGGGCTACTTCGCCAACAGCGGCTGGCGCGTGTACGAGGCCGCGCGGCGCCGGGGCCTCTACCTGCGCCCCCTGGGCGACACCGTCTACATCGCGCCCGCGCTCAACATCCCGGACGCGGACCTGGACGTGCTGCTGTCCGGCGTGGAGGACAGCCTGCGCGAGGTGGCCGCGGGCTGAAGGAAGCGTCACGCCTGGGCGTGGGGCGTCAGCGGCAGCTCGATGGTGAAGGTGGCGCCCCGGCCCGCGTCGCTGTCCAGGCGCAGCTCGCCGTGGTGGCCCTGGACGATCTGACTGGCGATGTAGAGCCCCAGCCCCAGGCCGTGCACCGAGCGGGGCGGGCCTCCCCGCTCGAAGCGCTCGAAGACGCGGTCCTGGTGCTCGCGCGGGATGCCGGGGCCGGAGTCCGCGACGCGGATGATGAGATGGCTGTCGTGCGGGGCGACCTCGATGCGGATGGGCTGCCCGGGCGCGTACTTGATGGCGTTGGACAAGAGATTGACCAGCACCTGCTCCATGCGCGAGCGGTCCCACCACACACGCGCTCCCGGCACGACCTGAAGCTCCACCCCGCAGCGGGCCTGGCCGAGCTGTTCGCGGAAGGACTCGATGACCTCCCGCACCAGCTCCCCGGGGTCGCTCTCCTCCAGGCTGAAGTCCAGCTTGCCGGCCTGGATGCGGGAGACGTCCAGCAGCTCGTCCACCAGCCGCGCCAGCCGCTCCGCCTGCCGCTGCGCCGTCTCCACAGCCACCTTCAGCTTCGCGGGCGAGGGCGAATCGCCGCGCGGGGAGGACAGGCGGCGGCGGGTCATCTCCAGGTTGAGGAGCAGCGCGGTGACGGGCGTCTTCAGCTCGTGCGACGCCACGCCCAGGAAGGTGTCCCGCGCGGTGAGCGCGGTCTGGAGGTCCTGCGTGAGGACCTCCAATTGCTGACGCGCGCGGACCTGCTCGCTGATCTCCTGCACGGCGACGAGCAGGCCCAGGATGTGGCCCGAGCCATCGCGTTGGGCGTGGATGTCCACGTCCACCACCAGCTCCTTCAACCCGCCCTGGCCATCCGGCTGCCGCACCGGCACCTCGCGGCCCACATAGGGCTCCCCGGTGCGGTAGACCCGCTCCAGGTGCTGGATGAGCACGCCGTGGCCCCCCTTCGGCTGGGCCTCGAGGGCGGGCTTGCCCAGCATGTCCCGGCCCATCAGCTTCGCGAACTTGGGGTTGATGACCGTGAACACCAGCTCCGGGCCCGTCATCACGCACATGGCCGAGGGCGCCTGCATGAAGAAGTCGGAGATCTGCTGGCGCGCGCGCCCCAGCTGGAGCTGGCTCTCCACCCGCGCCAGCAGCTCGCGCGCGGAGAAGGGCTTCACCAGGTAGTCGTCCGCGCCGGCCTGGAGCCCCTCGATGCGCGCCTCCTCGCCCGCGCGCGCCGACAGCAGGATGAAGGGGACGCCCTGCGTGCGCGGATTCAAGCGCAGCTTCTTCAGGAGGCCGAAGCCGTCCAGCCGGGGCATCATCACGTCGCTCAGGATGAGGTCCGGGGGCGACGCGAGCGCCGCCTCGTAGGCCGCCTCGCCGTCCGCCACCGAGCGCACCTCCCAATGCGTCGCCAGCAGGCGGCTCACGTAGCCGCGCATGTCCGCGTTGTCGTCCACGACGAGGATGTGTCCGTGCACCGGTGACGGCACGAGCCCCGTGGACGCGGGGCCCGGCGTCGTGCACGCAGCCTGGGCCGGCACCGGCGGCGGGAGCGCTGGCGGCGCATCCGGCAGCCACCGCAGCGCCTCCTCGCTGAAGGCCGACCCCAGCGTGCCCGCGTGCGCGGCGCCCCGCGACTCCAGGACATGCTCCGCGGGCAGGTGGGCGCTCCCCAGCGGGAGCTCCACGAAGAAGGTGCTGCCCTGGCCCTCCACGCTCCGCACGCCCAGCGTGCCGCCGTGCAGCTTCACCAGCTCCTGGATGAGCGCCAGGCCGATGCCGGTGCCCTCGTGCGTGCGCCCCTTCGCGGTCTCCACGCGGTGGAAGCGCTCGAACACGCGCGGCAGCTCCGCCTCCGGGATGCCCGTGCCGGTGTCGCTCACGGTGAGCCGCACCCGGCCGTCCTCGCGCCCGAGGCGCACCGTGACGCTGCCCTGGAGCGTGAACTTGAACGCGTTGGAGAGCAGGTTGAGGACAACCTTCTCCCACATGTCCCGGTCCACGTAGACGGGCTCGCCCACGTCCGGCGTGTCGACGGTGTACGTGAGCCCCGCCTTCTCCATCGCGGAGCGGAAGACGCTGGCCAGGTCCTCGGTGAGCCGCGCCAGGTCCGTGGGGTGGAAGCTCGCCTTCACCCGCCCGGCCTCGATGCGCGAGAAGTCCAGCAGCGAGTTGACCAGCTTGAGCAGGCGCAGCGCGTTGCGGTGGGTGAGCTCCTGGCGCTCGCGCTGGGCGGGCGGCAGCGGGCAGGCCGTGTCCGCGAGCGACTCCTCCAGCGGACCCAGGATGAGCGTGAGCGGCGTGCGGAACTCGTGCGACACGTTGGAGAAGAACGCGGTCTTCGCCCGGTCGATGGCGGCCAGCGCCTCCACGCGCTGCGTCTCCGCCTCGTAGGCGCGCACGTTCACCACGGCGGTGGTGAGGGTGGCCTGCAGCTGCTCGTAGAAGCCGCGGTAGGCGTCGTCCAGCGCGCGCCGGGGGCTCACGCCGGCCACCAGGTACCCGAAGGGCTCCGTCATGCCGGCGGGGAGCACGGGCAGCACGAGCGCTTGCGCGGGCAGCTCGTCATAGGGGCCGCACGGCAGGCCCAGGCCGTCCCACGGCGCGCCCCGGAGCCGCACCGTGCGCGGCCCCGGCCCCGTGCTGGCGGCGAAGGGCCACGGTCCGTCCAGCTCCGCCTCCTCGGGGCTCCACGCGCTGCCCGGGGGCAGGCCCAGGCTGCCCACCCACCGCACGCGGGGCCGGGCTTCGTCGCGGCGGTAGAACAGGAGGAAGGGCACGTCGAGCGCGGCGTCCGGCGGCAGCTGCGGCAGCGCGGCGCCAATGGCCTCCACCGTCTTCACCTTGCCCAGCAGGGCGGACAGCTCGCGCAGCGTCTGCGTGCGCCGCGCGCTGAGCATCTTCTCCGTCACTTCGGTGATGGGGTGGAAGAGGCCGCCCACGTCGCCGGACTCGTCGCGGACGGGGCTGAAGGAGAAGGTCATGAAGGCCTCCTCCAGGTAGCCGTACCGGTCCAGGAACATGCGCTGGTTCTCGATGTAGGAACCCGTGCCGGCGCCTGCCTTCTCGAACGCGCCCCCCACCACCGGCAGCGCCGTGGCCCAGCAGTCGCGGAAGGGCTGCCCCATGGACTCCGGGTGCTTGGCGCCGCAGATGGGCCGGTAGCTGTCGTTGTAGAGCTGCACGCGCTCCGGCCCCCACGCGATGAGGATGGGGAAGGTGGAGGACAGGCACAGGCTCACGGTGGTGCGCAGGCTCTGCGGCCAGGAGTCCACCGGACCGAGCGGCGTCCTGGACCAGTCCATGGAGCGGATCAGCCGCCCCATCTCCCCACCTCCGGAGAGCCAGTCCATTCCTGCGCCCGTGGTGCTGTCTTGTCCCATGGAACCTCGGCTGCGCGGGCTGGAGCTTCCAGACTCATGGCATCAGCAACACACCCTGTAGATACCGAAGTTGAAGGGCCCTCGCCTCCGCTCCTGTCCAGACTGTGCGGTTGCCTGCTTCCACTGCGATGGGGGTGCCAGTCACGCGGTGGGACGGGTGCGCCGACGCTCGCGCAGATGGCGCACGCCCAGCACGACCACCAACGCGACCACGCCCGCAAGCGCGAGGAAGTGTTCGGCCCGCCCCACGCCCTTCGCCACGCGGTCCACGCTGGCCGACCCCACGTAGCCCAGCATCACCACCAGGGGAGAACTCAGGCACAGCGCCAATCCATCCCACAGCAGGAAGCGGCGCAGGGACATCCCTTCCGCCGCGGCCATGGCGAACACGGGCACGCGCAGCACGGACATGAAGCGGCCGAGGAAGACGACGCGCGCCCCGTGCTTCGCGTACAGCCGCTGGACGTGCTCGCGGCGCGCGGGAGGAAACAGGCGGCGGGTGCGCGGGTGCGTGTACAGGGCCTGCCCCAGCCGCCGGGACACGAGGAAGAGCACGGTGTCCCCGCTCAAGACGCCCAGGAAGCACAGCGCCAGGGCGCCCGGCAGCGACAGCACGTCCCGGTGGGCGAGCACTCCCGCGGCGAGCAGGACCAGGTCCTCCGGGAACGGCAGCCCCAGTCCGCCCGCAACCAGCACGAGGAAGAGCAGCGGCCCCGAACCGTGCGTGAGCAGGAGCTGGAGCGGCGACGCCATCAGGGCTCCACGTGCACCGCGGACGCTCGGCGCTCCTGGCGGAAGAGGAGGACCTCGCGCACGATGATCTGCACCGCGGCCGCCACGGGCACCGCCACCACCGCGCCCACGATGCCGGCCAGCTCCACGCAGAACAGCACCGCCAGCAGGGTGATGAGCGGGTTGACGTGCACGGTGCGCTTGAAGACGAGCGGCGCCATCACGTTGCCCTCCAGCTGGCCGTAGAGCACGAAGTAGGTGAAGACGATGAGCGCCTTCCACAGGCCGCCGGTGGCGAGCGTCAAGAGCGTGATGACGCCGCCCGCGATGATGGGGCCCGCGTAGGGCACGAGGCTGGAGAAGCCGCTGGCGACGCCCAGGGGCAGGTAGAAGGGCATGCCCAGCACGGCGAGCATCGTGGTCGTCAGCGTGGCGTTGATGGCGCAGATGAGCGTGATGCCGGACAGGTAGCCGCCCGTCGCGGTGTAGATGTTGCGCAGCACGCGCACGTAGCGCAGGCGGTGGTCCGGCCGCGCCAGCTCCAGCAGGCGCCGGAGCACGCCGCCGCCGAACACCAGCATGAACACCACCAGGAAGAAGACGGTGAGGACGCCGCCCAACAGGCCCACCACGCCGCCAATGGCGCTCATCAGCAGCGGGGGCAGCGGGCCCGCGAGCGCCGGCGTGGCCTCCTCCAGCCGCTCGCTCCAGCCCAGGCTGTGCAGCCGCTGGTTGAGCGCGCGCAGGATGCCGGTGCCGCGCATCTGCTTCCACAGCTGCGGCCACTGCGTCACCAGCGCGTCCACCTGCGCCACCAGGTCCGGAATCACCAGCAGGCCCAGCGCGCCCACCGCGACCAGCAGCCCGAGCAGCACCAGCGTGATGGCCATCCACCGCTTGAGGCCGCGCTTCTCCAGCCGCGACACGCCGTGCTCCAGCGCGAGCGCGAGCAGCGCCGCGATGCCCGTGAGCGTGAGGGCCACGCGCGTCTTGACGACGAGCGTCACCAGGATGATCACCCCGAGCACCGCGAAGCACACGGTGAACACCGTGCGGGGCGTGACCTGGGAACGCTGCTCCAGCCTGACTTCGGGTTCGGACACCGGTTCTGCTCCCCAACGGGGGCCCCCATGTTCAGGCCCCGGGTTCTGCGGATGCGTCATCCCACGCCTGACGGCAACCGTCCTCCGCTTCCAACCGCGTCCGCCGGCCCCGGGCCCGGGCCAAGCGTCCAGCGGGTGACACCCGCCGCCCACCCGCTCCGTTCACCGCAGGCAATCGCCGCGCGCCCGGTTCGTCCCTCCGGACAGCCGGAAACGACCGGCAGGGCCGCCAGGCCGTCCGTCCCCTGAAGGCGGGGGGGCGTCCGTCAGCGGACGGCCTCCGCCTCCCGAGTCCGGCAGCGGACGCCCGGGGACCTCCTGGGAAACTGGGACAGCACGCTTTGCGGGGCCGGCGCGTCAGACCGGGATGGGAACCTTCGTGGCGAGGGGACCTTCACGGGATGGGAGAGGACACCATGAAGAAGATGGGTGAGCGGGAGCTGGACGGGATGCGGCGGGAGGCCCGTGAGACGGAGGCCCGGTGGCGGGGGCTGGCGGCGAAGCTGGCGGAGCTGGGCGGCGAGGCGATGGACGCGCAGTTGCTGGTGACGTTCCGGACCGCGCGGGACGCGGGCGCGGTGCCTCCGGACGCGGGATTTTTCCTGGTGGCGCACATCCTGACGGCGATGGCGGACGAAGCCATCGCGGAGGACCCGCGCGTGCGGATGCGCGCCGGGGAGCTGGACGCGATGGAGCGTGAGTACGGCCTCACCGGCGAGGGCTGGCCGGAGGGCGACATTCCACCGGAGGACTGGGAGGCGCTGTGCGTGGAGTACGAGCGGGCGTGTGACGAAGCGCGCGCCGCGTTCTTCCGGGCCTACGGTGAGGAGGAGATGGCGCGGCTGTACCTGGACCAGCGCGTGACCTTCCACCACCGCTTCGAGAGCGGGCGGCGCTTCTTCCACGGCCTGCCCATGCTCCCCGAGCAGCTGCACTGACGGCCGGCCGGGAGCGGAGCCCCTTCCAGGGGTTCGCGCTCCCGGTGCCGCCGGTCCGCTACACTCCCGCGCCGCGATGCTTCGTGGTGCTCGGAGTGGGAGGCGGTCGATGCGAGCGGCAAGCCTGGGTCTGGTGGTGGTGGGGCTGTGGGGGAGCGCGGTGGCGTCCGGCGCGGTGCCGGCGCCCACCCCCGCGCGTCCGGAGGCGGGCGCCGTCTACGACACGCTCCAGCGCACGGTGCGCTTCCGTCAGGTGGCGCTGTCGCCGGACGGGGCGCGGGTGGCGTGGGTGGAGTCGGTGCCGCCCGGTGCCGGCGTGCCCGCGGAGGCGATGAAGCTCCAGGTGGTGGAGCGCGCGCACCCGGAGCGGCCCCCCGTGCGCATCACCGCGTCGAAGGACGCCGCGTTGTGCGCCGAAGGCTCGCTAGCGTGGAGCCCGGATGGCCAGCGGCTCGCGTTCCTCTCCACGGCGGGGGAGGGGCGCACGCGGCAGCTCTACGTGGCGGACGTGACGGGAGCGTCCGGGCCGCCGCGAAGGCTCACGACCCTGAAGGGGCTCCTGTCCGCGCCGAAGTGGTCGCCCGACGGGAAGTCGGTGGGGGTGATGGTCATCGAGGGCTCGGAGGATGCGCAGGGGCCGCGAGGGCCGGCGGCGCGCGAGACGGGCGTGGTGCAGGAGTCCCCGCCGGTGAAGCGCTTCGGGGTGGTGTCGGTGGAGGACGCGCGGCTGCGGCTGGTGTCGCCCGCGGGCCTGTTCATCCACGAGTACGCGTGGAGCCCGGACGGGGCCCGCGTGGCCGTGACGGCCTCGCCGCCGCCGGGGGATGCGAACTGGTGGGTGGCGAAGGTGTACGCGGTGGAGGCGGCGACGGGGGAGACGTCGCTGTTGCACGCGCCGAAGTGGCAGGTGGCGGAGCCCACGTGGAGCCCGGATGGCAGGCAGCTCGCGTTCGTCGAGGGGCTGATGAGCGACGAGGGCAACACGGGCGGGGACGTGTGGACGGTGTCGGTGCCGGAGCGGCTGGCGGCGAAGGTGCGGCCCGGGGCGAAGGCGGCGCTGCCGGCCCGCGTGCCGCCCGCGCGCAACCTCACGGAGGGGCTGAAGGCGACCGCGACGGAGCTGTTCTGGCCCGCGCCGGAGCGGCTGCTGTTCGCGGCGCAGGCGCAGGGCGAGTCGGCGCTGGTGACGGTGTCTCCCCAGGCGAAGGACATCACGGTGCTGTGGAAGGGCGCGGAGCACCTGAAGGTGTCGCTTGCGCGCGACGGGGTGACGAGCGCGGTGGTGCGGGACAGCTTCACGCAGCCGCCCGAGGTGTGGATGGGACCGGTGGGCGCGTGGACGCAGCTGACGCGCCTCAACACGGACGTGCGGGTGCCGGTGGGGGACGTGCGCAGCGTGACGTGGACGAGCGACGGGCAGCAGGTGCAGGGCTGGCTGGTGCTGCCGGTGTCCGCGCCTGGGGTGAAGGGCGCGAAGGACGCGAAGGTGCCCATGGTGACGGTGGTGCATGGTGGGCCCGCGGCGGGCATCACGCCGGGGTTCAACGCGCAGACGCTGGTGATGGCGGCGCGGGGCTACGCGGTGTTCATGCCCAACCCGCGCGGCAGCTACGGCCAGGGGGAGGCGTTCGTGCAGGCGAACCGCCGCGACTTCGGCCAGGGCGACTTCCGCGACGTGCTCACCGGGGTGGACGCGGTGCTGGCGTCCGCGCCGGTGGACCCGGCGAGGCAGGGCATCACGGGGTGGAGCTACGGCGGCTTCATGACGATGTGGGCGGTGACGCAGACGCAGCGCTTCCAGGCGGCGGTGGCGGGCGCGGGCATCGCCAACTGGCAGAGCTACTACGGCACGAACCACATCGACACGTGGATGCTGCCGTACTTCGGCGCGTCGATTTACGACGACCCGGAGGTGTACACGCGCGCGTCGCCCATCAACGCGGTGAAGCAGGTGCGCACGCCCACGCTGGTGCTGCACGGCGAGCGGGACATGGAGGTCCCGGCCTCGCAGGGCTACGAGTTCTACAAGGCGCTCAAGGCGCTGGGCGTGAAGACCCAGCTCGTCATCTACGCGGACGAGGGCCACGGCTTCCGCAAGCCCGAGCACAACAAGGACCGCTTCCTGCGCACGCTGGACTGGTTCGACACGCACCTGAAGGCGCCAGTGCCGGCGCCGAAAATCCGGGCCCCCGCGCGTTAGGGGCCGCTCGGTTCAGAGCTCCGCGAACAGGTCGACAGCCGCCTGGGCAAGCAGTTCCTGCTCGTCCGTGTCGAGGCTCGCCGCATAGGTGATGACGTCCCGGACGCCCGGAGCCGCGGCATTCCAGAAGAGATCAAGCAGCCTGCCGCGGAGCGCACGTCCCTCCTCTCCGGCTTGTTGCAGCGATGCACGCACAGCCTCCGGGCCCACCAGCTTGACGTACGCGAACATGTCGAAGCTGTCCTTGGTCTTCTCAGGCCGCTGCTCGCGTTTGGCGCGTTCCTTCATCGCGAGGAAGCCCGCGGCATCCGGCAGCAGGATCCGCAAGGTCTTGCCGCCGAGGGTGAGGTTCACGGGTTGCTTCCGACGAAGTGCCAGCCGTGCATCCTGGAGGGGTGTCATGGGGGTGGGGAGGGCTCCGGCCTCGACGCCTGTGGGCGCGAAGAGGTCGATGTCCATCTGCCCACCGGGCAACGCCTTCGACCAGCGGAACTCCCGGGTCCTTGTGTATCCCCGCTGCTTGAGGACCTCGGGCAGGCGCTCCGCCATGAACTCCGTCCCGTCCATGTCGAACAGCAGATCCGGCTCGAATGAAAAGCCTCGCTCGACCACGATGCCCGTATCCGTCTCGATGGAGATGACGCCGGTTCCCCCCTGCTGCAGGGACTGCAACGCGAGCACCTGTCCTCCGATGAGGAGCACGCAGGATGACAGGTCCCCCAGGTCGAGCAGCAACTCGCCCAGCTCACCGAGGATCTCCTCGAACCTCTCTTCTTCGGTCATCGCGTTTCGTCCGAAAGGGGCAGGGCCTTGGCATAGCGCCGCACCAGCTCCTCCGCCTGTTCAGTTCCCCTGCCACCACTCTGGCGGAAGTCCAGGGCCAGTTGCGGCAACGCGACGCCTTGACCGTGCGGGAGCAGCCTCTGGGCGAAGTAGACGCCTCCCAGCTCGGTCTCCGCGGCGGGTTCCGCGCGAAGCACCCAGAAGTTGTGGGGTGTCATCCGGCGCAATCCGAAGGCGTGGATGGCGCCCTCCAGGGAACCTGAGAGATAGATTCCGTGGGGCACTCCCGAGACGAAGCGCTCTTCGGGAAGCAGGGCGCTGGCCAGCGTGAAGATGGCGCGGATGCCCTGCGACACCAGCAGGGAGGCACCCTCCTTGAGCTGAGCCGGTGTCGTGGAGGGAGCATTGAAGCCCTCCCGTGAAATAGCAGTCGGCCTGCCACTCTCCAGCCACGCATTCAGCAAGGCCACGGGCTCCCGGAGCCGGAGCCCCGTGCCGAGACCCCTCTGGACGTATCCCTCCAGGACGAGTCGCTTGAGGACGCCATGCGCATAGGCATAGCTCGTCTGGGTCTTCTCCGAGAGCGCGCGAACCGTCCATCCGGTCGTCGGAGACTGGAGCAGGACCCGCACGATCCGGCAGCCCTTGCCGTGGAAGAGGGGCTCACGGGGAGTTCGTTTCGCGGGCCTGTTCCCTTGAACGCGGATGAAGGCATTGCCCGTGCGCAGGAAGAACGTCCCGCGCAGGTCCACCAGGGCCAGTTCCTCGCGCTCGCAGGCATCGATCACGGTGGAAGACGCCGAGTCCGTGACGAGCATGGGGATCCGGAAGGCGGGTAGGGAGCGGACGTCCGAATCTCTCTGTCGAAGCTGATCACGCAGGGCGAGCAGCTTCTCGCGCTGGTTCAGCACCTCCACCGGGAACAACGGGGCCCGGTACCCCAACAGCACGGGCACGCGCATCTCCGGCAGCCGGAGCTCCGCGAGGTCGTAGACAGAGGCTCCCCCAGGGCCTACGCGAGGCACGACAACCGCCTCCTGGCGCACCAGTTCGACGCCGCGCGGCAACGGCGGCGGGTTCTTCCAGAACTCCTCTCGAAAGTCAGTGCGCTCGGGCTTCATTCAATTTTGTCGATAGTAGGTCCAAATCTGGCAAATGGGCGGAAAACCCACCTGTTTATCCGAGTTATCGACAAAATTGGTTTCCATGAAAGTTCAGGCTGCTTCGCGGTCCGGGGAACCGCGGACTGGACTCAGGGGCCGCCGCGCAGGCCAGGTTCGGGGACGGCCACGAGCGACGTGAGGACGTGGTCGCGCCACCGGCCGTCGAGCAGGAGGAAGTCGCGGGCATAGCCCTCGACGACGAAGCCCAGGCGGCGCAGCACGGCCGCGCTGCGCAGGTTCTCCGGCAGGTGGCTGGCCTGGACGCGGTGCAGGCCCATGGCGCCGAGGGCGTAATCACAGACGGCCTGGAGGCCCTCGGTCATCAGCCCCTTGCCCTCGTGGCGGTGGTCCAGGCCGTAGCCCAGGTCCGCGGCCTGCAGGGGGCCCCGCCGGATGTTCGTGAGCGCGATGCTGCCCACCACGGGGGCGAGCGAGATGGACTGGCCCCGGGGCAGCAGGAAGAGGCGCAGCGACACGTCATGGCGGAAGTCCTCGCGGTCCTGCGCGAGGCGCGTGCGCCAGTAGGCGGTGGAGAAGAAGGTCGCCGGGCGGGCCGGAGACACGGGCCCCAGGTGCTCCTTGTTGGCCTCGTGGTACGCCAGCACGCGCTCCGCCGCGTCGGGTGGCAGCAGCGTGAGGTGGAGGCGCTCGGTGGTGAGCAGGAGGGGCGACTTGTCGGGCGACATGGCGGAGCCGGACTTCAAGGGTAGCGCGCTCCTGGAGGTCTCGCGCGTACGAAGCGCGGACGAAGAAGGTCCCCACCCGAGGGGGATGGGGACCTGGGGGTGTGGCTCCGAGGGTTCAAGACGGCCTCACTGCCCGGGAGTGCTCCGGGGCGGTGGGGGCATCTGCTGCTGCACGTCGGTGCCGGTGCCCTGGGGCGGGGCCGGGTTCTGGTGGTCGATGCCGTTGGGACCCAGGCCGCTGCCGCCCGTGCCGCCGGGCTGCGTGCCCTGGCCCGAGGGCTGGGTGCCCATGCCGGACGGCTGCTGAGTTCCGACGCCGGGCTGCGGGACCTGACCCGAGGGCTGCGTGCCCTGCGGTCCGGGCTGCTGCACGTTCTGACCCGGCTGCTGCGCGCCGCTGCCGCCGACGCCCGTGGTGCGCGGCTGCGGGGTGTGCTCCATCACGATCTCCACGCGGCGGTTGTTGGCTCGGCCCTCGGCCGTGTCGTTGGTGGCCACCGGGCGGTCCTCCCCCACGCCGCGGATCTCGATGCGGTTGGGCGGCACGCCCTGGCTGATGAGGAACTCGCGCACGCGCTCCGCCCGCCGCTGCGACAGCTGCGAGTTGTAGTCGTCCGTGCCGCGCGAATCCGTGTGCCCCTCGATGAGCAGCGGGTTCTGCGACTCCTGGAGCGCCGTGGCCACATCCGAAAGGCGGTCCCGCGCCGACGGCAGCAGGTCCACCGCGTTGGACGCGAAGAGCACGCTGCCGGAGAGCGTCACCACCGTACCGCGCGCCTCTTCCCGCACCTTCAGGTCCTTGTCCTGCAACTGCGCCAGCGCCTGCGCGGCGCGCTGCTCCGCCTGGAGTCGGGCCTGACGCTCCTGCTCCAGCTCCTGCGTGCGCCGCTGCAGTTCCTGGTTGGCCTGGGCCAGCCGCTGCGCCTCCGCCGTCTGCTGTTGCAGGCGCTGCTGGTTCTCCGCCTCCAGTTGCTGGCGCTGCTGCGCCTCCGCGGTGCGGATGCGCTCCAATTCCTGCTGCCGCTGGGCCTCCGTCTGCGCCTGCTGCTGCGCGTATTGCTGCCGCTGGGCCTCCAATTGGGCCCGCTGCTGCTCGTACTGCAGGCGCTGCTGCTCGTACCTCGCGCGCTCCTCCTCCTGCTGGCGCGTGAGGGTCTGTGCGCGCGCCTCCTGCTGTTGGCGCAGGGCTGCTTCCGCCTGGGCACGCTGCTGCGCGGCCAGGTCCGCCTCGCCCCGGGCGTCCGCGATCTCCGCCTTGCGCAGGGCCACGTACGCCAGGGACCGGGTCCTCACGGAGCCTTCGCTGTCGGCGTATTCGTTCTCCGCCTCCTGGAGCGCGACGCGGGCGGCGGCGACGTCCGCGGGGCGCTCGCGGCCTTCGGGGCTGCGGGTGAGTTCATGGTAGGCCTCGCGGGCTGCGGTCAGCTCACTGGGCGGAGGGCCGTGAGCGCACCCCACCACCGTGAGCGCGGAGGCTCCAGCCAAAGCCAACCATCCTTGTTTCCAACGCTGCATGACGCTCTCCTCACAGACAGAAAAGGTGGGGACTCAGGGCTGACCGCGCCGCATCGCATCGAGCTGTTCGGAGGTCCGTCGCGCCTCGGCCTTCAGGGGCACCGCGCGGGCGAGCGCCGCCGCGAGGTCCGCGTCCGCGGCGGCCTGACGGAAGCGCAGCTCCGCGGCCTCCTCCTCGCCCTCCTGGACCAACCGCTCTCCTTCGGCGATCTGCTGGCGCGCGAACTCCAGGTGACGCGCGGCCTCCGGCACGTTCGGGGCCTGCGAGTTCTCCGCCGAGCGCAGCGCCGCTTCGGCCTGGACGCGCTCCTGGTGGGTGGCGGTGGTGATGACCTGCTTGCTCGCACAGCCAAGGGAGGCAACGCAGAGCAGGGCGGTGGCGAACAGCTTCGGGCGCATGGGTCACCTCGTGCCGGGAGGACTGCTGGGACGCACCGGCGGTCCAGAGAGAAGAAGTCGGCTCAAAAGTGGGGGGCGTGCGGCCTTTCGGCACTGGCGACCCATGCCCGCCATGCCTGCTGGCCAAGGGGGTTGACAGGCGTCATGTAGGGAACGAGGCGCACGCCTCCTGCCCGGGCGGTCCTGGTGCACGGGCTGCTGGCCGTGCGGCGGGAGGGACGCTAGAGGGGGAACATGCGCCTGCACCTCGTGGACGGCACGTATGAGCTGTACCGGGCCCACTACTCGCCCCGTCCGGGCACCACGGCCCCGGATGGTCGTGACGTCAAGGCCACGGCGGGGGTGATGGACTCACTGCTCGCGCTGTTGCACGACGAGACGGAGGCCGTGACGCACGTGGCGGTGGCGTTCGACAACCCCATCCGCTCGTTCCGCAACGCCCTGTTCGCTGGCTACAAGGGGGACGAGGGCGTGCCGCCGGAATTGCGCGCGCAGTTCGACCTGGTGGAGCAGGCGGTGGAGGCCCTGGGCGTGCGGGTGTGGTCCATGAAGGACCACGAGGCGGACGACGCGCTCGCCACGGCGGCTGCTCGCTGGGCAGGCGAGGTGGAGCAGGTGCGCCTGCTGACGCCGGACAAGGACCTGGGCCAGTGCGTGCGCGGCCAGCACGTGGTGCAGGTGGACCGGCGGCAGCAGAAGGTGATGGACGCGGAGGCGGTGAAGGCGAAGCTGGGCGTGGCGCCGGAGAGTGTGCCGGACCTGCTCGCGCTGATGGGCGACGACGCGGACGGCATCCCCGGGCTGCCGGGCTTCGGGGCGAAGGGGGCGGCGACGGTGTTGCAGGCGTACGGCCACCTGGAGGCCATCCCGGACAGCGCGGCGGAGTGGACGGCGAAGCCTCGGGGCGCGGACAAGCTGGCGGCGACGTTGAAGGCGCACCGCGAGGACGCGCGGCTGTACCGGACGCTGGCCACGTTGGTGGAGGACGCGCCGCTGCCGGGCACGGCGTCGCTGGCGGACCTGGAGTGGAAGGGTGTCCCGGAGGCGCGCTTCAAGGCGTTCTGTGAAGGATTGGGATTGAAGAGCCTCCAGCGCCGGCCGAAGCGCTGGGCGGCCTGAGGAAGCGAATCCATGACCATCGAATTGAAGCCGCCGTCGTCGGATGACTGGGTCCCCACGCTGGACGACACGCCCTTCACGCGCCTGGGAGGCGAGGAGGCGGTCCGCGCGTTGGCCGAGGCCTTCTACGACGTGATGGACGCGGAGGAGCCGGCGCTCGCGAAGGTCCACGAGCTGGACGCGGAGGGCAAGGTGAACCGGGGCACGCGCGAGCGCTTCGGCCTGTTCCTGATGGGCTGGCTGGGAGGGCCGCAGCACTACAGCGCGACGCACGGGCACCCGCGCCTGCGCATGCGCCACGGCCACGTGCCGGTGGACCTGGCGATGCGGGATGCGTGGCTGCGCTGCATGCACAAGGCCATGGACCAGCGCGGCGTCACCGGAGGGCTGCGCCGCTTCCTGGACGACCGCTTCGCCCACGTGGCGAACTTCCTGCGCAACACGGAGGGCTGAGTTCTCCACCGTCGCGAGCCCGACATAGACTCCCGCCCATGAGCACGCAGGCGCGGCAACGGCCCACTTCCCGTGAAGCGCCCGGGGATGCGACGCCTGACTTCGTGGCCCATGCCGCGCCCACCCCGTCCATCGACGACCTGATGCCGATGCTGGAGGAGGCGCTGGGCGCGGAGGCCCGGCGCAGCGAGAAGGCGGGTGCCCTGCATGCCTTCATCGACGTGCTGGTCCGGATGGAGGACCCCGCGAAGCTCGCGCCCGCGCTGCATGCGCTGCTCGAACGGCAGGGCGTGGACTCGCTGGTGGATGAACAGGGCGTGCCCGTCAGCATCGCCGTCACGCGGGCCCTCTTGAGCCTGGCGTACCCGCACCCGCTGGAGGTCCCTCCGGAACGCCTGGGGGCCTTGCGCCAGTGGGAGCTGCTCGTGCCCGCGCCCCCGGCGGGGTCGATGTTCGCCACGCTGCTGGTGGCCACCGTGTTCCAGGGCCTCTGCCACCTCATGAGCGATGACATCCGGCATCTCTTCCAAGGCCTCAGCGTCGAGGCCCTGGCCGGAGTGGTCCCGGCACCGCATTGGACGGATGGCTTCGTCACCTTCGCGCGCTTCCTGGAGCGGGCCCTGCCCTGGACCCAGTTCGTGGGAAGCGTGCTCGCGTTCCTCTACGCCACCGTCATCGCGGACACGGCCCGGGAGCGACACCGGGCACGGCAGGGCTTCCTGTGGCTCGGGGGCCTGGGACTGGTGATGGCGCTCATGGTCCCCATGGGCTCCTACGAGGTCACGGGTGCCATCGGGGCCGCGGTGGGCGCGCTGCTCACGGGCCTGATGCTGCGACTCCCGCAGCCTGGGGGCTCCGGGCCTTCAGGGCCTTGAGTGCCCGCCTGCTCGGGCATGGCCAGACACGGCCCTCGCCCCCACCCTCCCATTTTCACCCGATGGGAGTTGAAACCAATGCGTTCGAACAACGATGTCTGGAAGGCGGCGGGCTTCGGCGTCCTCGCGGGAATGCGGAGCATGTCGGCTCCGGCGTTCCTCTCACATGAGCTGTCGCGCAAGCCGGGCAAGGCGCTGAAACGGGCGCTGCCGGGCCTCACGTCGAAGGCGGTGTCCAAACGCCTGGGCATGATGGCGTTCGGCGAGATGGTGGCGGACAAGTCCTCCAAGATTCCGTCGCGCATCGCGCCCAAGGTCCTCGTCGGCCGCATCCTCACGGGCGCCATCTCCGGCGCCGCCGTGTCGCGCGAGCGCAAGGGCGCCAAGGTCGGGCTCGCCGTCGTCGGCGCGGCCGCGGCCATCGCCTCCAGCTACTTCTTCTACGGCTTCCGCACGCTCGCCTCGGACAAGCTGCGCGTGCCCAACCTGCTGGCGGGACTCATCGAGGACGGCCTCGCGCTCTTGCTCGGTTCGCGCCTCACCCGCGAGCTGCGCTAGCCCTTCATGGACCCGGGCCTCACCCCGGCGCCTTGCCGGCGGTGAGCCGGGCCTCCAGCCGCGTCAGCACCGTGTGCTCCGCCCGTGCCCGCTCCGCCAGGGGCCCGAAGAGCAGCCGCGAGCGCAGGCCCATGCCTTCCGTCAACTCGAAGCGGCGCAGGTCCTCTGGCAGCGCGAGCAGCACCTCGCCCAGGGGCCGCACCCGGTGCAGTTGGTAGGAGCCCGCGGCCTCCAGGGCGCGCACCACCTCGGCCTCGGACTCGGCGCGGGCCAGGCCTTCGCGCGCCTTCTCCTCGTACCGCAGCCCGGCCTCCACCCGCTCCTCCAGGTCCGCGAGCACCGCGGCCGACGTGCGCTGCGCCTCCTTCAAGAGCCGCAGCGGATCCAACGCCCGCTCCACCCGCCGCCGCACTGCCGCGGACGGCGCCCGCGCCCGTCCCTCCACCCGCGACAGCACCGCGTCCCGGTAGCTCGCCGCGAAGCAGACCGCGAACAGCGCCTCCTCCAGCGGCGCCCGCTCCCGCGCGGCCAGCCCCTCCGCCAGCGAACACAGCCCCTCGCCCGTGAGCACATACCGGCGTCCTCGCGGCACGCCCTTCACCTTCGCGCTCGTGCCCGCCTCCGCGTGGCCCGCGCGCACCAGCCGCTCCAGCGTCCGCCGCACCTGCGTGAGGTCGATGTCCTGCGAGGGCCGGGTGACGTCGTGCTCCACCCAGTTGGTGAACAGCAGGAAGAAGAAGCGCACGTCCGACACCCGGAAGCCGCCCGCCCGCGCACCCGCTCCGTGCGCCGCGAGCAGCGCCGCCTGGACGAAGGTCGCCTGCGTGTCGATGTAGCCCAGCCGTGCCGTCAGGGTGCTGTTGCGCGCCATGGCCCGAAGATGCCAGCACCCACCACCGCCGTCGCCCTCCTCCCAGGTGACAGTGTCCGCTCGCGAGGCCACCGGGAGCACCCGCCCGTCACGCGGGCCTCGAAGCCCGCACCGGCCGCGAGCCGCCGCCCGGGCACCTGCCCGTCCACCGCGCCGCGCGCCGTGCACGGAGCAGGGGAGATGGCACACTGGCGCCCCCGCTTCTTCCGTGAGGTTGCGCCATGGCCAGCTCGCGTCGGCAGTTCCTGACCCACACCGTGATTGGACTCGCGAGTACCGCCGTCTCCGCGGCCCCGGCCCCGGATGCCGGCACGTCCGCGCCCGCCGGTGCCCCGCCCACCTTCGGCGCCGGCCCCACCGTGGGCCCGGAGGTGAGCCCCACCACCTTCGCGGAGGCGGAGAAGCTGATGCAGGTGCAGCTCACGCCCGCCGAACGCACCCAGGCCGCCGGCACCTGGCGCGTGTCCATGGCCCCGCTGCACGAGCGGCGCACCGGCCCGCGCAAGCTCGCGCTGGAGCCCACGCTGGCCCCCGCCTCCCAGTGGAACCCCACGCTGCCGGGGTTCAAGGAGACACGCCCCGCCAGGGCCCGCTTCGTGAGGAGCCGTGATGCGAAGACGCCCCTGCCCGCGAAGGAAGAGGACATCGCCTTCGCGCCGCTCACGCAGCTGTCCCGCTGGGTGGAGTCGCGCGCCATCACCTCGGAGCGCCTCACGCAGCTCTACCTGGAGCGGCTGAAGCGCTTCGACCCGCAGCTCCAGTGCGTCATCACCCTGACGCCGGAGCTGGCGCTGGCCCAGGCGCGTCAGGCGGACCGGGACATCGCGGCGGGCAGGTACAAGGGCCCGCTGCACGGCATCCCCTGGGGAGCCAAGGACCTGGTGGACACCGCGGGCATCCGCACCACCTACGGCGCCGAGCCCTTCCGCGACCGCATCCCAAAGACAGACGCCACCGTGGTGGACCGGCTGCACCGCGCGGGCGCCGTGCTGGTGGCGAAGCTCAGCCTGGGCGCGCTCGCCCTCAATGACATCTGGTTCGGCGGCGAGACGAAGAACCCGTGGCTGCCGCAGGAGGGCTCCTCGGGCAGCAGCGCGGGGCCGGGCGCGGCGACGGCGGCGGGGCTCGTGGGCTTCTCCCTGGGCAGCGAGACGGGCGGCAGCATCGTGTCGCCCGCCATGCGCTGTGGCATCACCGGCCTGCGGCCCACCTTCGGCCGCGTGCCGCGCACTGGCGCGATGACGCTGTGCTGGTCGCTGGACAAACTGGGGCCCATGACGCGCGGGGTGGAGGACTCGCTGTTGGTCCTCGCCGCGCTCGATGGGCCGGACGCGGGCGACGTGGCCAGCGTCCCCGCGAAGCTCGACTTCGACGCGGGTGCGAGCGTGAAGGGCCTGCGCGTGGGCTACGTCCCGGCGTGGATGAAGGAGAGCCCCGCCACCGACGTGGACCGCGCGGCGCTCGAAGCGCTCAAGGGCCTGGGCCTGTCTCCCGTGGAAGTACAGTTCCCCGACTGGCCCTACTCCGCGCTCAACGTGCTGCTCTTCGCGGAGGCCGCCGCCGCCTTCGAGGACCTCACGCTCAGCCACGGCGTGGACGCCCTGAAGATGCAGGTGCCCGACGCGTGGCCCAACCTCTTCCGCCAGGCCCGCTTCCTGTCCGCGGTGGACTACGTCCAGGCGGACCGGCTGCGCCGCAAGGTGGCGCAGGAGATGGCCCGCGTGATGTCCCAGGTGGACGTGCTGCTCGTGCCCTCGCTGCGCGACGAAGCCCTCACCATCACCAACCACACGGGCCACCCGTCCCTCACGCTGCGCACCGGCTTCGTGGAGGTGTCCAAGGCCCGCAGCGACTGGGCCCCCAACCCCCAGCGCCCCATGCCCACCTTCGCCACCCCGCGCCGCGTGCCCCACGGCGTGACGCTCATCGGTCAGCTCTTCGACGAGGGCACCCTGGGCCGCGTGGGCATCGCGCTGGAGCGCGCGTCCGGCGTCGCCGGGGAGCGCCCGCCCGGCTTCCAGGCCCGGCCCGATTAGTTTGACAGTTCAGTCCAGAATCGTTACGAAACGGGCATGGCACGGACGAAGGAGTTCGACCGGGACGAGGCCGTGCGGCGGGCCATGGTCGTGTTCTGGGAGCAGGGCTACGAGGCCACGTCCACGGACGACCTGCTGCGCGCCATGGGCATCGGGCGGCAGAGCATGTACGACACGTTCGGGGACAAGCACGGCCTCTACCTGGACGCCCTGCGCTGCTACCAGACGGAGTATGGCGCCAACATGGCGGAGTGCCTGCGCTCCCAGCCGTCGCCGCTGGCCGCCCTGCGCGAGTTCCTCCTCTCCATCCCCGGCGCCACCCCGAAGGAGCGCGCCCGGGGCTGCCTCTCCGTGAATGCCACCGCGGAGATGGCGCACACGGACCCGGAGGTCGCCACGGTGCTCAAGTCCAGCGGTGCGCTGGGCCTGGGCATGCTGGAGCGCATCGTGCGCGAGGCCCAGCACAAGGGTGAGCTCAACCCCAAGCTGGATGCCCGGGTCGCCGCGAGCTTCCTGCTGACCACCATTGGCGGGCTGCGCCTGGGCGCCAAGGCCGGCACCCCGCCCGACACCCTCCGCGCCGTCGTGGACTTCACCCTCGCGGGCCTCAAGTCCCAGTAACCCCGCGCGCCGTCCCACACGGACCGCTCGCCGTCTTCGCACGCCTGTTTCTGGATTGTTCAGTCAAGAATCAACCCCGAATGGAGTCACCGCATGTCGATGAATCACTACTACCTCCTGGGCCGCTCCGGCCTGCGTGTCAGTCCCCTCTCGTTGGGCACGATGACCTTCGGGAAGGAGGGGCTGTACGGCGGCCTCTGGGGTTCGACGAACGACGTCTCGCGCGCGCTGTTCGACCGGTACCTGGACGCGGGCGGCAACTTCATCGACACGGCGGACCTGTACACGGACGGCAGCGCGGAGACGCTCCTGGGGAAGTTCCTGGAGGAACGGGGCGGGAGGGATCGCGTCGTCCTGACCACCAAGTTCTCCTACAACAGCGCCCACAAGGGCGACCCCAACGGCGGGGGCAACGGCCGCAAGCACATGGTGCGCGCGGTGGAGGCGTCGCTGCGGCGGCTGCGCACGGACTACATCGACCTGTACCTGCTGCACACCTGGGACCGCATCACCCCCGCGGAGGAGGTGGTGCGCACGTTCGATGACCTCGTGCGGGCCGGGAAGATCCGCTACGCCGGCCTGTCCGACGTGCCGTCCTGGTACGCCGCGCGGGCGCAGACCTGGGCGGAGGCGCACGCGCTGACGCCGCTCATCAACCTGCAGCTCCAGTACTCGCTCGTGGAGCGCAACCTGGAGCATGAATTCACGCCGCTGGCGCAGACGCTGGGCATGGGCATCACCGCCTGGAGCCCGCTGGGCATGGGCCTGCTGTCCGGCAAGTACCGGCCGAGCGAAGGCGGCTTCCAGGGCGAGGGCCGCCTCAGCTCCGCGGTGGGCGGCCAGCAGATGGGCCTCTTCACCGAGCGCAACTGGAAGGTGGTCGCCACGCTGGAGAAGGTCGCGAAGGAGCTGGGCCGGGACATGTCGCAGGTGGCGCTCAACTGGGTGGCGACGCAGCCCGGGGTCGGCTCGGTCATCATCGGCGCGAGCACCCTGAAGCAGCTCGACGGCAACCTCGCCGCGCTGGACTTCACCCTCCCTCCAGGGCTGCGCCAGCAACTGGACGAGGTCAGCGCCCCGCCGGTGCCGTTCCCCTACTCCATGTTCAGCCAGCCCCATCAGCTCGTTCTGCAGGGCGGGGCCGCGGTGGGTGACAAGCCCACGGGCTACACAGTGCCCGTGTCCACGGCGCAGGCCTCCGTCGTTTAGGGCACGTCCGGCTCCTCCCGGCGGGCGGGGCGGGCGGCCTGCTCCCGCCCTCCGGGGCCATGGCCGCCCTCGCCCCGCGACCCAACCTTCCGCCCCTGCCAAAGCAGGGGAGGTTGTATGGGATTGAGCAGGATTGGAGCAGGGCTGGGGTGTTTGCTGGGCGCGATGGTGGCGCCCGCGGCGCTGGCCTTCACGGACGCGGACGCCGTGCGGGTGCTGACCTTCGCTCGCGCGCAGCTCGCGGACACGACCGCGGAGTTGCCAGGCGTCACCCGCTCTCCGAAGTCGTCGCTGTCCAACGGCACCTGGACGACTGTGGCCAACACGGACCGCATCGCCTGGACCCAGGGCTTCTTCCCCGGGAGCATGTGGCTCATGTTCCAGGTGGCCAGTGAGCCCATCTGGCGCGAGCGCGCGGACCTGTGGACGCGCCCGTTGGAGGTCCAGAAGACCAACACGGAGACGCACGACCTGGGCTTCAAGATGTACACGAGCTACGGCGAGGCGTGGAGGCTCACCGGCAACACCTACTACCGCGACGTGCTGCTCACCTCCGCCGACTCGCTGGCCACGCGCTACAACAGCCAGATTGGCATCATCGACTGTTGTGATTGGAACCCGAACTGGAACATCCCGCTCGTCACCGACACGATGGTGGACCTCCAGTTGCTGCTCTGGGCCTCCCAGAACGGCCGGCCCGCGTACCGCGCCATGGCCATCAACCACGCGCTCAAGACGCTCGCGGACGCGGTGCGCCCTGACGGCAGCTCGTTCCACTACGTGGACTACCGCGCGGACGGCACCATCCGCTCGCGCGGCACCTACCAGGGCTACTCCACCACCTCCACCTGGGCGCGCGGCCAGGCGTGGCTCATCTACGGCTACAGCATGATGTACCGCTACACGGGCGACGCGCGCTTCCTCACGGCCGCGCGCCGGGTGACGGACTACTACCTGGCGAACCTGCCCGCGGACCTCGTGCCCAACTGGGACTTCAATGCCCCCATGCAGTACAAGGACTCCTCCGCCGCGGCCATCGTCGCCTCTGCGCTGCTGGAGCTGAGCGGCCTGGAGACGGACGCCACCCGGCGCACGCGCTACCGCACCGCCGCGCTGGGCATGCTGGACTCGCTGGTGTCGCCCGCGTACCTCGCGCAGGGCACCAACAGCCCCGGCCTGCTGCTGCACGGCGTGGGCAACCTGCCCGCGGGCCAGGAGATCGATGTCAGCCTCATCTACGGCGACTACTACTTCCTGGAGGCGCTGCTGCGCTTCAACCCGCGCCCCAACTACCCCTGGTACGCGAAGCTGTCCTTCTCCCGCAGCCAGCACCTGCTGGGCACGAACAACACCGGCACCCGTGCCGTGGAGTTCGACCTCACCCCGCTGCGGGACGTCATCGACGGCGGCGTCGTGGGCTGGACGGACTCCTCCACGGAGGTCACCTCCTTCTCACGCCTGAACCTCGCGGTGCGCCTGAGCACGGACGGCATCTACCAGGCGCGCAACGGCGCGGGCTGGTCGTGGCTCAGGCGGATCCCCTACGTGCGCGGCCGGACGGACCACTTCCGCCTGAGCGTGGACCTGGTGGCGAGGCGCTACAGCGTCTGGGTCACGGTCCCCGGCGCCGCGGAGGTGCAGCTCGTGAACAACGTCGCCTTCCGCTCGGATGGGCCGTTCATCAACGACCTGGGCCGCGCCGCGGTCATCGCCACCACCGAGGACAGTGAGTTCCGCGTCAACAGCCACCGCGTGTACTCGCCCAAGCAGCCCCCGGCCGTGGCGCGCGCGGAGAAGCTGCCGGACGCGCTGTGGGAGCAGCTGGACGTCCCGGAGCCCTTCTCGCTGGAGCCCACGACGTCCGAGCGCTGAGGGGCAGGGGGCTGCTTTTGCGCCTGGCGGCCCGCCCTGCGTGGGGGGAGGGCCGCCAGGAGGTGCGTCGGGCCCCGGAGGCGGTTACATCCGCCCCTGTGACGAACCTCGACCTGTTCTCCCCACCCCCGGCGCCCGTCCGGGTGCCGCCTCCCGGACCCGGGCCGCTCGACAGGTTGCTCAAGGTGGCGCGCATCTACCTGGAGCCGGGCGTGGTGGAGCACGCGCGCGGCCGGGAAATCCTGGCGCGCTTCCCGGACGCGGAGCGGGTGGAGGTGCCCTCCCACCAGAACATCCCCGGCCTGTTCGGCAACGCTGGCAACGTGGAGGCGTGGAACCGCATCAAGGGCAGCACGCTGGTGCTGGGCGTGAAGAAGACGCTGTCCTTCGTCGCCAACGACCGGAGCTCGGACTTCATCGCCCCCTCCACCGCCAACGGCTGCGTGATGGCGTGCGCGTACTGCTACGTCCCGCGCAACAAGGGCTATGCGAACCCCGTCACGGTGTTCGTGAACATCGACCGCATCTCGGAGGCCCTGCGCAAGCACGCGCACAAGCGGGGGCCCAAGCTTGCGCCCAACAGCGTGGACCCCCGCTGCTGGGTCTACGACATCGGCTGCAACAGCGACTGCTCCGCGGACGCGGCCCTGAGCGACAACGTGCGGGACCTGGTGCGGCTGTTCACCACGCTCCCCAATGCCAAGGGCAGCTTCGCCACCAAGCGGGTCAACCGCGAGCTGCTCACCTACGAGCCCCAGGGCAAGACGCGCGTCCGCTTCAGCCTGATGCCCCACGCGCAGGCGAAGCTCCTGGACGTGCGCACGGACCCCATCGCGGAGCGCATCGCCGCCATCGACGACTTCGTGGCCGCCGGCTACGAGGTGCACCTCAACTTCTCCCCCGTCGTGCTCCAGGAAGGCTGGCAGGCCGCGTACGCGGAGCTGTTCCAGCAGGTGGATGCCGGCATCGGCGCGAAGGCGAAGGCGCAGCTCGCGTGTGAGATCATCTTCCTCACGCACAACGCCGGCCTGCACGAGGTGAACCTGCGCTGGCACCCGAAGGCGGAGGCGGTGCTGTGGACCCCGGAGACCCAAGAGACGAAGGTGTCCCAGGGCGGCGGCGTCAACGTGCGCTACCGCACCGGGTTCAAGGGGCGCCACGTGGCGGAGTTCAAGGACCTGCTCGCCCGCCACCTGCCGTACTGCCGCGTGCGGTACGCCTTCTAGGCGAAGGCCTGCCGCACGCGGGCCTCACGGGCCGCTGACTCAAATCTCGTGCTGGATGAACCAGAACACCGCCGTCTGGTGCGACACGGGGAAGTAGACGACGTAGACGTGGTGGTAGTCCTTGGCGCCCGGCGCCACCGGAATGTCCGCGTAGAAGTCCGCCACCTGGGGCACCTCGGTGCCGTTGCCCAGCGCGCCCGGCAGCGCCTGCGCCAGCTCCGGGAAGAAGTAGTCCAGGCGGCTGGTGAACTGCGCGTACGTCAGGTCCGCGAGGCGCTCGAACTGCGGGGCCTCCTGGGCGTACAGCGCCGGGATGGACGCGAAGGCGCCCTCGGCCACGACGTCCAGGGACACGGGCGGCGTGCCCGCCACGGAGGGCACGTTGAGCGTCCACAGGGACTCATCACACCAGTTCTCACCCGTCTTGCAGCGCGTGTGGCCCGTCGCCTGCGTCGCCTGGAGCGTGCTGCTCAGCGGCAGCTGCGTGAGGGGCAGCGGCCCCGCGCCGTAGTAGCGGTAGTAGAAGTCCTTGCACACCGGCCACATCCTGGAGGTAAAGGCCGCCTCGCCGTTCGCGCACCAGGGCTTCGCGCCGGAGGACAGCACGCACTGAGACACGTAGGCGTCGTGCGCGTCCTGCGCGTCCGTGCACTGGGGCAGCGCCTGCGCGGGCGTCACCCCCTGCGCCTCCACCACGCTCTCGTCACACACCTCGATGCGCGTGGCCACGTCCAGGTCACAGGCCGTGAACAGCGACGGCTCCGCGCAGGCGCCGTTGAGACAGCCCAGGGCCAGGCGGAACTGCTTGCCCGCGCCCGTGCCGGTGCTCACCACCGCCAGGTACTCGCCGCCCTGCGCCAGCGTCAGGCCGTTCACCTTGCTCAACGCGCCATAGCCCGCGTCGTCGTCCTGCGCGCGCAGCGTGGTGCCGTAGCTGCCATTGGCATCCCGGGGGCCATAGATGAACAGGCCCGTGTCCAGGCCCATGCTGCTGCCCAGGTGCGTCACCTCCAGGCGCACCTGCGCGCCGGCGGCCACCCTGAAGTTGAAGGACAGGTACTGCGGGTTCGTGGTGAAGCGCGTCTGCACGGCGTCGTTGAGCCCCACCGGGCCCAGGAACGCCGTGCTGTCCACGATGTTGCCGCTGGACGGCACCGGCGGCGGGTACAGCACGGCCTGCGTGCTCTCGCCCACCTGCGGCGACTCCCCGGGCTCCCCCGGCTCTTGGGTCGGACCACACGCGGCGAGCAACAGCGACGGCACGAACCACAAGGACATCCGGTTCCACGCGTGACGCATGACGCACTTCCTTGGTTTGGGGGAGACGACAGTTCAGGGGATGGCGAGGGCCTGGAACCACGCCGCATACGGCGTGTTGCGCACGAGGTGCCGGTTGAAGTCCCGGGCCCCGTCGGTCCACCACGGCGGGCCGCGCTCGCCCAGGCCCACCTTGGCGCGGTGGACGCGGGCGCGGGCGTGGCGTTCAGCGGCGGCATCCTTCGCGCGCTTCGCCCGGCCCACGTCCGCGCGGGCCCGCATCAGCGCGGCCACCAGCAGCTCCCGCTGCCGGGGCCCGAGCGCCGGGTTGGAGCGACGCCACAGCCGCCCATCCACCACCAGGTAGCGCCCATCCGGGGTGGTGGGGGGCGGCGCGGACGTCACGGCACCGCGGGGTAGAGGAAGCGCAGGATGTCGCCGAAGCGCGCGGCCCAGTCCGCCTCGGCGTGCTTGCCGCCGTCCACCACCGTGTACTTCAGGTCGACGTCGGGCACCCAGCCCTTGGCCACCAGCGCGTCGCGCAGCGCCTGGGCATCCGCCACCGACTCCGCCTCGCTGCCGGTGCCTTCGTTCGTGCCGATGTCCTCCCAGATGCGCAGCGCGGGCTTCGTGGTCAGCGCCTCCACCGTCTTCACGATGTCCCGGTCCGCCCACCACACCGACGGCGACACCACGCCCAGGCGGCTGAAGACCTCCGGGTGCTTCAGGCCCAGCGACAGGGACACCAGCCCGCCCAGCGACGAGCCCGCGAGCCCGGTGAACTCCGGCCCCGGCTTCGTCCGGAACTCCGCGTCGATGCGCGGCTTCAGGTCCTTGATGAGGAACTGGCCGTAGGCGTCCGCGCGGCCCGCATCCGGGTACTTGGGCGGGAAGGGCACCGGCGTGTACTCCGCGATGCGGTCGTTACCGACGTTGTAGACGCCCACGATGATGAGCGGCTCCACCTGCCCGCCCTCCACCAGCGTCTGCGCCGTCTCGTCCACCTTCCACTCCCCGGCGAACGCGGTGACGACGTCCATCAGGTTCTGGCCGTCGTGCATGTACAGCACCGGGTAGCGGCGCGTGGGGTTCGCGTCGTAGCCGGGCGGCAACCAGACGATGACGTCGCGCGGCTTGAGCGTCGTGTCCGTGGGCGTCACGTTGCGCAGGAAGCGCACGTCGCCGGTGAGCGTCGGATCCGGCGGAGGGGGAGGGGGCGTGAGGTCCGCCCAGCCGCCCACCGTCAGGGACACGCGCTCGAAGCCGCTGCCCGTCTTGAAGGTGTGGTTGCCCACCTCCGCACCCGTGGCGCTCTTCTCCACCTTCTCCCAGGAACCGCGGGTTACCTTGAACTCCAGATCCGTCCCTTCCGCGAAGATGACGGAGCCAGCATAGGCATTGTCCACGGCGCGGGAGAGTGCCACCTGCGCGCCGTTCCAGTTCCCCAGCTCCGGCTGGTTCCCCGTCAGGTACACCGTGTCTTCACGGGGCGTGATGTCCGGCACCTGGACGACGAACACCGTCCGCGCGCCCGTCTCTCCGGCCGCGGGACCGAAGCGCTCCACCTCCAGCGCGACGCGCTCCTCGTCCTCGTGCACGGAGATGGAGCGGTCCGCCTCCGGGGCTCCGGCCGCGTCCAGCGCCACCTGCGCGGACGGCGCCGTCATCCGCACCGCGTAGCTGAAGGCGGTGTCCTTGGGCAGGCGGGCCTTGAGGCTGAAGACGCGGCCGCCCTGGTAGACCATCTCCAGGCCGGTCCCGTCCGGCCCGCCGAAGGTGGCGCTGGGGCCGGTGAGGAAGAGGGCGGCGTCGGCGGGCGTCTCCGGCGGCACCGTCAGGTCGAACTGCACGTCGGAGAAGAGCTGCTTCGCGGGCGGCTGGGTGTCGGACTGACAGCCCCAGAGGGTCACCAGGGCCAGGACGAGCAGCAGGGCGGGCCGTGAGGGCCGGGATGAGGACATGAAGGGTGGGCCTCCGGGGGGCTCGGGCAGGGCCCCCACGCGAAGGCGTACGGTAACAGCGTCCTCCGACACCGTCAGCGCACCTACCGGCGGCACGGGCGCAAGGTACCGGGGGACATGCCACTTGGCAGTGGGTGGACAGTGCCTACCTTGCGCCCCGCACAGCGGACCCCGGTACCGATACTCCGGGGTCCCTCAGAAAAGGAGTCGCACCGAATGAAGAAGCTGACGCTGCTGGCCGTGACGCTGGGCTCCCTGGTCGCCGGTGTGGGTTGCCACCGCAACACCCGCGAGGCCGCGAAGGACGACGTCGAGGAGGCCGGCGACAAGACGGAGAACGCCGCCGAGAAGGCCGCCGACAAGACGGAAGACGCCGTGGAGAGCGCCGGCGACAAGATCGAGGACGCCACGGACAAGTAGTCCGCGACAAGCGGAGGCCCGTGGGTCTGGCGTCGCTTGCCGGAGGCGGGTCGGGCCGCTCTGACGTCAGACACACTGGATGCCGGACACCTTCGGGGTGCCGGCCTCCAGGGTGTTGTCGCATGTGTCTCCTCGCGCCTGTGTCAGGAGGGGTGCCGCGCCACTTCCCGGAAGAATTGCGTGAGCGAGTAGTTCAGGAGGGCGTGGCGGGACTGCATGTACCGACGCGCGCGGAGGAAGGGTAACCAGACGCGCTGGCCGACGCGCACCTGCGACTCCTCCAGCTTCTGCCGCAAGACCCACGTCCCGCCCAACCGCCGCACCAGCACGTCTCCCAGGTAGGCACCCAACGCCGGTATCGTGTGTCCGTCGAGGACCTCGCGCGTATACCGCTCGGGGAAGTGGGTCTTCCAGAAGTGGAAGTCGAGGTCCGTGAGAGACTCGGGCGTCTCCTTCATGATGGAGGGCACCTCCGTGTGAAGCACCGCCACGAGGCCCTCGGACAGGTCGTCATAGTGGCTACGGACACGCTCCGGGTTCTCTACATCTGACGGCAACGCGACTGGCAGCCACTCCTCCGGCTCGGCCGGCCGGAAGGCGTTGAGTTCGGCGATCTTCCGTTGCCGCTCGCTGATGGCGAACGCGTCCGGCAACCGTGAAAAGAGCGGCGCGACATCAGGGTGGAAGCGCGGCTCGACGGGTACGAGCGCGGCGCTGCGCTCTCTCAGCGTGCGCAGCAGCGTGTCGAAGTCGAGGTCCGGCCGCAGGTGGACATGGGCTCGGGCCTGCGCCACGCGCGCTTCCTCACTGTCGAAGTCGGCGGCAGTGGGACGCAGCACCAGGAGGACGGAGCCGTTGGGGAGTTCCTCCACGAGGTGCGCAGGCGTCGAGAGCATCCGCTCCCGGCCTACGGACTCCACCAGCTTTGGACCGAAGATGTTCAACCAACACAGCTCGTAAATCTTATCGAACCCATCCCTCTTGTAAGTCTCATCATCACGACCGAAGAATGGGAAGTCCGCGAGCTGCCGATCCGCCGCGCTGTGCGCTGTTGCGTGATGAGGAGGATACCGATGAGCCCAAGCTCTGGCCATTGCTACAAAGCTGCGACAAGCCTCCTCCTCCGCGAAGAAAGAGAGTGGCTGAACACTGAGCCTGACGCGCAAGTCGGGCTCCACCTGTGTAAGGCCAAGAGTGAGCGACAGCGACACGCCGGGATCCTCCGAACGGAACAGCCCGATGATTGAGCCGTAGTCGTCGCGCCGTTCCTCAATCGCTCGCCACACGGCATCTCGGGAGTATTTCCGCCTCCGACTCGTCTTGACAAAAGTCGGCATCCAGCCGCCAGCATGTTTCTCAAGAGCATCAAGGAACGGGGCCAATTCGGACTCGACTCCATTCCCTGAATTGAAAGCCCCATTGAACAAGAAGCGCAGGCAATCCACCTTGTTCAAGTCATGGAGCGTCAGCGTCGTCATCTTCATTGGAACAGTACCTCCACGCCCTTGTTCCGAAGCTGCGCGTCGTTCGCCGCATCTATGAGCATGTCGCGTTCTCTGGGCAGAAGCTCCTGGCCCTCGTAGACGAGGCGCACCCTCCGGACCTCCGCCTGCTGTCGCATGCCGTCCCGAAGAATCTTCAGCGTTCCACCGTAATGCTGCATTGCGTTGCTGGCGTCCGTTCTCACCTGCACAGGCAACGCATCTTCATCCAGAACGGCCAGATTCCGGCTCTTGAAGCTGAACGTCTCCACCCGAGGTGGCTGACCCGGTGGGGGGCGCGCCTCGATGACGAGGACGTCGGCGTACCGGAGGTCCACCTTCGACACGCCCACGTGCGTCTCGATGCGGGGTTGGTTGAAGTCCCTGAGCCACCGCCGTTGCGCCCACGTTCATCTCGCGCTTGCCTCCGACTGACTCCGTGAACGCTGACGTGAGCTTGCACGGTTCCAGGACTCTCCTCCGTTGGGTGTGAATCCTGTGCCTGCGTGGGTTCGCCGCTCCACCCCCTCCAGTCATGGAAGGCTTCACGGACTTTCCCGACGGTGGAGGTTGACCCGTCTGGTAGGGTCGCGGACAGGAGACCCTCCCGTTGCCGCGACTCGCCGCCATTGTCTTCCTGCTGCTGGGCGCTGCCGTCCCCGCGCAACCCGCCCCCGTCCCACGCGAGCCCCAGGAACGGCGTGTCGTGCTCCCTGACAGTGCCACGGGGGCCGTACCTGAGCTGCGCGTGGCCGCGGGCGTCGTCACGCTGCTGCTCTTCGACACGCCGCTGGACCGGGGCTCGGTGGAACTGGAGGGCCGCGCGCGGTTCCAGTTCGTGGACACGGGCGAGCGCATGCTCGCGCTCGTGCCGGCGACCGACCTCCGGACGGGCGAACAACTCGGGCTCCGGGTGCGGTTCGCTGATGGGGCCTCGCCCGACAGCGCGGTGTTCGTGCTGGTGTCCCAGCCGTCGGTGGTAGATGCGCGGGTACGGGTCTTCCGCCGTGCTCAATCCCTTGCAGTCCTTCAAGCGGAGTTGGCCGAAGCGCGGGCCCAGCTTGAGGCACAACGGGTGGAGCTTGCCCGGCTTCGCTCCAGCGGCGAGGCAGGGGGCCCTGCCGGTTTCGCCCTGGCGGGGCTTCTGGACTCATCTGGGGTCCGCGCGCTCGATGCCGTGGTCGACTCTTCGACGCAGGTGGCGAGCGCGTTGGGCGTCCAGGCTGCGCTGAGCTTCCGGGCGGGACTCTGGGGCGCGGTGTCCATCACGGTCAGGAACGACGGCCGTGAGCCCTGGACGCCCCTCGAAGCGCGGCTCACCGGCCCCGGGAAGGGCGCGCGGACGCGGGTGCTCGGCGTGCACATGAGTCAGTCGCGGGTTGGGCCAGGGGAGGTGGGGGTCGTGGCGGTGGACGTGGGTGCTCCCACCTGGAAAAAGGGCACGGTGTTCAGCCTGGAGCTGGTGGACGCCTCGGGCGCGCGTCGTCTCGTCTTTCCCCGCGTCGTGCTGTAGAGGGCCGGCCATGTTGACCGTCATCCACCACCCCGCGCAGCTCCCGCCCGGGTTCATGATCCACGGCTGGTGCGTCGTGAAGTTGCTGGGGTCGGGCACCTACGGCGCCGTCTACTGCGTGGAGAGGGACGGGCAGCACGTCGCGATGAAGCTCGCGATGCACCGTCCAGGCAGCGGGGACGCAGAGCAGGCGGACGCGCGGTTGATGCGTGAGCTGGGGTGCCTGGTCCACCTGCGCCACGCGAACATCGTCGGCGTCCATGCCCATGCGCGCTGGCCGGACCTTCGCACGGGCTGGCTCTACGTCGTCCTCGACCTCGTGGAGGGCTACACCCTGGCGGAGTGGGTGGAACGGATGCACCCCACGGCGCAGGAGGTGGTCCGGGTCTTCGTGAAGCTCGCGGGGGCCCTGGACTTCATGCATGGGCGCGGCGTCTTCCACCGGGACCTGAAGCTGGCCAACATCATGGTGCGCGCCTCGGACGGTGAGCCCGTCATCCTCGACTTCAGCGCGGGCGACTACACGCACGCCGAGGACCTGACGGACGCCCCGCTGCCGCCCGGCACCCGCCGCTACCGCACGCCCGAGGCGTCCCGCTTCCTGAAGGAGCACGGCGACGAACGGGACGCGCGCTACGAATTCAAGATGACGGACGACGTCTACGCGCTGGGCGTGTGCCTCTACGACGTACTCACGACGCCGGATCCGGCGAGCGGTCTTCCGAAGGCTCCGGTCGAAGGCCGGTGGACGCCGACGCCCGCCCGGGAGTTGAACGCACGGGTGCCAGCCGCGTTGAGCGATGTCGCCATGCGCTTCATCGCGCGACAGCCCGAACAGCGTCCCCCGACGGGCGAAGTGATGCGACGCGAATTGGAGTCCCTGGCGGCGGAGGCGGGACCCGACTGGACGGTGCCCGTCCACCTCCCTTCGCTGAAGCCTCCCATGGCACCGGCCTCCAACACCGACGAGGAGACGCCTCCCGCGTGGCGCGGTCGCCGCCGAAGGAGGGTGGAGGCACTGCTCGCGGTGGCGGTCGTCGCGTTGCTGGCGGGGGCCTTCGTCTGGCTTCGCCCCGTTTCCTCCCCCGTCCCCATTCCCCTTCAGGAGCCATTCGTGCCGCCCGCGTCGTCCCCTGGGGTAGCTTCGCTCCCTTCCGTCCCCACCCAGAAGGAAAGCTCCGCCGTGAAGCGTGCTCCCCTTGTCGAAAGCCCCCCCGACTCTTCGGAGAGGAAGCCCCCGGGCTCCAGTGGCCCTCGGACGGAGTTCCTGAAGAAATGTGCCGTCGCGAGCGCCGTCGTGGCCTTGCAGTTGGGTTGCCCCAGCAGCTCCCAGGTGCGTCCCAAGCCTGGGACAGACTGCCCTCCTGAGACAGTCGAGGCCATGAGCGAGATGTGGCTCGACCGGGACCGCAGCATTCGCATCGTGATCGACGAGCGACAGCCGACAGAGTCCCTGGGCCACGCGGCGACGTTCTCCGATGGCCCGGTCGTCGGTTCCGTCCTGACCCGCGACGCGACTAAGTTTCCCAAGGGCACGTTGCTCTACGGGCGACTGTGGACGACCGACGGGAATCTGGTGGGACGCTATACGCAAGCGCGCCTTCCAAGCGGGGAGACCCGCCCCATCTGCATGTCCCTGAATCATGAGGGATTCAAGGGCTCCCGACCCGGGGAGGTCCACACAACCAGGGACGGGGTCGGGATCATCGTCGACCGCTGGCCGTGAGCCCGGGGATGTAACAGGAATTGACGTTCTGGAGATGACCATGGACCCGGAGTGAAGCCGGGTGCGTGCCATTTTCGACCCATGGCGTCCTTCACTCCGGAAGCGCCGCGAAAGTAGTTTCTGGGTGTCTGCGCATGCGGTTCCCCGCGTGCATTCCGGAGCCTCCCTTCATGGCCACTGTTTCCGACCCCCGGTCCTCCGGGGGCGCGGTCCTCTTTTGTCACGGTGACACCTCCTACGAGTTCTTCCAGGACCTGGGCACGGGCCGCCATGGCGAACGGGTGTTGTTGGCCCGGCCCCGGACGCCCGCCGGCTATCAGGGCAAGGTCGTCTTGAAGTGCGTGGCCCTGCCGGAGGGGCCCGTCCCGGAGAGCTACCCGCGTGCGCGTGCCCGGCTGGAGGAGGAGGTGCGGCTGGCCCGGTTCCTCCAGCACCCCAACATCGCCCGTGTCCACGGCCTCTTCGAAATGAAGTACGGGCTGTGCGCCGCCATGGAGTGCGTCGAGGGCTTCACCCTGGATGCGCTGCTGTCCATTGCCCAGGTGCGTGGGCGCTACTTCTCCGAATCCTTCGTCCTGTACGTGGGCGCGGAGGTGGCGGCGGCCCTGGCGCATGCGCATACGCGCACGGATGACGCGGATGTTCCCCTGGGCATCGTCAACCGCGACATCAATCCCACACACATCCGCCTGCGGCCGGGTGGCGGTGTGGTGCTGACGGACTTCGGTGTCGCCTTCTCCCGCCTGGGCGGGCGGCTCGCCACGACGCTGCCGCGTCCTCCGGGGGAAGTCATCTACTCCGCCCCCGAGGTACTGCTGGGGGAAGCGACGGACGCCCGGGCGGACCTCTTCTCGCTGGGCCTGACGCTGCTGGAGTTCGCCACGGGGCGGCACCTCTATCTCCCTGGGAACCTCCCGCCGGAGGACGAGGGCTCGCGGTTGTCCCGCCAGCAGCACCAGCAGTTTCTCACGGCCATGGTCACGGCGATGGAGCTGCACCTGCCGCCCTTCGTGGAGGATGCCATCCGGCACGCCATGACCTTCCGCGTGAAGGACCTGGCGAGCGCGACCTTCGGCCTCTCCAAGGCGTTGCGCACCGTCTTCCACAAACTGCTGCGGCGGGAGAAGGCCGCGCGCTTCGCGACGGCGGCGGAGCTGGAGTCGGAGCTGCGGGCACTGCTCGCGATGCGGGGGCCCTACGATGGCGCGGACGCGGTGAGGGAGGTCCAGCAGGCGCTGCTGGAGGGGGGCGAGGCGCTGGCGGAGTTGGACCTGCTGGAGGACGAGGGCGGCATCTCCCCTGCCTTCCCGGCACCGCGCCAGGACGACCTCCGGACGAAGCCGTCGCCCCTGCGCGGCGCGGACGAGACGCCGACGGAGCCGGGGCCTCGTCCGCTGCGTGTGACTGCTGAGGAGCCACCGGCCTGACCGTGGGGCGCGGAACCGGCCGGACTGTCATTGCTGGCAATGGTGGTGCTCGGCACGGGCTGTCTCACTCACGTTGGCAGAGAGGGCCAGCCGCCGCCGCAGTCAGGGCCGGTACCGCTCCGCCTCCTTGAAGAACTGGGTGAGCGAGTATTCCAACAGCGACTCGCGCGACTGCATGTACCGGCGCGCACGGAGGAAGGGCAGCCAGACGCGCTTGCCGATGCGCACCTGGGACTCCTCCCTCTTCTGCCGCAAGACCCACGTCCCGCCCAACCGCCGCACCAGCACGTCTCCCAGGTAGGCACCCAACGCCGGTATCGTGTGTCCGTCGAGGACCTCGCGCGTATACCGCTCGGGGAAGTGGGTCTTCCAGAAGTGGAAGTCGAGGTCCGTGAGAGACTCGGGCGTCTCCTTCATGATGGAGGGCACATCCGTGTGAAGCACAGCCACGAGGCCCTCGGACAGGTCGTCATAGTGGCTACGGACACGCTCCGGGTTCTCTACATCTGACGGCAACGCGACGGGCAGCCACTCTTCCGGCTCGGCCGGCCGGAAGGCGTTGAGTTCGGCGATCTTCCGTTGCCGCTCGCTGAGGGCGAACGCGTCCGGCAACCGTGAAAAGAGCGGCGCGACATCAGGGTGGAAGCGCGGCTCGACGGGTACGAGCGCGGCGCTGCGCTCTCTCAGCGTGCGCAGCAGCGTGTCGAAGTCGAGGTCCGGTCGCAGGTGGACATGGGCTCGGGCCTGCGCCACGCGCGCTTCCTCACTGTCGAAGTCGGCGGCCGTGGGCCGCAGCACCAGGAGGACGGAACCATTGGGCAGCTCCTCCACGAGGTGCGCAGGCGTCGAGAGCATCCGCTCCCGGCCTACGGACTCCACCAGCTTCGGACCGAAGATGTTCAGCCAGAACAGCTCGTAGATTTTATCGAACCCGTCCCGCTTCCATGTCTCGTCATCGCGACCGAAAGCGGGAGAATCCGCAAGATTCAGATCGGCCGCACTGTGCGCTGCGGCATGATGAGAAGGGTACCGAGAGGCCCAACCTCGCGCCACTGCCACAAAACCGCGACAGGCCTCCTCCTCTGCAAAAAATGAGAGCGGCTGTATGTTGAGCCTGACGCTCAGGTCGGGCTCCGTTTGCGTAAGCCCAAGGGTGAGCGACAGCGACACCCCAGGATTCTCCGAACGAAACAACCCAATGATAGAACCATAGTCCGCGCGTCGCTCCTCAATCGCACTCCAGACTGCGGCTCTGGCGTACTTACGTCGCCGACTCGTCTTGACGAATGTGGGCATCCATCCGTGAGCGTGTTGCTCAAGAGCATCCAGAAACGGCGCCAACCCGTGCTCTACCCCACGACTCGAATCGAAAGCGCCGTTGAACAGGAAGCGCAGACAGTCCACCTTGTTCAAATCATCCAATGTCAGTGTCTTCATCTTCATTGAAACAGTACCTCCACGCCCTTGTTCCGCATTTGCGCTTCGCTCGCCGCCGTTCTCAGCATATTGCGATCTTGGGGCAGAAACTGCTGGCCCTCATAGACGAGGCGCACTCGCTGAACACCCGCTTGCTGTCGCATGCCGTCCCGAAGAATCTTCAGCGTTCCACCGTAATGCTTGATTGCGTTACTGGCGTCCGTATTCAACTGCACAGGGAGTGCATTGTCGTCCAGAACGGCCAGATTCCGGCTCTTGAAGCTGAACGTCTCCACCCGAGGTGGCTGGCCCGGTGGGGGGCGTTCTTCGATGACGAGGACGTCGGCGTACCGGAGGTCCACCTTCGACACGCCCACGTGCGTCTCGATGCGCGGCTGCTCGAAGTCGCCGAGCCAGCGCCGCTGTGCGCGGGGCAAGGCAGCGTCCGCCTCCAGGATGGCGACCATGGTCCTCTCGAAGGCCATGCCCCGAGCATGGTAGGCGCGCATCTCCTGGTAGCCCTCCCACTTCAGGGGGCCCTTGACGGCGTCACCCTCCTGAATCTCCTTCAGCCGCCTCTTGCGATAGGCAACGTACTCCTGCCAGAGCGGCGCCCCCTTCTCGACTCCCGGTGGTGGCTCCTCCAGCTTCGGGGCCCTCTGCTTCAGCTGCTTCACATCCTTCGGGAGACGGGGGCCCGAGGACTCCAGCTCCGCCTGGAGCAGCTTCGTCTTCGCGGCCTCCGCGGCGCCCACCTCGGCGCTCTGCGCGAAGGGGTCCAAGGTGCCGGCCCGATTCCTTGCCGCGCCCTTCGTGGCCGCTGGCCGGGAGGACTCGCGGCTGGCTTCGGCCAGCACCCCCTGCGCCTTGGCTGGGTTTCCGCGGGCCTCGTACAGCGCCAGCAGCCCCGCCTCGCCCCACTCGGCGGCCACCCGCGCGCCCTCGCGGCTCGCCTGGAGGTAGCGCAGCAGGTCGCGCGCGGCGTTGACGCCCAGTTGCTCCTCCAGGCGCGCCATCAGCGCCTTCATCCCGTCCACGTCGAGCGCCGGCAGCTGGAAGCGCCGCAGCCCGCCGCGCGACTCCACCAGGACACGGGCGCCCTTGCCCCCGGCATACAGCGCCACCATCAGCGCGGCCGGCGCCAACTCGCGCGTGGCCTGCTCGTACTTCCCCTGCGCCAGTGAGTACGCCCCGTGCCCCGTCCCCGCCGCCAGGTGGTAGAAGCCCAGCGGCACACCGAAGGTGAGGTGGTCGAAGGCCCCCGCCGAAGCGCTTCCCGGCGAGTAGTGCCGCTCCGTCAGCGCCTCCTGCACTTCATCGAGGGCCGCCTGGTACGCAGGTGGGAGCTCGGCGCGCTTCGCCCAGAGGCTCTGTCCCCGAGCGCCATCGCTCGCGAGACTGCTGGAGAGCATGTCCCGGCCCGCGCGCCCCAACCCGCGCAGCACGTCGCGGGCCTGCTCACCCCGCTCCGGAAAGCCTTCCAGCTCCAGGCCCCGCCGCTTCAATTCCTCGCGGACGACGGGCATGCTCCCCAGCGTCTCGCCCAGCTGCTTGTCGCGGGCGAGCCGTTGCACCACCTCGCGCAGCTCGTCGTCGAAGGCCGAGTGGAGGACGAAGAGGGCGAGCACCTCGGAATAGGGCGCGCCATACTTCTCGACGGACGTGACGAGGAAGGCCGCGCGCTTCCGGTTGAGGACTTCCGAGGCCCGCGCGTCCATCGGCCCCAGGGCCCCCAGGCGGACCGCGTCCCAGTCCTCCAGCGACTCCACCAACGCGGCCATGTCCACCCCGCGCTGCAGGGCCACGAATCCCGCGGGCGAGGCGCACGCCAGGAAGGGCTTCAGCACCTCCCGGCTGGAGTCCAGGTGGGGCCAGCCCGAGGGCACTGGCGTTCCCCCGCAGACGCTGGCCACCGGCTTCGTGCCTGGCGCACCCGCGCCCTCGGCCTCCTCGGCCAGGGGCTCGCGTCGAAGGCCCAGGGGCTCCTCCGCCCCCTCCGCCGTGGAGGATGCCAGCGCCTCTCCCGGGGACGCACCTCCCGCAGCGCTCCTCAGCGCCTGGGCGGACGCGGAGGCGGGACTGAAGGCCAGGGCCGCCCCACGGCCCGCCTGGCCCGGCCTCGCGGGCAACGAAGCGCAGCCCGCGTTCAGCAGCGCCACCGCCAGCGCCAGGCCCACCCCGCTGCGCAGGCGCCGCTCACCGGACATGGTCCACCCCCAGTCCCACGACCGCGAAGGCGCCCGGACGCAGCGTCCCCTCCGCCGTCGGGAATAGCAGCGTGCCTGCCTGCCCCACCGCGTACAGCTTCCCTCCGAGGAAGCGCCACCGGGCCTCACTTGAAACGAGGGAGCGCGCGGCGGGCTGGCCCATGCCCATCGCCAGCCCTCCCACCGCCACGGTGAGGTTGCGGTGGAAGAGCTGCACCTCCAGGCGCCCCTCCACGTCCACCCGTCCCCAGGAGAAGGCCTCCGCTCCCAGCGTCAGGCGCAGGTGGCGCCGCGCCAGGGTGCCCAATCGCTCCGCGTCCCAGCTGAGAATCACTTCACCGTAGGCCGAGGACCCGTCCGGGAAGGGCGCGTCCGCCAGGGGTTGGGCGGACGGGCCCGCCACCTGGAAGCGCGCCAGTTCGTAGTCCGGGCCAAAGGCACCCTGCCGAAAGCCTCCGCGCTGCAGGCGCCCCTCCAGGCGGGCCCGCAGGTCCACCGTGGGCGTCAGCGCATCCACGCCCAGGTGAGGGCGGG